>DASRBG010000209.1:0-26422 GCA_035653735.1 Gemmataceae bacterium
GTCCCGGTTCGCCGCGGCGAGCGCACCGCATCACGACGACATGCGTGTGGGCGTCCGGATAGTCATCCTTCCAGCGCTCGATCTTGTCACGGGAGCGTTCCTGTCTATCGAGCGCGGGCCGATCGACGTCCAGGAGAAGCACGTGAGCGCCGGGGATATTCACGAGGTAACTCACCAGTTTATCGCAGGGCATGCCGAAGGCTTTTTCGCCCGATGAGGAATACGTCTCGAAGAAATGCCCTTCGCTGCCAATCTTCTCGCCGCCTTCGTAGTAAAGAATCAACACATCATTTCTCAGCGTGCCCTTGCCGCTCACCGCCTTCTGCCGATCGTCTAGGAGTCCCTGCTGAAACTCGTACAGTTGATTGTTGAGGTAATGAGGAGAGACGTGAGAGCCGGTCAGCGGTCGTAAGAAATTCACTTCCTTATGAATCGCTTTTCGGAGCCGCTCCTTGACCTCATCGGGCCGCGAATACGGGCTGAGGGCGAGAACATGAAGCCGCTGGGCCGTGATCGGTTCGGCGCAGTCTACACTCCCTTCGGTGAAACCTCCGGCGTCCTGACGCGAGGCGACCAGGCTAATGCGATTGCCCGTGCGGCGGTTGAGAAGCAACAGCACGCGGAACGGCGTTTCCGTCTTGTCGCCCTCGCGCACTACATCGACCGGAATTTGCTGGAACCCGTTGACGAAGACTCGCAAGCGAAAATAATCCTCGCGCCGGTTGGCTTTCTTGTCGGCCCACAAGACGCGGCCGTGAAGCCAGACCTGGCCGGTCGCCGCTTCCGGGAAAACGAGCGTTCCCCGCTCCCGCCGCCGCGGCATCCGGGCCACTCCGTCCCGGCTCAACTCCGTTAGCTTCTCAATCTCGATCCGCAAGGGCGGCGGGACATACGTGAGGACCAGCCGCGGACTCTCCGGCAGCCGGCCGCTGATACTAACCGCCTCGACGCTCAGCCGATTGTCGTGCGGCTCCAACTCAACCTCGGTTGTTGCCGTTAGCTCGTATTTCTCTCCAACTCGACGAGCGCCGCCAGCGTCGAAGGATCGAAGCGGACTCCCATCCCGCAGCAGACGGACAGTCTCCAGCTTCCCTTCCGAGCGGATCTGGAAGCGGACCGTCACGAGCGGATTCGAGACAGCCAGGTCTTGCCGCGGCTCCAGGAATTCCGCCTCGGGCGCCGGCAGCACCGCCTCGGATCGGATCGCGAAAACGGCGGGAGAGCGGCACGCGGCTTCGGTGTTCGCAAAGTGCAGGACAATCTTTTGCTCCCGGCTGCCCGCATCGAGGGGCACGCGCAAGAGCCGTACCATCCAGCGATTCTTCTCGCCCGGTTCGAGCCGGATCTCCTTGGGAACAGACTCTTTGCCATTCACTTCGATATGCAGGGATTCGCGCTCAAGAGGCGAAGGGGATAGCACTGGCACCCTCAGATTGAGGAGAGACGTTCCGGGAACCGGCTCGTGCGCCGGCTCCCCTGTGAGGACGGGCGGACGGACGTAGCGGACCTCAACCACCTCGCTGGAGCTGGATGCTCCCCATTCATTGCTCAACTCCACCCAGATACGGCTCTCCCCTGGCCCAATCACCGCGGTTCCGATGAGAGCGCCCGACTTCTCGTCGACAACGGGAGTCTGCGATGTCTGTTTTCCGTTGATCAGAATCGCTGCCTTGTACGGCTGCGCATCAGGAGGAAGGTGCACCTCGGCACGCACGCGAATGGATTTCGTGTCCTCGCTGCCTTCAAGGACTTCTCCATCGCGCGGGGCCATGATGCTGGACACCACGGGGACCGGCGGCTGGTATTCGAGCGTTAAATGATGCTCGATCTTGTCGCTGTTCTTCGTCTGAGCTTGGAGGCGAATGTTCTGTCTTCCCGGCTTGAGAACGATGCGTTGCTCGAACGAGAACTCGGTGCGTTTGCCGGGTTCAAAACGATCGAGCCGGATTTGCCGCGTGGATTTGCCGCGGTCCCACTGCGCCTCGGTCAACGGTTCCTCCTCGGACTTGATCTGGCCGATAAGAATCACAACCGGCCGGCGGACGAGCATCGGCCGGGAGACATCCACGGCGAGTGCTTCTTCTTTCTCGGACCCCGTGACCGGCACGATCTGCCGGAACGCGATCACCGGCGGTTTGGCTTTGAAGTAATAGAACACGGAAAGCGTCTTCCGGCCTGTCTCTTGCTCCACCGCGCCGGCCGGGGCGCCACCATGAACTGCGCTCACTTCGATCTCGTTGTTGCCTGGGCGCAGCTTCAATCGATGCCTGATAGTGATTGCAGCATTTTTATCCCCTCCGCGGCTCGCAAATGTCTTAGTATAGGGCTTCTCCTGTCCCTCCTCGTGCCGGTGCAAGATAGTGACGTGGATGTTCTCGCCGTCAACTTTCGGTTTGATGTCAGCTTCCAGCGTGAAATCGGCCTGACGGACGAGATGCTGCCGGCCTGACTCTTTGATTGCCACTTCCGGCGGGAGCGGCTGGTAACGCAGGGTCAAGGTCCTGGTCGTGGGTTGCATCGAGACATCTCGCGTCCGCGCCGTGACGACAAAACTATGCTCGCCGCGCGAGAGCGTGATAGGGATTCGGAAGGAGGCTTCGCCTGGTTGGTCCAGATCAAAAGGCGCGGCCGGGCCGTTGTCGAGCCGCCAGGTCAGCGAGGACAAGGAGGAAAGAGGACGCTCGAACACGGCCGCCTTGAGATCGACACGCGGCCGGCGCACGATTCGCGCTTCTTGCCCTTGCTGGGGCAGCAAGCGGCCGTCGTCCTCGACCCACAGCCCGATGACGGGAGCCGGCAAGCGCGGCAGCTCGACTTGTCCCAGAGAACCGCGCTGGATGAGCTTATCGAGAAGGTTTTCGCGATAATAATACTTCCGATATTGGCCGGCATCGGCGAAGCGCGTCGGCGCCTTGGGATCGCCGGTGTTGAAATGCCAACCGAGGTATTTTTCCGCCTTGGGCGAGCTGGCCCCATACGGCCCGACTGGACTCCAGCCGATCCACTCGCAATCCGAGACGTTGGGGCCGCCAACCACGTACAACGAGAACAGCGGCTTTCGCTCGTCGATGCCCTGCCCGACACGAAACGAAATGTCGTCGCCACCGTCCGGATCGCCGCGGCGCAGACTGATCTCCGTACCGGGACGAAGCCGGTAAAGCGCCTCGTAGAAGCCGCGCGGCGAATCGATCCGGCGGAGCTGCTTGCTCACCATCAGGCCGACGAGGACATCCCCTCGTTTGAGCTTATCGCGGAGAGGGCTGTCACTCTCAACCTCCAGGACTTTTACCGCCTTCGCTCCCTTGTCCGCCGGTCCAACGGTGACTCCCGGCAGCCGGCCATGCTTCCCCAGAATGGTGGCGAGATCGGTCAGCGACCACACGCAAACCGTACCATCGTCCGCCGCCGAAACGAGCAGCCGGCCATCGGGGGCGAAGGCCAGCGACCGCAGACGCTCCGTGTGTCCGGTAAGCTCGCGCAGCCGCTCGCCGGATTTCGCATTGTAAAGGGCCAATCGTGGCTGTCCGTCCTTGTGAGCGGCGACTGCCAGGAGGGGCACTTTTATGGACTCGTCAGGAGGCAACAAGGTGTAGTCTGTAATTTCTTCGTCTTTGGGAATCGCTATAGTCGCAATCTTCTTATCACCATCGAAAACGAGGAGGGTTCGTTCGTCGCCGGCGAGCTTCGTCTGCCAGGAGCCGGCTTTCGGCCGTGCGGCTTGCCAATCTGTCAGATCGTCGGTCAGACGGCGTTTGCCGAAATCGAATACCCAATCGCCCTTTTGTCTGTCCGGCTGCGGTGCTTCCTCGCCGCGCTTCTTGCGAGAATTGCGGTTGAGCAGCAGGCCAAGATCCTTGCCGCGGCGGATGAACGAGGCATGGCGGAAAAGGACCGCGTCTCCGCGGAGAATCTGCGGCGCGGGCTGCTTATCACCAAGCAGGCCGCCCAGAGGATACACATGAATGCTATGGTCCGAATTGCCGGCCACGGCCAAATGCTTCCCGCGAAGCGATGCCGCCACGGGCGCCTGACGGACGACGGCGTCCCGCCACAGCAGCACGTCGCGGACGATGCGGAATTTCTCATCGGTCAGGTCCGCGATTCGCAGGCGATACTGATGGGGCGAACCTTTTTGACCCGGCACCAACACAAGGATGGCCGCGAGGTCGGCAGCGCCGTCGCCCTCGCGCGACAATGGCGCGAGCGCCCGGGCAAAGCCGTCGCCAAGAACTCCCCATCGATCCTGCTGCGGCTGGCCCTCGGCCGGCACCGACCAGCGGGCGAGATGCCATTGTTTCGAGGTCAGATCATAGCCCGCGGTCAGAAGTCGGCCATCGCCCAGATGCGCCACGG
This sequence comes from Gemmataceae bacterium, assembly GCA_035653735.1. Classification (GTDB taxonomy): domain Bacteria; phylum Planctomycetota; class Planctomycetia; order Gemmatales; family Gemmataceae; genus JAJPHU01. The sequence goes on from DASRBG010000209.1 coordinate 4,354, forward strand.
TCAGATTGTTGCGGAGATCCTCCACTTCCTGCACGCGGGCTGGATCGCGGCCCGGCTCCCAAAGGCGAAGGTTGCCGTCGTACAGAGCCAGCGCAGCCCGCATCGCGCCGGCGTCGCCATCGTTTTTCCAGAGGGCCACGCCGGGCAATCGACTGCCCAGCTTCTTGCTGGGCAGCCCGGACAGGACGGCGATGGATTCGCCCTTGTCCACATCCCATAGGCGAGTCGTCAACTGCGTCTCGACTGGGTTTTCCTTCTTCTCCTCCACGGCCACCGACAGGAGCGGGGGGACGGCCTTGCCTCGCTGCGGGCCGAACGTCAGGGCCGTGACGTGCCCAAGGTGGCCGCGCAGCAGTCGGACGCCGCGGTCGCGGGTGTTGAACAGATAGATGGTCCCGATGTCGCGGAACATGCGGGAATCGCGCACGCCGAAGGCCGGGACGATAAAGCCGAGCTGGCCAAACCCCGCGATTTGCCGGGCCATGCCGTTCCCCGCGGCGGCCAGCCACTCGCCATCCGGCGACAGCGCCAGGGCATTGATCGCACCGTTGAGTCCAGGTCCGATGGGGACTCGAAATGCGGTGGGGCTGAGTTGAAATTCCCCCTTGTCGTTCTGCGTCCAAACGCGAATCACTTTGTCCCATCCCCCGGCGTAGAGGGACTTGCCGTCGGGGCTGAACGCCAGCGCCGTGACAAAAGCAGCCGGCCCGCCCGGATCGACGCGCAAGAGAGGCTCCTTGTCTGCCGGAGGCGACTCGTCTTCGGCAGCCGGAGCCACCGTCCCTGCCAACAGCAACAGCGAGACAAAGAGGAAGATGAGGCATGTGCGGGGCATTCTCGCATTCTCCTCTCAGTTGGGGAAAACTCTGCTTAGTTTGACACCCGCCCGCAGCGCAAGCAAGAGGGAGCGGGGTTGCGTTAGCGCCCCGAATGCCTCTCTCGGGGCGCTGACGCAACCCCGCTCGCCGGGTTGAAAAAATGGACGACGGGGTTACCTCGGCGTTATTTTCCTAGATTGCGGATTATTCCATCACCTGCCCCGACGCGATCGGCTTCCGAGTTGCAGCTTTCGCCCCTCGTGTTACAATCCAAACAATAATGGTGTACGTCTGGGCCGTCCCTCGTTGCGGCTTGCTCGCGGGCCGAGATTCATAACGCGATTCAGCCTGGGGATGAGGGAAAGCAATTTCAAAACGGAGCGATCTCCATCATCGCCCTCGGTGTGAGGCAGAGCTTCCATGCCAGTGCCCGAAGATATAGAGGCTCCGTTGCCGACAATTCCGACGCTGCCTCCCTTGCTCCAGCTGGCCGACCGTCTGGAGCAGGCCTGGCGCGCGACCTCCACGGCCAAGCCTCCTCCCGATTTGGCTCCCTTCCTTCCGCCTCCCGGCGACTTCCTCCGGCTGGCTGCTCTGCAAGAGCTGGTTCGCGTCGATCTGGACATGCGCTGGCGGAGGGGCATGCCGACCTTGCTGGAGTTCTACGTCCATCAATTTCCGGAACTGGGCGGGACCGCCTCGCTTCCGGTGGAGCTGATCTATCAAGAATACCGTGTCCGCTGGCAACACGGCGATCGCCCGCTTCTGGCCGATTATCAACAACGGTTCCCCACTCAGTATCCGCGCTTGCTTGCGGCGGCCAAGGTAGTAGCAGACCGCGCGGAGGCACATGCCGGCGCGCCCAACCTTACCGCGAACACGCCGCCAAAGACGCTGACTCCATCCGATAGCGCCGACTCCGTGGTCTCGGAGCCGCAAGCATCCGATCAGGACGAAGTGGTGAAATCGCCGCCGCATTCGGGGAATAAGACCGGAGAAATCCTCCAGCCTCCCATCGATTCAACGGGCGATCAGAAGAACGTCGTGCCGTTGGCCGGCGGCTACCGCCTGCTCAAGCGCCTCGGCTCGGGCGCCCTGGGCGAAGTGTGGAAGGCCGAGGCGCCGGGCGGCGTTGAGGTGGCCGTCAAGCGTCTGTCGCGGTCCTTGGAAGCCCACGAGGCGCAGTATGAGCTGCGCTCGCTGGAGCATGTCAAACGACTCCGCCATAACCATTTGATGCCGATTCACGCCTTTTGGGTCCACAAAAGCCGGCTCTATGTGGCCATGGAGTTGGCCGACGGCAGCCTCACCGACCGGGCAGAGCACTACCAAAAGCAAGGGCAGCCGGGCATCCCGCGAGACGAGCTGCTCCGTTATCTGCGCGAGGCCGCCGAGGCGCTGGACTTTCTTCACGCCGAGGGGATTCACCACCGCGACATCAAGCCGGCCAACATTCTCTTGCTCAAGGGCCACGTCAAGGTGGCCGACTTTGGCTTGGCGCGCCCACTGCGCGATACGGACAGCATGGTCAACGCCACCTTCTGCGGCACCCCCACGTACATGCCTCCGGAAGTGTGGGAGAACAAATTCAGCATCCACAGCGATCAATGGAGCCTCGCCATCAGCTACCTGGAGCTGCGGCTCAATCGCCGCGTCTTCAAGGGCCGGACCATCCCTTCGCTGATGAACGAGATCCGCAATGCGCAAATTGATTTGACGCCGCTGGAGCCGGCCGAGCAGCGCGTGCTCCGCAAGGCGCTCAACCCCAATCCGCGCCAGCGCTATGCCAGCTGCACGGCGTTCGTCCAGGCGCTCGAAGCGGTCTTCCATCCCGCCGCGCCGCCGCCGCGGCGCTGGCTGACGGCCGTCATCGCTCTTTTCGCTTGCCTGGCCGCGGGAGGATTGCTCGTCTCTCTCTTCCTCCTCTTCTGGGGACATCCCCGCATCCTGTCGCCTGAAATGAAATCCGTGCAGGTGGACACCGGCCGCTCGCAAGTTCTCATCATCCCGATCCAGCGTGAGAACTTTGGGGGACCGGCTCGGCTCTTTCCCGAAGAAGAGCTGCCGATGGTGCATATCCAGGCGGAATTGCCCGAAGGGGGAGATTGCGTCAACGTTTCGATACGTGTCGAGGACGAGGCAAAACCCAGCACGCAACGAGTCCATTTGCAAACGGATAATGAAAAGCTGGACGTGAAAATCGAATTTGGCTTGACCATCCTTTATCTACCGAAAGATTTCGAGGCGATGGGTCCGGAGACGGAAGAAGACGACAGCGGTGTGAAATACTACAAGCAGATTCGCCGCCCCTTGACCGGGAAGTCTCCCGTCGAGTTCGTGCTGGTGCCTCACAAGAAGCAATACTGGCGCGCGGACGCCGGCGGGCATGACAATCCTTCCACGTTTTACATCTCCCGCTTCAAGATCAGCTGGGAGCAATTCCGTTTCTTCGCGGAGCAGAATCCCGACAAAGTACGGAATGAGAATTGGAAGAAACACGCGGACGATGACCGCGCACCGGTTCGAGATGTGGCCGTCACGGATGCGAACGCCTTCGCGGAGTGGCTGGGCGGCCGGCTCCCTTCGTGCGTACAGTGGGACAAGGCTGCCGGGCGCTATCATCCAGACCGCGGCGAAGGTCCATACCAGGGACAATGGGACGACGAGAACAAACTCCGAATAGCGGTCCGACTCAAGAAACCTCTCCCCAACGGCTCCCCTGGAACCGAGGACGACATCAGCGTGTACGGCTGCCGCGACATGGCTGGCAATGGTTCCGAGTGGACGGACGACACGCGAAGAGGGAACAAAGTGCATCTGATGCACGGCTTTGGCGTATTCGATGAGAATGTGAATCTCCGCGGCTGGAGCTTTCTGGACGAGAAACCTCCCAGCTACGCGAGAATAGACGAAGACGAGCGCGAACGGTCCATCCGCAGCGAAGGGTTCGAGCAAACCGCTAAAGATCTCAGCTTCCGCGTGGTGCTGAAGCCGAATCGCTAACGCTTTTATCCACGTCCAAAACCTTTCCTTTCTCCGCCGATCGTCGAGATATGGCACGCTGCTTGCGGGAATATCCTCCTAAAGACATCCTTCAGACCACCATACACAGGAAGGAAAGGGGGAGGACCATGCAAGTGAGAGAAGTTATGACTGGCGACGTCGAATGCGCGCGTCCCAGCGCCTCCATCCAGGAAGCGGCGCGAAAGATGCGGGATTTGGACGTGGGACCCTTGCCCGTCTGCGGCGAGAACGATCGGCTGGTGGGCATGATTACCGATCGTGACATCGTGATCCGCGCCATCGCCGAGGGGCTTGATCCGAAATCGACCCGAATCCAAGACATCATGACGCCGGACGTCGTTTACTGTTTCGAGGATCAAGATCTCGAAGAAGCGGCCCAGTTGATGAAAGAGAGCCAGATCCGCCGGCTGGTAGTGCTCAACCACGACAAACAGTTGACGGGCATCGTCTCCTTGGGCGACCTGGCGGTGAAGACCGGCGATGAGAGTTTGAGCGGCGAAACGCTCGGACACGTCTCCGAGCCGGCCTTGCCCATGCGGTAGAGGGATCTTCCCATGAATACAACGACGGCAACCACAACCCTCGAAGAGTCGGTTCGCGTGAAGGCTGGCCCGGCAGCACTGGAGGGGAACCTCGGAGTGCCGAAGGGGGCGAGCGGCGTGGTGCTGTTCGCCCACGGCTCCGGCAGCGGCCGGCACAGTCCGCGCAATCGCTTCGTCGCCGGCCAGCTCCGCGACGCCGGCCTGGCCACCTTGCTTATCGATCTGCTCACCGAGGATGAAGAGGCCGCGGATCGATACACGGGCCATCTACGTTTCGACATTGGTCTACTTGCAGACCGATTGATCGGTGCTACCGACTGGCTGGCCGAAGACGCGCGGACGGCCAGTCTGCCGGTAGGCTACTTCGGCGCCAGCACCGGGGGCGGGGCCGCCCTCGTGGCCGCGGCGCGCCGGCCGGATCGGGTCCGGGCAGTCGTTTCCCGCGGGGGACGGCCCGATTTGGCCGACGATGCGTTGCCGGCGGTCAAATCCCCGACGCTGCTCATCGTCGGCGGCGATGATAAGCCGGTCATTGATCTAAACCAAGAGGCGCTGGCCCAGCTCGGCGCACCCCAGAAACACCTAGAGATCGTGCCCGGAGCGACGCACTTGTTCGAGGAACCGGGAAAATTGGAAGAAGTAGCCCGCCTCGCGGCCGAATGGTTCACGCGCTATCTCTGCTCGCCAGAGCGTAGGTTGTAGAGCCGCGACCGTAAGGGAGCGGTGTTGCCTCCCGCTCCCTTACGGTCGCGGCTCTACAACCGCTGCGGGCGCGGCTCGGAAAACTCCGGATAGCCATCACTGCCCTTCGGGCCCTTTCTTACCGCCCGGTTTGCCCTCCAATTCGTGGAGTTCGCGAATCCACATATTGCGAAAACGGACGGGATTGCCGTGGTACATCAGCACCAACGGCTCCTTGTCCGCGTGCTTGCTGTACGCCGCTTCACGCTCGTAGAAGGTGTTCCCTTTAATCTCGGTATGGTTCTGCACCACCACGCCGTTGTGCAGCACCGTCACATAGGCCGGTTTGCGGAGCTTCCCCTCCTGATCGAATCGCGGGGCCGTGAAGATGATGTCGTAGCTCTGCCATTCGCCGGGCTTGCGCGAGGCGTTGACCATCGGTGGCTTCTGGTTGTACACCGACGCGCACTGGCCTTCGGGATAGGTCTTGTTCTGATACGAGTCGAGCACCTGGATCTCGTAGCGAGCGCCCATCAAGCCGATGCCATTATTGCCGCGTCCTTGACCGCTTCCCTTTACCACTTTGGGAGTAGCAAATTCCAGATGGAGCTGGCAATCACCGAAAGCCTGTTTGGTATGGAGGGGGCCTTTGACGGTGAATCCGCCGTCCTCATCCACTTTCCAGTTCGTGGCGCCTTCCCAGGCGTCGAAGTTCTTGCCCTCAAAAAGCACGATGGCATCGGAAGGCGCCTTGTTGTCCTCGCCCGGCGTCACCACCGGAGGCTCCGGCCAGATGATGCCGTGCAGCCACCTCTGCCCCAGCGTCGGACCAACGATCCCCACCACTCCGAAAACGATTGCCATGCCCACAAGCCGCTTTCGCATCGCATTTGCTCCCTTGATCACCCACTTCTCGATTCTTGCGGCCAACCCGCAACGCCGGCGAGGCAACGTACCCCGATCCCCCCGCGCGGAGTATAAACTAGCCCGCCACCCCCCAAGGGGCCAGATTCCGCTCCCGCCGCGCCGCTCCTCATCGGTCGAAACGTGAGAATCAGACCCGTCAGGTAGGCGATCGCCCCGACGACTGCCGGCGCGAGATGGACGGCATCGTTATAACCAACAGCGGGATGAACGCCGATGGCGGTCCCAAAGCCAATGGTGCCGACCAAGGCCAGCACCCACCACAGGCTCCGCGACGGCTTGCCGCACCACACGCACGCAAGCAGGGCCGCGCCGCAACTGCACACGGCCCCGCCGAAGCCGGCACGGTCATGAGCAATCAGCGGAACCAGCCGCGGATTAAGAGCGTGCAATGACTCGACCTCCAGGCCCATGTACGCCAGATCCTGCGGCACGAACACGCACGTCATGCCCACCATCAGGATTGTGAATCCCCCCACCACCAGTCCGACCGCGGTTGCCAGCAAGCATGCCCGTCCCAGCCCGGCCGGCGAACGGTAGGACCAGCGCACCGACGGTTGCAGCAAACAGCGTATGCCCTCTCGTTTATCGCGCATACGGGACCGAGTGGCCAGGCCGAGCAGAAAGCAGAGCAAGAGAGCAAGCGTCGCCAGCCCATGCCAGCTATCGAGATAGCCATAACCGAGGTAGGCGAAGAAGCTGCCAAAGCCGATGGACCCGGAGAGCAGCAATGCCCACCACGCCCACGCCTGGCCGCGCCGCAGGGGTGATTCCGCCAGCCACAGATAAAGTAGCCCCGTGGCGATCACGGCCCCGCCGAAGGAGACACGATCGTGAATCATGAAATGAACAATGCGGCAACCGTGCAGAGCACACAAATCGCGGGCCGACATGCCCAGGAAACGCTCATCATGGGGCAAGAAGCGTCCGGCAACGCCCAGCGCGATGGCGAACACGCCCGAGAGAATGAGGCATAGCGCGGAAAGCCTGACGAAGAAACGCGATGGATTCGCGGACATCGGAGCGAAGTTCATGGCGGAAGCTCCCCGACGGTTTATTTTGGTTCTCGATACAATCCGAGGGTGACGAATCACCCTTTATCGAGTACCGTAAAGCCCCGTCGAGGATAACCACACTTCGGTTTCGCCGCCCCCGGTTCGCGGACGGAGATAGTATCGTCGAGTGTACATTCTGATTCTGGATGGCTTCATGAATCGAGTCACAGGCCAAAAGGGACTTGGTCACATCGCCAGGTCAGCCACCCCTGTTGGCAATGTGCTGCGGTCGCTCAAACGATTGCTCTGCGGACAGTTACGGCGAAGTGGGCGGACCAGTTTGCCAACCTGCCGCCTCTCACCGCTGCCCTGTCATCCAGTGTCAAATAGCGATAACACTGCCTCTGCGACATATGTATTCGTTCACGCCTCGGCGTAGGATTTCCCTTCAATGGAGACTTCTACTCATTCCTATGGCGGCTCGGTACGAAACCCATCCAGACTTCCGAGGAAGGTTCGCAGTTCCCTCTGCCAGCCATGTCCCAAACGCATTACGGGATTGTTGTCCACGGGTCGCTCCCTTGGACGCTCCTTTGAAGCGTGAACTGCCCAGATGTCATCACATCCACCCATCGGATCAACCAGAAACGTAAGATAAAGTCGCACTCCTTGCGGCGACCACGCCGACTCGATGACCCAGAACTCAGCAGCCCACCATTCGTCCTCGAATGGTAGTTCGATCTCCGCCATCTCCCAACCGTAAGTCGGAAGTCGCCGCCGCAACTCATCCGCTTGGCTTTTCGTTGTTTGTGGTAACATCTTCACTTGATGACAGAGGCGTGCTTCAATTTCCTATTTCCGCCAAGGCCAGGTATCGAACACGCCGCTGTCATTTCCCAGACCAATCATGTGGCCTGTGAAGTAAACAAGCTCAGCCTCACGATGCTTGCTAAAGTCGAACTTGTCAAGCCACGAGTTAATGTCATCCCAATCTCGCGCCATGTTCAGACCAAGTTCAATCAATTCTCCTCGCTCTCCCTCTGTCATCCTTTTCTCCAGGTAATCGAGGATTCGATTGTCGAACTGAAGGCCGCCATATTTCTCGGCCGGCGCAGCCAAGTACCGCAGATGTTCCGGAAGCTTCGACCAATCGAGAGGTCTTTTTCTGGGCATATTTCTATATCTCACAAGCAAGAAGAAGTGACGCGCCTCCAAAAATTAAGTCGAATCGCGAATCCTCAAGGATGACAAAGGGATTGAATTCCTCTCGGTCCCAAACTCCGTTTGGGAACCAAAAGAAACTGAGACATTGCCTGACACCCAATTGACATCAATGGCGTCACACTCCTACTTGCCCATCCTCGCCCGGAAATCACCCTTGCGCTCTCCCGGCTCCACTTGCCACCCCGGAGTCAACTGAATCTCCCAGCCCTCCCCACGAAGCGGCCGGGCTTTCGGTTCCTTCGGCGCCGTCACGTAAACCTTCTTGAAATCCGCGGTTATCACTGCGCCCTTTGAAGCCGTGAGCGTTCCCCATTCGTCCACGATGCGAAGGGACGGATAAACCATCCCGACACCTTCCAGGGGTTGGATAGACCGCGGATCGAAAGAGACCTGGAGCTTCTGGAGCGGAAGGACCAGCACCGGACCATCGACGAAGCGAGCACGGTACTCCGCAATGAGCTTCTGCCGCTCCCGGTCTCGTTCCTTCTCCGCCGCCAAAAGCTTCTCCCCTTCGTAACGCTTGGCCCGGTCCTGAAGAACCTTCGCCTCAAGCGCCGGCAAGCGGACGGCCAGCGTCTTTGCCAGATCGGCGTCGGCCTTGAGGGTCTTTCGCCAATCGGCAGCTTGGGAATCAAGAAGAACGCCGTAGGCCGGCCCGGAGAGGTAGGCAAAGGACCGCACGAACGTGGGCATCGTCTGGGGCCGCTCTTCCAATTTTTTGACCACGTAGGCAGCCTGGTCCGTATCACTCATGCCGGAGAGTTTTACGCCCGTGTACTCAGCTAACCCCTCGTGCATTTCGAGCAAGCGTTCCTCCTTGGCGGCGTCCTTACAGAGCTTGTGCCGGTAAGCCCGAAAGAGCAGGGCATCTTCCACGGCAGCCCGACGATTCTCCCCGCGCTCGGCAAGGGCCTTGCCGAGGGCGCGCCATTCGAGCTGGAGCCAGTAGCGTCCGTTCAGCGTGTCCAGGTGCGCGTTGATTGGTCCGGCAGGAGGAAACCCCAGCTGGTCTTGTATGCGATGCCACGATTCGTGCATGAGAAGCACACGGCGGTCCTGTGTGTCCTTGGGTAGGGGCCAGAGCACCATGATCCACCGCACCCCGGCCCACCGGATCGTCGTGTTGGCAACGGTGAGGGTGGCGGGCAATTCACCAACAAACAGCGAGCCTTCCTTCCGTAGACGGCCCTCGGCATCGGCTTGGTTGGCTACCATGCGCCTTGCCTTCCGATCGACAAACAAGAGGGGGCCATTGAGAGGGCGTCCCCAGACTCGGCCGCCATCTTGCTTCCAGAGGTTCTCGGCTTCCTCGAAATACTGCTTGGCCAAACGAAGATCGATCGACTCTTCAGCCCGAATTCCACTGAAACTCCCAACAAGGGCCGCCACGATAAGAAAAACTCTTCCCCAACGCCAATTCATGCGAACACTCCCGGTTATGATTCCATCATCGCTGCCGCCCGGCCCGCGCACACGCCATCCGCCAGCCAGAGACTCGATCGCCACGCCTTCGCGCCACGATAACAGCAACGCCGCTGCGCGGAAATCCGAAATCCGAAACAATAGGTTTCGGTGGATTGGACATTCTGATTTTGTTTTTCCTTCGGATTTCGAGTTTCGGATTTTGGATTTTTACAAAAACATTGGAATGGGATTTAGCTCGTCTTCGGCCAGCGATCGCGGCAGCCAGCCCAGACGCACGGGAACATCGTACAATCGGCCCGGTGCGAACCGCGCCCAAAAGTGCCGCAGGCCGGGTACGATCACCTTGGCAACCGGCAGACCGATCTCCGCCCGCGTCTGATCGAGCACCAGCATCTCCATCCCTTGCCGCTCCACCAGCACCTGGCAGGCCCGCACATCCTCGGTCACGTCGTCGCTCCATGTTCGCGCATAGGCCGAAGCCCTTCGCGGCAAAACGGCCTCGTCGGGCAACAAATACGGCTGGTTCGCCACCGTCGCCGTGCGCAGCCAGTGGACCGTCTCTTGATCCGTGACATGCTCGGCCAATACCTCGCGGTCCGGCTCTTGCAAGAGCGAGGACAACATCTGGTTCATCTCGGTGACGGCACGCAAGAGAGCGATGTGCGCATCCAGGTGTGCACCGAAACCCAGCACAATGCGCTCCTCGGCTCCTGCGAGGTAGCGGCAGACCGCGGTAAACACCGGCACGTTCAGATCGGAGGTCAAATCGAGCACCCACATCTCCCGCCCGCGCCCGTGCAGAAACTCCTGGAGCGTGCCCAGGTACGGATCGGTGAAACTATCCAGATCGACGCCCGGCCGGCGCACCCGGCTATACCACCACAAAGCGACGCTGTCACGTTCGACCAGCTCGAAGAAGCCTTGCAAAATCGCCTCTTCAAGTGTGTTACCGGCGGCGTTGCCATTCGAGCAGGCGACACAGAACGGTTCGTGATCCGGATAGGGATAGTTAAAGTAGCAAAATGCCGTGGGCAGATAGCGCGACTCGCGCCGCGTCAACGACCATACCGGCGTCCACTCGGTTTCCATTTCGGGATCGAACGGCCGGGGCACATAGTTGTAAGTAGACTTGCGGTTGTTCCAGGCGTCGCGTTCGCGGTATTGCCGTTCGCTGAAAAGCATGCACTCGTTGGGGGGCAAAGCGGCTTCGCCCAAATCGCGGAGGCGCGCCCGGCGGCGCGGCTCATCGCCGCGGAAGACACCGGAATATCGCTCCAGTCCTTCACAGAGTCCACTGGCCCGCGCTTGCACATCACTGACGCCCTTGCCGGAACTCATGTTGCGCAGGTCGCCGCGCAGGTGATCGAGACTGCGATGGCGGCGAGCAAGGTTGGTGCCGGCGAGATAGACGTGCATCGCGCCGTCGTTGCTCACGCCCACGCGCTCCAACATGCTCACGGCACCGGTAATGGGGCTGACGTGCCGGCCATAGCGTTCCAGCGTCTCCTCCGGCGCGACGACACGATGCCCACCGTCCTGCGTGAATGTCTTGGGCCGGTTTTGCAAAATCAACGGCCGCGCCTCTCCATCGATGATCGTTTCCCGCGCGCCGCAGGCCGGGCAGTACGGTAGACGAATCAGCATATGCGATTGCATCTTCCATGCGGCCACGTCGAACGTCTGGATGGTACCTTCGAGGGACGGCAGTTCGCCGCGGGCGATCCACACCGCGACCGCCTGCGCCGCCAGGCTCCAGGCGATGTGCAGCGTGGCCGCCGTGTGCGCCGGGTCGTCGGCGAGCTGGCTGCCGGTCTTCGCGTTCACGTAGGCGGCAACAGGGTGATTCGCGCGCAACCGCTGGGCCAGGCACTCCCAGCAGCCGGTGACACCGGGACGGAACAGCGGGCCGATCCACAGCTGTCGGCCCACGGGGCGAATCAACAGCCAGGGCCGTCCGCTCCGCAATGCCTCGGTGTTAAACGCTTGCAATTCCTCGCGCAGATACGTGTCGGCCGCGACCACGCCGAAGGGACCATCTTCTTCGACGCGGACACGCAGCGCCCGCAACAAGTCGGCGAGAGGCGCCGTCTCAACGCCGAAGGCTTGCAACGTCACCGGCGTTTCCGCCAGCCGCCTCTCTACCGTCGCCGGCTCCACCTGATGCGCCGACCACCAGGCCGCCTCGGCCGGCGGCAGTGAGGATTCCTTCTCGCACAGGTAGCCCTTCTTCTCGAGCTGGCCCAGGACAAAATAGACCTCGGCGGGCGAAATTTGCGCACGAAGTTGGTCGCCAATCTGCTCGACCGAACGGCCATCAACGCACGGCACCACCTGTTCGTAGAGCCGGCCGCGCAGGAGCGATTGCCGGGCGTCGGAGAGCACGAAGACGCCCTCGCCGGGAACAACCTGGACGCGCAAATGCGGTTTGAATCGCGGTTGGTTCAGCATGATTAGCGGTTCACCAGCCCGCAGCGCAAGCAAGGATTGTTTTCTGGTTCCCAAACTCTGTTTGGGAACGAGGAATGTTTTCACCCTTGCTTGCGCTGCGGGCTGGCAGGGGTGTAGTTAAAAAGCATCGCAGCCGCAGCCGCAACGACCACAGCCGCCGCAACGGCCGCAACCCCGGCTGAAGCCGGAATATGAATCCGCCCCCGCCGTCGGAGTGAGTTCCTCCTCGGTTAGCTCGCCGACGGGGTTGGCCGGCAGCACGAAATGGCGGACCTCCTCTGTGTCCTCCACCACTTTCACCGTGATTCCGGGCGCCATCTCCAGACCGTGTTCGCGCAGGACGGCCTTGGGTTCCGTGAGGAGACGATTCTTGAAATCCTCATCGGCCCAGGCGCGGGCGACGATCTGGCCCCACTGTTTTTCTTGAAATAGCTGCTGGTCCGTCACAACGGCCCCCTTTCCAAACGGGCGACTGTCTCCCAGGATCGGCCAGCCCCACCCGCTGCGGGACCGCCTTCCCACCGAGCCGATGATTACGCATAAAACGGACCATTTTCACCTTGCCCTGCCCTTTTCGTCTCCTTCCCGCGGATGAGCAACAGCCGTTCGCGCAGCAAGCGCCGCACAAGGACCAGCTTGGCCTCGCCGCCCAGGTCGTCGGGCAGCTCGCGGACGGCGAAGCGATCCGCACCTGCCACGAAATGCAGTGCTGAGGCGATCTTCAGCGGTCCCCCCACCCGGCCGCCGGGAAATTCGATGGTCACCCACGATCCATCCTGAACGACCCGGCAAACCGCTCCTGGACTTTTCTCCAGCACCGTATCCAGGTCTATCGCCTCTTCGCGCGGCGCTGCGGCGAAATGCGAATCCGGCAAAACCGGCATCTGCCCGAAAAACGCATCACCGAGCTGGCGCATGGCATCATCCACCCGCGCCGCGCCCCCTAGTACATCCAACAGTTCCCGAAATCGCTCCGCCACATCCGCCGGTGCCGGTCCGCCGCCGAGCAACCCCGAAGGCACCGATTCGCGGAAACGCTCATCGCGCCGTGTCACGGAATCGATCGCCTCATGCAGCAGATCGGCCCAGCGGAAAACGTTGATTCCCACCGTCAGATGCATCGACGCGGCTTCCGATGTGAACGCCTCGTGAACGTGGCCGCGGGGAATGTACAAGAGATCGCCCGGCTCCAGGTGGATTTCCCGCACTGGACCGAGTTGCTCGCGCGGCACGCTGAAACGCTCACCCGCCATCGGCAGCGTCCGGGTTGGTCCATACAAACGCCAGTGCTTGTGTCCTTCCAGCTGCAAAACAAGCACTTCGTGGGTATCAAAATGAGCATCGAAACCCTGCGCTCCGGCCGGCGTCAGGTAGAGGTTGGCATGGACGGGACAATAAAAAAACGATTCCAACTTGCGGCACAAAAGCGCGATGGGCAACCAGCGCTGCTGCATGGTCATGATGACCACCGTCTTGCCGCGCGCGTAGACCGCATGCAGTTCGGCGATACCGGGATATTGGTTGTTGTCGGGCAAGTGCCGGTCGGCCAGCCAGCCCTGGACGAACGAGGATTGCCGCGGCACTTCCGGCTTGAACGCGCTGGCGTCAGCAAACTTGGGACGCGTGAAGGCGATGACGGTATCCACATCCGCGCTGCTGAAGAGAGCGCTATAATGGCCAGGCTTCTTCCGGGACAGATGCAGCGGCTGCTTCTCCCAGTAATCGCGGAGAAATATCTCTTGCTCGACGGGTGCCAACAACTTCCGCAAATCGAAGTCCGCTTCCGCCATCGCAGCTTCTCCCCTTGCCCTCACCCTGCAACAGGCACGAGTTTGGGCAAATCCGATGCCGCCGTCTCCCGCCACGCTCGGCATCCCATTCGCAAGAAAAAACCTGGGTCGCGAGCGCCAGCGAGGGGCGACACGCTCCAAACAGGGGGAAATGTGCGTCGGCTTGCCGTTAGGAAGGAAAACGTATTCGCAATTCGGATTCCATCTGAGCCGCGACCGTAAGGAAGCGGCGAGCGGGGTTGCGTGAGCGCCCCGAGTGATGGCGTTCTCGGGGCGCTCACGCAACCCCGCTCGCCATCGCGGCTCGGTTTCGGCCATGAAGCTCGTCCATTTACGATTCGGGAGGTGGCTTATGTACGCGGTTCGGAATTTGTTTCTCGTGTTGACAGTGGTGCTGGTGGGAGCGGCCGTGGCCCGTCCCGCGGACGATGAAAAAATCATCGCGCGCGAGGATGCCATCGAAGTCATGCTCGTGCGGCAAAAGTCGGTCCAGGAGGATCTCAAAGTCGCGCCGGAGCAACGCCAAAAGATTCACGCTTTCGCCGACAAGCAATGGAAGAAGGTCCAGGCCATGAGAGCGGAGAGCGAAGCGGAGCGCACCCGGGGCTTCGAGGCGATGGCCAAGGAGAACCAAGACTTCCTCAAAAACACGCTGACGCCGGAACAGTGCAAACGGCTCAATCAAATCGCCATGCAGGTGGCTGGGCTGCTGTGGGTGATGCGCTCCGATGTCGCCGCCGAGCTTAAATTAACCGACGATCAAAAACAGAAGATCCGCACGCTGCACCGCGAAGCCCACAAGGAAGCACAGGAGGCCCTTCGTTCCAACAACGGGACCGTCGAGGAAGAGAAATTCCGCGAGCTGCGTCAGGCCAACCGCAAGCGGCTCATGTCCGTCTTGACCGATGAGCAGAAAACCAAATGGCGGGAGATGGCCGGCGAACAGTTCCGTGGCGAGCTTCATTTCGGCCCGCGTGGTGAGAAGTAAGACTTCTCGTTCCCACGCTCCTGCGTGGGAACGCACGCCTGGCGACGCTCTGCGTCGCGCCTTGCCCTTTCTGTGGACGGGACGCAGAGCGTCCAGACGTGCGTTCCCACGCAGGAGCGTGGGAACGAGAGAGACGATGAACTACTCTTCTTCGGATTCCTGTCCTCAATGCATCTTGACCTCACTGAGGATCTGCATCAACACTGCATCGGTGGCGATATTCTCCGCTTGCGCCTCAAAGTTGAGCAAGAGGCGATGCCGCAGCGCCGGCAAATAAGCACCGCGGATGTCCTCGAAGCTGACGTTGTAGCGTCCTTCGAGCAGCGCTCGCACCTTGCCCGCCAGCACCAGCGCCTGCGCCCCGCGCGGACTGGCGCCGCAGCGGATGTATTTATTCGTATCGGCGACGGCGAACTCGCCGCCGGGGTGCGTCGCCAACACCAGGCGAATCGCGTAATCTTGCACCGGCGGCGCGATCAACACTTCGCGCACCAGCTGCTGCCAGCGACGAATCTCCTCGCCATCCATCACCTTTTCGGCCGTCGGCCAATCGCCGCGCGTGGTGCGGTCGAGGATCGCGGCCATCTCGGCCCGGCCCGAATAGTTGACGATCAGCTTGAAAAAGAAGCGATCGAGCTGCGCCTCCGGCAGTGGATATGTTCCTTCCTGCTCGATGGGATTCTGCGTGGCCATGACAAAGAACGGCTCTTGCAGCCGATGGACAGTGCCGCCGACAGTGACGCTGTGTTCCTGCATCGCTTCCAGGAGCGCGGATTGCGTTTTCGGCGTCGCCCGGTTGATCTCGTCGGCTAGTACAATCTGCGCGAAGATGGGGCCGGGCTGGAAGCTGAAATGCCGCTTGCCTTCGATGGATTCCATGATGATGTTGGTGCCGATGATGTCTGACGGCATCAGGTCCGGCGTAAACTGGATGCGATTGAACGCCAGGTCGAGCACCTGGCTGAGCGTGCGGACCAGCAGCGTCTTACCAAGTCCCGGCACACCTTCGAGCAAGGCATGGCCGCCGACGAACAGGCAGGTCAAGACGCCATGCACGATATCGGTATGGCCAACGATGACCTTGCCGATTTCCTGTTGCACACGGCCGTAGGCTTTGCGGAATTCGTCGGCACGTTGTTGCATGGAAGCTGCTGATGTCGTCATGTTGCGCTTCTTGGTTACGGTTAAGGATTCGCTGATGCCGTAGCGATGATTGCTCGAAAGGTGCCAAGAATCCCCGGCAGATTGTCGAGGTACAACCGGTGACGATCGATGGTCGCAACCATTGCTTCTAAGCGCAAGAATTGCCAAACCTCTCCTGTCGTCACACAGCCATACACCGCGGGGATGTGTTGTCCCGTCTGCTCATTAAACAGCCGAGCGCCGATCAACTGGGCTACACATTGCCCTATTCCGGATTCCACATCGTTCTTCTTGGCCTCGACGACGGCGATCAGCGGCGCCCGCAGTTCGGGAATCGGCGCTGTCTTGGCCAGGATAAAATCGCATTCTCCCACCAAGCCCTGCTCCGGGCTGACATCCAGGCGCGGGCCAGAGAAAATAGCGACGGCATTATTGCTCAATTCACGGCAGGCCAACAAGACCGGCATGACGATCAACTCGCTCCGTGCCTTTTCACTCACCAGTGGTAATTGTAGGCTGCGTTCCAACAGTTCTTGCAGCCACGAAGGCGCGGACATAGGTTCTAGCTCGGCGAAGAGCGGAGCAGTGCGTGCAACAACGCCGAAAGTTGCTTCAATGGATTGCAAGGTAAAGTCCGAGTAGGACATTAGACGCTCTCCTCTTTAAAAGCCCCCGCCTCTTCTACCTTGGCGGTCTGCCTTCGTCTCTTCTTCGTTCTTCCAGCGCCTTTTTCTTCGCTTTCAGCAATCGGCTGGCATAATCTTCCGCCTCCGCTTCGGGCTGCGCCGCACCCAGCGACGGCGCGGCCGGTCGCGCCCCCGGAGGCGAAGGCGGCGGGGGAGCGCTGGCAGCGTCCGCGCCAAGCGGCAGAGCGCCGGCTGCCCTGGTCCCGCCCTCGAAGCGCTCTCCAGCTCGCCCCTGCGCCGGCCCGGCAGGACGCCGCATCTGCAAACGCTCCGTGATCTCCTGCCTCGGTTCCGGCACCGGCAGACCGCGCAGCCGTGCCCATACGTACTGCCCCCGCTCGGCGATGCGCTCGGGATCGACGGCCAAGCGGCGCACGGCCACATCGGACAGAAGCAGCACCGCCGATAGAAACACCAGCCAGTACCAGAGCGGCAACAAACTCTTGACCCGCTCCGGCGCTGGCCGAAACATCGTGCCCTGTTTCGCCGCATCAGCCAGTAGGATCTCGTCCTCTTCGTAGCGTTGCCCGCCCGTCAGTTCGCGGAGGCGTTCCAACAGCGGCGTGTTGCTGCTCAGCTCCGCGAACTCCGGCGAATACGGCAGCGTCACGCCAGCGCGAACGCTGTCCACGCCCTCCTGGATTTCGCGCTCCTGGCCATCGCGGCCCTTGACCTTCTTCGTCCGCACCGCCTGGGCATTGAGAAAATACGAACCCGCTTCCTCGGCCTTGACCTCGACTTCATATTGTCCGCTGTTGGTCTGCACGAATTTCAGCTCGCGCTCGCGGCCGGGTTCGTCGCCCTTGCCCTTGGGCGGCGTTATGCCGCCGCGCAGCTTCAGATGAATGTCCGGTCGGTCGTCATCGGTGCGTGCATCGACCAAAATGCGAATTTTGCCATCGCGATACTCAGTTGTCATGTTCAACCGCCGGCTCTCGGTCGGCCGCAGCGACCAGTCGATGACTTGCTCCCAGAATTTGCCGTACATGCCGCCCTGCCCCGCGCCGCCCTGCGTCCAATCGCGCGACCAGAAGCGCGGATCGCCGGCATCGCTGGTAAATGCCGCCGCCTTGCCCAAACCATAGTGCCAGTAGGCCAAAAGCGGAAACTCCTGATCGGCGAAACGCGGCGTTTGCATGGGGATCTCGACCAACGGCGATCCCTTCGGTGTGGTCCGCACGAAGCCGCGTAGTTGGGGCACTTGCTCCGGCAAGCGATCGGTCGGCCCGCTGCGAAAACGCACGATCGGCGTGAACGGCTTTTCGTGAATAAACGATTGACTGACCAGCCGCGATTCCTTGATGTAGATGGCCGGCAACTGCCGCGGATCTTTCACGGAATAGGCCCGGCCGCCGGTCGCCTTGGCGATGGCGGCCATCTTCTGGTCCTCATTCGCGCCGTGGCAGGCGACGCCAACCGTCGTCACCGTCACCTTGTCTTTTTTCATGCCAGTCAGCAGGGCCGGGTTGTACTGCGGATCGCCGTCGCTAATGACGATGACGTGCTTGGTCGCCAGCTCCTTCTTGGGATCGGTCAGTGCCTGGTGGGCCATCTGCAAAGCCGGATCGAAGTCCGGCATATCGCCCGGCGTCATTTTGTCGATCTGCGCCAGGATCGACGACTTGTTGCCGCCGATCGGTTGGAGCTTGATGTGCCATGTGTGCTGAAAATCGTAGTAGATCACACCGACCTCATCGCCGGGACCGAGTCGTTCGACGGCTAGTTTGGCGATCTTCTTTTGCCACATATTACCGTCGGCCATCTCCGAAGCGTGCATGATGAGCACCAAGCCGCCCTTGCCGAGAACTTGCAGCGACTTGATCTCCGCGTCCACCGGCAGCGCCTTCTCAACTGGCGTGTTCTGCCAGCCGCCGGCGCCGTAGCCATCCGGCCCGCCGATCATCACCAGGCCGCAGCCCTGATCGTGCGTGTTGCTGCGGATGACCTCTTGCTGCTCCTCGCTGACCTGATCGGCGGCGACGTTGGCCAGTACGACGCTATCGAAATTGCTGAGAAACACGGCCAATTTATCGCGGTCCTTGTACTGATCGAGCAATGTCACCGGCTCGGCGACGATCTTGAACTTGCCCCGTCCTGCCTCGGCCAGGCGCTCGACAAGAAAACGATGATCGCCGGCCTTGCCCTCCAAAATGAGGATGCGCCGCTGGCCGCGCGCGATGACGTGCGTGGCCGCCCGGTTGTTCTGCACCCGATCGCCGGGCAACTCTCGCCTAAGGACATTGCCTTTTTCATCCTCGACGCGCTCGGGCAAGAATTCTGCCTCGTAGCTGTAGGAACGCTGCTCATCGGTCAACTTGCGAGTGAACGTGATGACGTTCAGCCCGCGTCTCAGTGCCACGACCTTCGTTTCCATCCCCGGCGTTTTCTGCCCCTCGATGATCTGCCGGAGGATGACTCGGCCCACAACGCGATTGGGATTGTGACTGCGAATCAGCACGCGCACCGGCACGCGCGCCCCCTGCTCGATGATCGGCGGCGCCTCGACGCGCTCGACCAGCACTTCGTCCTCATTCGTCTGTCCCGCCGCCAACGGCAGCACGTCGATCTCAACGCCGAGCGCCTTGGCCTGACGAGCCTCCGCTTCGGCGTTGCCCAGGTTCTCGTTGCCGTCGCTAATAAGGACGATGCGCTTGCCGGTATCATCGGCGAAGGAAGCGAGGGCCAATTTCAACGCGGCGGCGATGTCGGTATGATCGCCGTCGGCCGGCATCGGCAGTTCGTCCGTGAGATTGAACCGCGGCGCATCGCTGGGCGGCAGTTCCAACCGCGGCTGGCGTCCAAAAACGATCAATCCCGCCCGGTCTCGTTCGTGTCCCGCGCCGCGCTGGGCCACCGCTTGATTCAGGAACTGCCGGATGCGCTTCTCGCGCTGATCCACCTTCTTCCCGGACGCATCGTCAACCAACTCTTCGGGAATACTCTTGGAGCGATCGACGACGAACAACACCGTGACGTGATCATTCGGCTGCCGCAACTGCGGCTCGGCCAGGGCTAGTGACAAGCAAATGACACCGGCACTGCGCAACCCCACGGCGATCCACGGCCGCGGCTCCGATCGATTGAGCCGCGGCGCACTCAGCACGAAGAACACCGGTACCAGCAGCAAAAGCAGTAGCCACCATGGATGCAGAAACGTTAATCCGCGCATATCGCGCGCGATCTCGACGATGTTCGCACCGATCGCATTCAGCCACAATCCGCCCGCACCGAATAACGCGAGGAACGCGACGACGTAGGCCGGCCAGCGCCACCATGCGCCGCTAACAGCGAGGAGCAGAAACAGGCCGATGAAGACGGCGACGGCGGAGATGAGCAGCCATCCTCCCCAGCGCGGCGTGAGGATGAGTCCACCGATGCTTGCGATGGCCACTCCGATGGCGAGGAAGAACAAGGGCGTGAACCAGCGGATGTCACGATGCCGCAACAATCCCAGTGCGGCCAACACCGCCATAGCGATACCTAGCATCACGGCTGGAAACCAGTGCGCGACGAGAAAATCAAGGAGGTTCATCCGCAATCGATCCTCGCCTGAATCGCAGACGTTCGCCGTCTGTTCTGCTCCCGTCTCATTGTGGTTGCCGGACGAATAGCTCGCAAGAACAAATCCGTTGTTGGCATGTTTCGCGGACGCGCCAATCGGTGCGCGTCTCGTCGCGCGTGCAGCGGCGCAATCTTGGTGCATACAATTTGGGAAATTTGGATTAGTGCTCGCGCCACAGAAGGCGGCGCAGGTCGTCAAGGCAGGAATGATGTTCGCCGCAAGACAATTTCACGAGAAGGAGATCGAAAAATACCACTGCCCGGTTTGAGCCGAACTCGCCGGCCCGTTGGAGGTCGGAGATTGCCGAGTTATAACGCTTGGCACGGTAATGGAGCATCCCGCGGTTCAGCAAAGCGTCCGCGAATGTCGGCTCGAGACGAACGGCGTGATCGTAATCCCGTAGCGCTGCCTCGGGATGGCCCAGTGCGTCGAAGGCCAGCGCACGATTGTAAAAGCAGTTCGCGGCCTCCGGCGCCGCACCGATGCAGATGCTGTGAGCCGCGACCGCGTCCAGATAGCGACCAAGACGGTAAGCGCACAAACCCAGGTAATAGTTGGGCCATAAACCGTGCGGATTCATGCGGACAGCCAATTCCAGCTCAAGCGTCGCCCGTTCGAACATGCCCAGCCGCAAGAAAGCTCGGCCCATAGCACAATGTTCCCAGGCGGTGAGCGGTTTCAAGGCTGTTTTCCGAACCGGCGCCGCGCCGCCATAAAATCGGCGCTCCTCATCCAGCACGGGGCTGGCACCGAACAGATCCTCCGCTTGATCCAATACCTCGATTGCCTGTCCAAGTGCCTTTGCTCTCTCGGGCGGAGGCGCCAGCCGCACCCGCAGGTCCGCACAAAAGATCGCTAGATCGAGTAGATCTTCCCGTATGGCAGGTTCAAGCACAGACGTGCCGTTTCGACTCAGACGCTCAACAATTCGCCGACGGCCTTCCCAGAGGGCGAGGCAAGAGGGAGCGATGGAACGTAGACCTCTGGGCGGAAGGTCAACTGCCCCGTAGAGAAAGCGGAGACGGTCGGTCAGCCGATGCAGCTCCCGGGCAGCTGTGGCCCGTTCCCGATCCGCCCGCTCCGCTTCGGCAAGACGCAGTTGATAGCTCAACTCAGCTTCCAATCCTTGCCGAAAGGGAACCTCGCGGGCCGCGGACAAGCCGTTTTGGAACGTCCCGACCGCACCCTCCCATTCGCCTCGGTTCATCTGCATCTGTCCGTAGCGCAAGGCATTTTCGGCCTGCTCCGACCTCTGAATGAAATAGGCGGCCGTGCCGACGGCGACCGCACCGATTGCCGTCACGACGGCCAGTATCATCCCCAGGAGCGCGGCGGCGTGCGGCCGACGACGGCGCCACTTCCGCCAGCGTTCCGTCATGCTGCGGTTACGCACGCCGGCGAGAGGCCGGTCGTTCAAGTGCCGCCGAAGATCGGCTGCAAGGGCGGCGGCATTCGGATAGCGCTGGGCGGGGTCGTCGGCCAAACACTTCTCGATGATGTCGGAGAGGCCCACGCTGACCTGAGGGTTCTGACCGCGCAGAGCCCGCACATTCCCGCTCTCCAAAAATTGTCTACCCGCCAGGGCTTCAAAAAGCAACGCGCCGAGCGAATAGACGTCGGAACGTGCATCCACGGGCCGCGCGACCTGCCTTCCTTGCCGTAGCGCACGCAGGGCATCCTGTTGCTCGGGGGACATGTAACCGGGGGTGCCGCCGAACCAGGGGAGACATTTTTCACCCGGTTGAACCGGCTCCCGGGCCAGGTGGAAGTCGAGCAGCATGGGCTGACCGTCCGCAGCCAGCAGCACATTGGAGGGCTT
>DASRBG010000210.1:0-12163 GCA_035653735.1 Gemmataceae bacterium
GCGAGTCGGCCGCGGTGCCGATCGCCCCGTGTGAGTTAAACCGTGCGTGCCGGCGAGCGGTTAGGCACCCTCGACGAAACCGTATTGCTTCGCGAGCCAAGCAACCGCCTCATCGAACAAGTCTTGGGGAACGGCGGCATAGTGTTTGTCCTTCATCGACGCCGGCGCGTGCCCCAGGAACAGCGACGTCAACCGGCCGTAGACCGGATGAGATTCGAGGAGTGAGGCGGAAGTCTTCCGCAGCTGCTTCATCGGCTTTTTCCATCTCAGCTTTTGGGCCAAGAGCGTATACATACTCTGGAAATCATCCGCGCGGCGGACCCTGCCGTTTACGAGATCGCGACGAACATAAGGGCGGTCCGATTTCGTCAACAAGACGTGCTTCCCGTCGCCACCCTTAGAGCGATGCTCCTTGAGCAAGGCGAACGTGATCGGCCACAACTTGTAACTTACGGTCGGGGTTCCCTCCCGATCGCGCGTCTTGCTCCTCTTGCGGGTGATAACACCGTCTCGCCAGTTGACCTCATCTTGGCGTAGGTCGCTCACGTCCCGTTGCGTCATGCCGGCGTTCAGCATGAGCAGCAACGCCAGCTTCATTTTGCCGTTAGCGGCGCCTATGGCCTCTTGTACCTCGGCGACTGTCCACGTCTCGATTTTCTTTGTCGAGCTGGGGAACCGGAATCGAGTGTCCAGGTTGCGCGGCATCTCGATAGCGTCAACCTCCCAAAGCCAACGAATGAACCGCCGCGTGTTGGAGAAGATTTCCTTGGCATAAGAGACGGACCATCCGCCCTTATCCCCTTGGCCACCATCGTGGATTTTCGACAGGGCGAAGTTGTGGAACTCGTCGAGGCGTTCGGCATCGATACAAGACACATCCGAAGTCTCGCCAACGAACGAGGCGAAGTGGCTGAGGCATATCCGCACGTTGTCGTAACGGTCCGGTTTCATGGCCCCGGTGAGGACAAGGGCCCGCTGTTTTCCGAGCCATTCGTCGAGCCTCGCTTGCACTGTTCGTGCAGGCTCCGCGGCCACATCGCCGCGAATCTCTTTAACGCCGCGCTCGAATTGCGCCGCCCTAGCCGGCGTCAACTTCTCCGCGACGGCCGGCGGCAGCTTGGTATCGGCGCCGAACAGCATTCGTTCGAGCAGGTTCATGATCTCGCGGCGCCGGATAGCCTCGGCGTCTTCCGGTTCGTCCTCGATTTCGATTTCCACCTCTGTACCATCCGGGATACCGGGCAGCGCCGTTTCCATCGGCTCGCCGCGCTTCCTCTTCTCCTCCTCGTGGAGCAACGCCTCTTCCAACAGCTGCCGGACATCGGCGAATAGATCGGCCGGCACACCGAGACGCGCCGCAGCTGCATCGTCCATAGGTTTCGGTCGATGCAGCTTGACCCGCAATGCGTAGTCCACTTCGCTTTGTTTGTCGGCCCACCATCGGTTAGCGAGTTGAATCGAATCCTCTTTGTTCCTGCATCCGAGCTGCCGAGCCGAGACGTAGTATCGGCGTCCGCAATAACGTTTCGTCCATCGGCGTTGCTCTGGTATCCAGGTCATCAGTTCACGGGTAGGCACGGCGGTTTCTCCCTTCCTCTGGCCCTTCATGATCGAAGAAGAAGCCAAGGGATAATATCATACCTGCCGTATCCCGTGCAACCGTTTTTGCAACCATTCGGGAAGGGAAAAGGGAGGGTCCGGTTGCAAAACACCTTAAAAACAAGCTGAAAATGAACAAAATGCCATTCATTCGCCATGACTTTGGCCGAGGGTTAACAAATCATTCTGTTAAAAAGATCCGGATCGGCGATGCTTCCGTGAAGCATCGCTGACCGAGAACCGGCGCTTGTCCGCGTGCAAAATGAGCATATCCGGGGCCGAACCACAGCGTCAAGCAAATCAGCTCAACGGGAAAGCAGACGCTCCAGCAGCACGCGGTTGACCACGCCACGGAAGCGTACCTTGCCATCGATCGTCACCACCGGCACGCATTCGCCGTACTCGCTCACAAGTTGGGGATCGCCATCAACATCCACTTGCTGGAGCGTGAAGCCATAGCGCTGTTTGGCTCGTTCGAGTTGCTGCCAGGCTTGCTCGCAGAGATGGCAGCCCCGCCGCGTGTACATCACGACGTTTCGAATAGCCGGCTTTTTCCGCGCAAGCCAGAATGTTAACCAGTTCCACGACACCGAATGCCCCCGCACCTTCTCGAAGCGCGCCTACAATGAAAGATGATACGAGAATGCCGTACCCAGAGCGCCTTATCGCTCGCATAGTCAGGCTGTACGGCTTTTGCTATCTTAAAGCAAAGGTACGACCTGCATGTGTACGTTTCCGGGTGAGGGCGCCTTCCGATGGGAGCGGCACAAGGAAAGTGAAGATGAAATTTGTTTAGCGGCGACGCGCAGCGGAGCGCGCTCCACTGCGCGTCGCCGCTAAACGATAAGAGGATCTCTCATGCCCTCCAATCCAAGTCCGAATTCCAATCCCCCTCCTTCCAATAAATCGCGCCGGCGGCCTGCTCCGGGAGTAGGCGGTAATCTCATCTGGATCATCGTGCTCGCTTTGTTGGCCATCTGGTTCTATTACAGCAGCCTGAACCCCGGCGCAACCATCGAGTGGGGCGATTTCTGGGTGTTGTTGGACAACCACATGCTTAAAAAGGTTGTCGTCGGCAGCGATCACATTACCGGAGAGCTAAACGACGCAAGCACGGAGGAAGTGCCGGAAAAATCCAAGGACCAGGTCAAGAAAGCAATCGATAAGCTGCGCGGGGGCAAAAAGTTTACGGTCGAACGCGTTCGTCTGGATGATTTGAATTTGTTGCCGCGCTTGCAGCAGGAGGTAGTGGACAAAGGCATGCAGCTGACGCAGGAGCCGGACCACTTCTCGTGGATTCCGCAAGCGCTCATGCTGTTCTTGCCGGCCCTTCTTCTGTTGGGGTTGTTTCTCTTTTTGTTGCCGCGCTTCCGCGATCCCTTGGGCGGCGGCTTTTTGAGCAATTACATCAAAAGCCCGGCCCGACGCTACGAACGCAGCAAAATGCGCGTCACATTCGACGACGTCGCCGGTATGCAGAACGCCAAGAGCGAATTGCAGGAGGTGGTCGAATTCCTCCGCGCTCCAGAGAAATTCCAGCGTCTGGGCGCGGTGGTGCCCAAGGGTGTACTGCTTGTCGGTCCTCCGGGCACCGGCAAAACGCTGTTGGCCCGCGCCGTCGCCGGCGAGGCCGGGGTTCCTTTTTATAGTATTAGTGGATCGGAATTTATCCAAATGTTCGTCGGCGTCGGCGCCAGCCGCGTCCGCGACATGTTCAAGACCGCCAAGGACAACGCTCCCGCCATCCTCTTCATCGACGAAATCGACGCCGTTGGCCGGATGCGCGGCGCCGGCGTCGGCGGCGGCTCCGACGAGCGCGAACAGACGCTCAACCAGATCCTCAGCGAAATGGACGGCTTCACCCCGACCGAGACGGTCATCGTCATGGCTGCCACGAACCGGCCGGACGTACTCGATTCGGCGCTATTGCGGCCGGGACGGTTCGATCGCCACATCACGATCGACCGTCCGACCTGGCAGGGCCGCCTGGCCATTCTCAAGGTCCACACGCGCAACAAGCCGTTGGCCGATGACGTGAACCTGGAGACGATCGCGCGCGGCATGATCGGCATGACCGGCGCCGACTTGCGCAACCTGGCTAACGAAGCCGCTCTGCTGGCGACGCGCGAAAACAAGAACAAAATCGATCGCTCCGATTTTGAACGCGCCGCCGACCGCGTGTTGATTGGTCCCAAGCGTGAGGAAGTTCTGTCGCCGGAGGACAAGCGCCGCACCGCATACCACGAGGCCGGCCACGCTCTCTGCGCCTGGCTGACGCCCAAGGCCGATCCGATCTTCAAGCTGACGATTATCCCGCGCGGCCGGTCCCTGGGCATGACGCGCTTTCGGCCAGACGAGGAACGCCTGGATTACACGCAACAGCAATTGATGGCCCGTCTGATTGTGGCAATGGGCGGCCGCGCCGCGGATCGCCTTGTCTTCAACGAGGCCACTTCCGGGGCCAACCAGGATCTCAAGGATGCGACACGCATTGCTCGCTTGATGGTCACGCAGTTCGGCATGAGCGATCGCATCGGCCCTGTCGCCTATCGCGTCGGCGAGGAGCACATCTTCCTCGGCAAAGAAATCCAGGAGCCGCGCGATTTCAGCGAAGGCACCGCGGGAGTCATTGACGAGGAAGTGCGCCGCATTCTCCGCGAGGCCGACGACCACGCTTATAACTTGCTGAAAGATCACCGTCACCTGATGGAGCGCCTGGTCGAGGCGCTCATGCAGCGTGAGGAGTTGCTGCGCGAGGAGATTGACGTAATTCTCAAGGAAGACAGCAACGGCATCGTCACGCAACCGGCGACCAGCGGCATAACCCCGCCGGTATAAACCCATCGGCGAACGGATGCCGCGCCGCTCGCCGGAAGGATCTCGAACACCGCCTGCGATTTCACGCTCGTGCGAAATCGCAGGCGGTTGTTTTTTGACAGACGGACGGAGATGCGGCATCATAGGAACAACTTCATGAAACCGTGTCCGCATTCCCCGAAGGAAAGCACATCATGGGTGAGCTAGACCATCGGACGGATGGAGAGCCGGCGGGAGATCGACTCGGCGAATTCGTCCGCAGGGTCGAGTCGCGCAATCCCTTCTTGGACAATCGCATCAACGGCCCGTCGGCGAATGATGTGGATGTGGACGCCATCCATCAGGCGGCATTCGGACGCTTGACGCGGCTGGCACGCGAGGCGTGCGACCATCGCCGAGGTGTCGGCGTGGTGTTGTGGGGTGAGGCCGGCATCGGGAAAAGTCATCTTCTATCGCGACTGGCACGCTGGGCCAATCGCAACAATCAAGCCTACTTCGTTTACTTGCACAATTTGCAGGCTGCGCCGGAGCATCTGCCGCGCTCGCTGCTGGGCACCGTCCTCAGCGTTCTGACAAGCGGCCGTGATCGTAATTTCGTTGGCACACCGCTTTTTGACATGGCTCACGCCGGTTTGCTTGAGGCGGTGGATCAGAAGCTCGGCGTCTACACCTGGCCGCAACTAGAGAACGCTTACGGGCGTTGGATCGAGAAGTTGAGCATAAGCGACCTGCCGGGAACGAGATCGACCGATTGTTCCGTATGGAAGGTGCTGTTTCACTTCTTGCGCTCTGTCTATCGAGCAAACGAGAACAAGGGGCCTGGCACGGTTGCGTCGTTGGCCGTGCGCTGGTTGTCCGGACAAACCCTCGATCCGGAAGAGGCACAAGCGCTTCGACTTCCTCCTCCGCGACGCCCGGATGAGACCGTCGCCTTGCTCGATAATCAGCAGATCAAGCAGGTGCTTGTTGCGCTCTCCCAGTTAGCGGCCAGCGCGGGCCGGCCGTTCCTGCTCGTATTCGATCAAGTCGATAACCTCGATGCAGAGCAAGTCGGGTCGCTGGCCCGCTTCCTCGAAGCCTTGATCGATAGCTCGCCGAATCTGCTCGTGGTTACGGCCGGAGTCAAGGACACCCTGGTGCGCTGGCACGAGAACCGGGTCATTCAAGAATCGGCATGGGACCGTGTGGCGCAGTTGGAAATCACGCTCCAGCGTCTGAAACCAGCGGAGGCGGCTGCCATCGTGGAAGCCCGGCTGCGGCATTTCCTAGAGCCGTTCGCCGACATTGAGTTGGTTCAGAGGCGGCGAAGGGAAGACGCGCTGTTTCCGCTTGGTGAGGAATGGCGCCAACGCTTCTTCGGCGATCGTATCGAAGTCCGGCCGCGGGATGCTATTAATTGGGCGCGCGAGGGCTGGCGAGGGCAGCAGGAATCGCTGGTCCGCCACGATCCACTCGATTGGCTGACACGCTGGCCGAGGGACGGCGAACCCGGTGCCGGCCCGCCAGATGAGCCGACCACCGAGGAGATCCGAGAGGCCATCGGCCGCAAAATCGCTGAAAAACTGGCGGCAATCTCCGAACAGCTGCATCGCGAGCCGCATACTCTGCCGTCCGACGCCGATCATCTGGCGGGGTTGATGTACACCTTGCTGGCTCAATGCCGCGATGCCGGCCATCGCTACGGCGTCTGGGAAGTGGAGCGCGTGCCGCCGCCGAAAAATGCTCGGCCCACGTATCATCTCTCGCTTCGCCGCCGCGATGCCGAAGCATCTTCCGATATTCGCACGGGTGTTTTGTTCTTGATGGAGCGAAGCGCCACCGCCGTCAGCGGCTTTCTGCGGCGGCTGCTTACAGATTGGGGCGCGTTTGATCGCATCGTAGTAGCCTCAGCCGAACACATTGGTCTGCCACTAGGGCAAGCGGGGCGAGACTACTTGGACGATTTGAAGCGGCGCGGCAGTGAGCATTTTCAGATCGTGGAGCTGACATTCGCCGAAATCGTCGAGTTGGAGGCAATGCAACGGATCGTGGGTCTGGCCAAGTCGGGCGATCTGGAGATAGAGCCGAGTCCGAGGCGCGTTCGTTCTGTCACCGAACAGGAAGTGATCGAAGCTTATCACCAACAGGGACGCTACCTGGCGTCGCGATTGTTGCGAACCTTGTTGGGGTCCACATCGAATGCCTCAAATGTATTTCTCCGAGCCTGAGGAGTTAGCGAAGACGAATTGTCTTCGCTAACTCCTCAGGCTCGGGAACTAATCAGGCGGTTC
The DNA here is from genome assembly GCA_035653735.1 of Gemmataceae bacterium. GTDB lineage: Bacteria > Planctomycetota > Planctomycetia > Gemmatales > Gemmataceae > JAJPHU01. The sequence goes on from DASRBG010000210.1 coordinate 6,687, forward strand.
TTGTGATTTCTCGGCGTCTTGGCGGGCTTGCAGCTCTTCGAGCGCCTCGGCTGCGCCTGGGCCGCGCAGCAGCCACAACAGAACGATGAAATCGTAGAGGGCATGGGTGATGACAATGACGAGCAGATTATGATCGGCGTAGAACCAGACCCAGCCGAGATAGACGCCCATGAGAGTGGCCAGGACCGCATAGGTGAAGGTGATAAAGTGCAACAACCCGAACAAGACGCTGGCGGCGAGGACGCCGGCCCAGAGGGGCATCCGTTGGCAGGCCGCTTCCTGCAAAACGCCGCGAAAGAACACTTCTTCGCCTAATCCCGCCAATACGGATATACCGAGGAGATCAATCCACGAACACGGAGCCAAGAGCGGCCGAATGACTTCGTCGCTGAAACGCTGGATGCGCTCGAAAGGCTTAATTGGCCAGCGGAGGAAGACAAAGAATAGGGCCAGCAGGGGCACTGTGGCGGCAACGCCCCAGAGGACCGCCCACGGCGTCCAGTTGAAAAATCGAAGCGGCGGCTGATCGAGCATCCATCCCAGCAGCGAGGCGCCGGCGAGCAATCCGCCTTCGACGAGGATGGCCAGTGAAACAACACTTTGGCGTCGTGCCTCCATGTCCGACTCCGGCGATTCAGGCAATTCATCGGACATGCGAACAGAGCCTCCCAAAAGCAAGTAAGGAGTAAGGAGCGAGGAGTGAGGAGTGAGGAGACCTTTTTTTCTCCTCACTCCTCACTCCTCACTCCTCACTTTCATATACGCGGCGCCGAGGGAAAAGAAGAGGAGGATTGTTGACAACGTGCGAGTGGGTGCCGACAATCAAGGGGTACTCTTCCCTTTGCCGGAAGGAAGCCCTATGCCGCCCCATCCACCTGAACCCTACGTCGTTCATCCGTTGCCGCCTGCCCCCGTTTTTCTCGGCCGCGACGCGGAATTGGCCCTACTGGACGCGTTCTGGGGCAACGGCGATCGCGGTGTGCTATCGCTGGTGGGTCTTGGCGGGGCCGGCAAAACGGCGCTCGCGGCCCGTTTTTTGTCCCACATGCTCAGCAACGGCTGGCCGGCGGGCGGGCTGTTCGTGTGGAGCTTCTATCAGGAACCTGACGCCGGGCTTTTCTTACGTGAACTCTTCGATTACTTCGGCGCGAACGTGGATCAGACGGCCCCAGGGAAAGGTGCCGGCTTGCTCCATTTGCTCAGCGATGCTTTCCAGAAAGGCGGCCGGCGTCTGCTAATTCTCGATGGATTGGAACGCGTGCAGCGGCAAGCGAGCGATGCCGCTTACGGGCAGATCGAAGATCCCTTGCTCCGAAGCCTGCTACTCCGCATTGCCGAAGGATTGGGGCAAACGGCGCTGCTGGCGACCAGCCGATTTCCCCTGACAGATCTGGCACCGTGGCAAGACAACGGCTATCGCCAGATGGATGTCGGCGAACTGACGTTGCCCGCAGCGATGGCTCTGTTGCGGCGGCGCGGCGTCCGCGGGGACGATGAAACACTATCGGCGCTCGTTACTGCCTACGGCGCTCACGCTCTGACGTTGGATCATCTCGGCAGTCTGATTGGTCAATTCCTTGATGGCGATCCCAATCGCGCTCCTGAAGCGCCGGCGCTATCGGCGAAATCGGGCGACCGACAAGCCCTACGGCTGGCGCGGCTACTGAGCGTCTATGAGAGACATCTGCCCGCAGCGGAGCTGACTCTGCTGTGCCGGCTCTGCATGCTGCGCCGCAGCGTGCGCGAGGAGCAGCTCATCGCGATGTTCCTCTGCTCTCCACCTATTCGCGCCCACGCCATCCGCGAGCTGATCGAGCAGATTGCACGCCGGATGCGCGCCGTGCGTATACCAGGAGTCCAGGAAGACAATCTACGATTCCTAATCGGCGGCATACTTGAACGTGCCCTCGCTACCGGACCTTTAGCGGGACCGGAGGATTCCTTCCAGATAGAAATACTGGTGATGGTGGTTCGTATGGCGGATGCGGTTGGAGGAAAGGCTTATATTGAGATCGAGGAACTGATCCGCCAATATGCTCGCGCTGAATCGGCCTACCCTACGGAGAAGAATCCTCTTCCCGCAGAGGACCGCTCGGTTCTCCGCTTTCTATACGGCCGGTATCGCAAGCTACGTGATCACCCCCTGCTGCCGTTCAAGGAAAAGAAAGAACTGTTCAAGGAAAAGAAAGAACTGCTGTCGGAGGCGTTCGCGTCCCTCGGCTGGGACAAGCAGCACGGCATCCCCGCAGATCTTGGTCCGGTGGATGTACTCAAGTTGCTCCGGAAAGTGGAATGCCGACTGCACTGGTTGGCGCTCAAGCACGAGACCCTTCGGAGGGTGCATGAGCTGTGTCGTCTCCATCGACAAAAATGGGTGCTGGCCGGGCCTCTCGCTTCTCTTGATGCCGCTGGGTTGCGCCAAGTGCTCGATGCTCTCGTAAGCCGGCATCTCGTGCTGCGCGAGTCCGATGGCTCGTTCACGGCGCATCCGGCGGTGCGCGATCACTTCGCTCGGTTGGGCAGCGACACGGAACGCGGGCGTCACCATGAACTTTTGCGGCAGCAATTGATGAGCCTCGTTCATCAACCGGGCATGAAGCATCCGCAGGACCGCGTCACGCTGGATCTGGTAGAAGAAGCGATTTATCACGCTCTCGAAGCGGGGCAGACCGCGGAAGCGTTCCGGTTGTATGAGGAAACGCTCGGCGGTCTGCGGCATCTGGGCTGGAAGCTCGGCGAAATGGTCCGTGGCCTGCGCATCCTTCGCGGCTTCAAACTCTGTCCGGATCGCTGGGCGCTGGGCTGGTTTCTGCGCGCGTTGGGCGAATTCGAGGAAGCCTATGCCCACAATGATTTGCCGTATTTCCGGGCGGATATCCGGCTGTTGCAGGGTCGGCTTCCGGAAGTGGCGTGCGAGGGCGAAAGCACGCGCACGGCGACGGCGGAGTTCCTCATGGGGCGCACCACGACACCACCGCCTTCCATACTGGGCTGCGCCGTGCCCCGAGCGCACACTTTGCTTTATCTGCATCGATTGACGCAAAGCCGTCAGATCGCCCATCTCGATCCGCTCTATCAGCAGATGGGATACGAAGGCGACCGGGCGCGCTGCCAGTTGCTTGCGGCCGAGGCGGCGCGGCGCCTGGCTGATTCGGCTTCCTGCCGCGATAACCTGCAGGCCGCCTCCGCCTGGATCTTGCATTCCGGTTCGGTGGAGCATTTATGCCTGTACCATTTGGTGAGAGCAAGAGCGGCTTGCGATACCGGCCAGCGCGAAGATGCCCAGCGAGCCGTCAACGAGGGATTGCTTCTTGCCCGCGTCCACGGGTTAGGACTATATCACATCGAGTTGTTGTGCCTTCAAGGCGAGATCAGTCTGGAGCGGGGCGATGCCCCCGCCGCCGAGCGACTGGCCCGCGAAGCGTTGTGGCGAGCCACGGCTAACGATTGTCGATTTGCTTGGGGCGAAGCCGGGGCACGCGACCTACTCACAAAGGCACTCATCGTGCAAAACCGTTTCCACGAGGCGCGAGAGGCTCAGGAAAAGACATTGCAACTCCGTCAACGCATCGGTGCCTCCCATCCGAACGTGGATCAATGATTTCTTTCAATTATCAATCATCAATTTGCAATCATCAATGGGTGAGCAGACGTGATTGCACGACGGCCAGCGCTTCGTCGATAGATTCCACCCCAATGACGAGCAAATCACCCGATTGTACGCCAGCCAAGGCCGACTCAATCGCGGCCAATTCGCCCTCTTTCTCGCTGATTTCAGGATGGCGTTTGCCTGCGTCGATGCCGCGACGAAGCGAGGGAGTAAGCTCGGCCTCCGTATGGTAGAGGATCACGCGATCGAAAGAATCACCGATGGTGCGCCCCATCGCTAACACGTCGGTATCACGGCGATCGCTGGTCGGCGCGAAGACGAGAGAGCGGCGGCGATGCGGAAAAGCATCCAGCGAATCGACTAAAGACGATAACGCCGATGGATTATGGGCGTAATCCACGATGACCGTCGCTTCGCCCGCTTGGAAGACGTTGAAACGCCCCGGCACTTGTGGCGCATCGCCACGAAACGAAGACAGTCCGGCCCGAACGTCGTCGAGCGGCACGTTCAGCGACCAGACGGCTGCACAAGCGGCCAAGACGTTCTCGACCTGAAACCCGATCTTGCCGCCATGAGTCAGCGGCACGCGCTCAAGCGGAGTCAACACCTCCTCACGCTGTCCCTCGGCAAGCACGATTTGACCGGCACGGACAAAAATCGCCCGCTCACCGCGAGCACGGTGAGCTGTCAGGACCGGATGCTCCCCGTTGGCGGCAAAGAAGATGACACGCCCTGGACAATGCCCGGCCATCTCCGCCACTAAAGGATCGGTCGCGTTCAGCACGGCTACGCCGTTGGCGGCGACATTTTCCACGACCGTACGTTTGACGCGAGCCAGATCCTCAACCGTTTCGACGCCGTGGGCATCGAGGTGATCGCCGTCGCCGATATTCGTAACAATCGCTACATCACAAAAGTCGAAGCCAAGACCTTGCCGGAGAATGCCGCCGCGCGCCGTCTCTAACACAGCAACGCGGACGTTCGGATTGAGCAGCACGGCGCGGGCGCTGCGCGGGCCGCTACAGTCGTTGCCGCGGATACGCCGACCATCGATGTAGATGCCATCCGTGCAGGTCATGGCGATGCCCGCTGGCGAGCGGGGTCGCGTCAGCGCCCCGAGTGCATGCGTCTCTCGGGGCGCTGACGCGACCCCGCTCGCCAGCAAATGCGCGATAAGCCGCGTCGTCGTCGTTTTGCCGTTAACTCCAGTGACGGCAATCAAGGGAATGCGGCCGTTTTGCCCCTCGGCAAAGAGCATGGAAACGATGGCTTCGCCGACCGCACGCGGTTGGCCGGCGGACGGTTCCAGGTGCATGCGCAGACCCGGTCCGGCATTGATCTCGACAACGGCGCCGCGCTGTTCCTCCAATGGCTTGCTGATGTCCACAGCCACGACATCGACACCGGCAATGTCCAAACCGACGGCGCGGGCGGCCTCGACGGCGCGGTCGGCGGTTTCTGGATGAATGCGATCCGTTACATCCGTTGCCGTGCCTCCCGTGCTGAGATTGCCGTTGCGGCGGATCAGTACGCGCTGACCCGCGGGCGGCACAGAATCGGGTGTGTGGCCCTGTTCGGACAAGACCGCAAGTGCGACTGCATCGAGCTTGATAAAGCTCAGCACCGTGGCATGGCCGTCGCTGCGGCGGGGGTCGCGGTTGACCTCGGCGACAAGATCCGTGATTGTCGAGCGGCCATCGCCAATGACATGAGCAGGCTCGCGCAGGGCGGCGGCCACGAGGCGGCCGCCGATAACCAGGAGACGATAATCGTCGCCGGGGATATACGACTCGACAAGAATGCTGGAGCCTTCTTCACTGGCCGCGTCGTAGGCGCGGACGACTTGCTCGCGGGTCAGCAGGTTGGT
>DASRBG010000211.1:0-5186 GCA_035653735.1 Gemmataceae bacterium
GGGAGCATGTTCCGGAGATATTCAAGGTCGGCCGCAGAAACTACGAAATCATTGCCGATATCGATCATCTGGTTCGCCTGCAAGGCGCCGAGGGCGGCTTTCATCTGGTGCTGCCTCTGCCCTTTGTTGGGCGGCCGATGCCGTTGTCAGTAAACAGCGATCGGATTGAAAACGGTGCGCGATACCTCGTGGAAATTTCGCCACGCTACGACGGGTATTACTCCCAGCTGACAATTCCGGTGACCAGCCGCTCGGACGACAAGGCGGCATTGCGCGCCCACCAGGATATCGTCGAGGCGAAGCGCGCCGCGCAACCGCTTATGCGACCGGGCGCCGATCTGTCCCAAGTCGCAAAATTCGTCGCAGAATTCCTCGCCGGAAGGGGCCATGCCCTGACTTCACTGTCTCTCGGACATTTCTGTGGCATGGCGTTGACGGAACCGCGCCATGACCCGGTGCATCCGTTCGAGCTTGAAGAAGGCATGACCCTCATCTTTCATCCAGTCCTCGCCGATCCGGACTTTTGCTCCCTGATGCGCGCTGACACCTATCTGATCACGGAGACTGGGGCCGAGAGGCTGAATCGCTACGAGGGTGGTGTGCTCGTGATTGCATGAGCGGAAACACCATTCTCGACCGTCGCACGATACATGACGGTGGCGGCTCGATAGTTGGCAGAACCCTTGCGATTTCGGAGAACCGCAGATGGCGGCAGTTGGTGTCGTATTTCCGACCAAGTCTGGACTTTACTATGGTGGCGCGTGGCACGAGCCGCGGAACGCGAAAGCAACGGAGATATTCTCGCCAGCTACCGGTGAGCCGTTGATGACGATCCAGGAAGGATCGGCGGCGGACGTGCCCGCAGCGGTGGCGGCGGCGCAAGCAGGCTTTGCAAAGTGGCGCGACGTGCCGCCGCTTGAGCGCGCACGGTTGCTCAAGGAATTGGCGCGGATCGTCCGCGCCAATTCTAAGGATATCGCGTTACTCGACGCCATGGACTGCGGCAACCCCATCTCGGAACTTTTGTTCGACGTCGAGACCACCGCCTTCCTTTTGGAGTATTTTGCTGGCCTGGTCACGGAGATGAAGGGCGCTTCCGTACCGATGGGGCCCGATGCGGTGAGCTTCTCAGTGCGGGAGCCATACGGAGTGGTCGCGCGAATCGCGCCATTCAATCACCCGTTTCTTTTGTCTGTCGGGAAGGCCGCAGCCGTTCTCGCCGCTGGCAACGCCCTCATCATCAAGCCATCCGAACAAACTCCTTTGTCCGTGCTCAGAGCTGCGGAGCTGTTTGACGACGTGCTCCCTGCTGGAGTCTTCAACGTGCTTCCAGGGGACAGGGCGCTGGGAGCGGCGCTTGTCGCGGATCCGGGCGTCTCGATGGTGGGCTTGATCGGCAGCATTTCGACCGGCAGGGCAGTGATGCGTACCGCTTCCGACACTCTGAAACGGGTACTCCTGGAACTCGGCGGAAAAAATGCCCTGATCGCCTTTCCCGACACCGATCCGGATAAGATCGCCGGCGCCATGGTCCAAGGAATGAATTTCACCTGGTGCGGACAGTCCTGCGGCTCCACGAGCCGGGCGTTCGTCCACGATGACATCTACGCCGCCGTCCTCGAACGTCTGCCCGCTCACATCGCCAGATACCGCCCCGGACTGCCCAACGATCCACTCACAACGATGGGTAGCTTGGCAGACCGAAAGCAGCTCGAGCGGGCTTGGAGCTATATTGACAACGCCAAGGCTGAGGGGGCCCGGCTCCTATGCGGCGGCCATCAACCCGATGATCCCGCACTTAAGAACGGTTGCTTTCTTATGCCGACCATCTTCGCCGACGTGACGATGGAGATGCGGATCGCGCGAGAGGAGATCTTCGGCCCGATTCTTTCCGTTTTGCGGTGGGACGACGAGGTGGAGATGCTCCGCCAAGTCAACCAGGTGGAGTATGGCCTCACTTGCGCCATCTGGACCCGCGACGTGGCCAAGGCGCACCGCCTTGCTTCCCGAGTTGAGGCGGGATTTTGCTGGATCAATGATGTCGTACGCCATGCCGTGGGCTCGCCTTTCGGCGGCTACAAGCAATCGGGGATCGGTCGCGAGGAGTGCCTCGAAGAACTACTCTCCTTCACTCAGGGAAAGAACATTTTTATAAATCTGAACAACTGAACTTTATTGCAGTGGACAGCATGGCATGGACGCAATTGGCACGATAAGGGGGATTGATGACAAAAGAAGAAACACGCTTGGAGGATCTGAGAAAAACAAATCCGCTATTCGGTCCTCGAAAACTCAAACTTGGCACGTTCTGCACCAATGTAAGTGGCGCCGCGACGATCTCGACGATGGAGGGAGTGTTCGAGGCGACATGGGACAATGTGCGATTGACTTCCCGTCTTGCCGACGAGATGCAGTTCGAGGCGATTGTGCCGCTTGCGCGATGGCGCGGTTTCGGCGGTGACACCGATTTCAACGGCGCCCAATTTGAGGCGCTGACTTTCGCTGCCGCGGTGAGCGCGCAGACCCGTTACCCCTCCGTGTTTTCCACGGTTCAGGTTCCCTCGATCCATCCAGTGCTCGCGGCCAAGCAGGCGACAACCATCGACCATGTTGGTGGCGGGCGATTCACGCTCAACGTCGTGACGGGCTGGAGTCGGCGCGATGTCGAACTCTTCGGCGCGCCTCTTCTCGAGCACGATAAGCGCTTCGTCGTCGCCGACGAATGGATTACGCTGATGAAGCTGCTCTGGACCTCGGACGAACCGCTGGATTTTGAAGGGCGCTACTTCCGGGTGAAGGATGCGCTCCAGCGGCCTCGCCCAATTCAGCCCTACCCCGCGCTGATGAACGCGAGTTCTTCCTCTACCGGGAAGCGCTTCGCGGCGAAACATTTTGACGTCGTCTTCATCCCGCTACGCGGCCGCGACCCACGATCGATAAAGGATCAAGTCGAGAGCTATCGCCAGTTCGCTCGGGAAGAATATGGGCGCGAACTGAAGATCTGGATCAATTCGTACATGATCGCCGGCGATACGCAGGAAGATGCAGATCGCCAATTTGACTATTGTGTGCATGAGAAGGGAGATTGGGTCGCGGCCAACAACATGATCGGTGAACTCGGAATCACGAATCCCGTGTCGCCGGCAATACTCAAGCAGATGACCATCGACTTCGTCGCGGGCTGGGGCGGTTTTAAGCTGGTGGGTACCGTCAACAAGATCGTTTCCGATCTCAAGATGCTGGTCGATGCTGGTATTGACGGGACGCTGCTTACTTGGCCGGCCTTTATAGACGGCATGCTGCGTTTCCAGAAAGAGGTCCATCCTCTTCTCATCGAGGAAGGTCTGCGGTAGGGGGCTGTCCGCCTGGGTGGCTGATGAAACGCTGCGTCCACCTTGAAGGCCAGATGCTCGCGCTATCCGACTTCAACGGCTTTGCGCGCGACCCGTCCGTCATATTTTATGATCTCCTTGAACCGTCGGCTGGAGCGACGCGACCGTCCATCGTAATGCTGCATGGAGGTGGCCATACCGGAGCTTGCTGGCTGCGAACGGTGAACGACCGACCGGGCTGGGCCTATCTGTTTGCCGCCGCCGGACACCGGGTGATCGCGCCAGATTGGCCGGGCCATGGCAGAAGCGGCGCCGTCGATTATTCGAAGCTCGACGGCGGACAAGTCTGCCATTGGCTTACCAGCTTCATCGAACAGCTTGGCGAACCCGTCGTGCTGGTCGCGCATTCGATGGGCGGCGCGCTCGGTTGGCGGATCGCCGAACTCGCCGGTCGATCAGTGATCGCGATTGTTGGTGTGGCGCCCGCGCCACCGGGAAACATCCAGCCGGAAGCCAATCTTTTGAAGGAGACGGAGCAGGGATGGACTGTTCGCGTCGGCTCGCATACCGTCTTTCTTCAGAAGGCGCCTTCTGCGCCCCACGAGAGCTTCATTCGTAACAAGCTGATCGGCAAAAGCACGCGCTTCCCCGTCGAATCCCTGGCTCGTTACGCGTCGTCGCTGACGATCACCGCGCCGCGGCTGATCTATGAACGCCTCAACATTGACGGCTCGCAGGTCCGGGTGGAGGACCCGTTCAGTTTCGCGGGACGCCCCGTCCTGGTTCTTACCGGGACCAACGACGTCGACCACCCGCGACGGGTCGACGAGGCAATCGCCGAGTGGCTTAAAGCCCACGGCGCCCAGGCCGAATTCATTTGGCTCGGCGACCGAGGTATATCCGGCAATGGACACATGCTGATGCTGGAAGACAACAGCGACGATATCGGCGCGCTAATACTTGAATGGCTTGAAAAATCGGTCAAATAGCCGCCCTACACTCGCACTCGGAGCTGCGTATGATCAAACCGTCAGGTGCGCAGCGGCGCCGTTCCCCAAGAGTTGAGCGTCCGTTGCTCATGCGGCCATTCTCCAACCGGCCGATCGGGCCCGACGATCTCCATTTCGGCCGAAATCTCCAGCCAGTTGCCGTCGAGATCGTGAATGAACAGAAACAGATTGTTGCCCGGACCATGCCGGCCCGGGCCCCATTCGACCTTGACATGATGCTTGGCGAAATGATCCCCCCAGTCGCGAATCAGACCCCAGTCGCCGACCTCATAGCAGTGATGATCAAAGTGGTCGGACGAGGCTTGGAACACGGCGAAACTGTGATGCTCTTCACTGCAACGCAGGAAAGCGGTTGTCAATGAAGCGCTTGCGTCCACGACATTGTCCGAGAGCTTGAACCCCAGGAGCGACTGGAAAAACGCAGAAAGACGCGCTGCATTGCGACTCGCGACCACAACATGCTGGAGACGGCCGGCCAAACCTGCGTCCAGCGGTTGTTCGCTTGCTCGAGCGAGCCCGAAAAGCAAACGATTACCGTCCGGATCGTCGAGCGAAATGACGCCCGGCCCAAAAAGCTCGGTACCGTTTTCCCTAACGTCATGCGGCCAACTCGCCCGCTCCAGGCGCGCCTTCAACGATGCGAGACCGCTCTCGTTATCGACGGCAAACCCCGCGAAAGCCAGCGTCTTCCGCCCACCCGGGAGAAAATAGATGTGGCGCTCCGCCGTCTCACCCAGGATACCGCGATCGGTGCGACGTAGCTTCAGCCCCATCACGCGCTCATGAAAGGCGGCCAGGGCACCGGGATCGGGCGATCCTAGAGCAATGTGGTGCAGGCGCGCCG
>DASRBG010000212.1:0-6861 GCA_035653735.1 Gemmataceae bacterium
GGCGCGCGGCCGCGAGATGGAGAACGCAGCGCTCCGGCAGCAACTCTTCGCCGGCAAAGTCAGGATCGAGGACCTGCGCAAGCGCGGGATGACGGACGAGCAAATCCGCGAGCTGGTCACCGGCCGCAGGTTGCTGCCCGGCGAAGAGGAGCCTTGGGGCGAGTTCGGGGCCGGCCTGCCCAAGATCAAGATCGCGGGCGAGCCGGATGTGGACGCGCTGAAGCTTGCGCAGGAGATCCGGAAGCGCCAGGCCGAGAACGAGAAGTTCTTCCGGGAACGGGCCATCGCTGCCGCGGGCGCCGGCAAGACCGGCTTCGCCAAGGACATTGCCGAGATCAACGCCGAGATCGCCAAGCGCACCACGTTCGTCGATGAGCGCGGCGTCTCCCGCTACGTTGCCCTTACGAAGGCGGCCTGGAACGCGATCATCGAGGAGGCGCAGAAGAAGCTCGAAGCCTTCAAGCAGCACTTTGCGCTCGAAAACAAGAAGGCGTTGGCCGATTACCTCAAGGACGAAGAAGAGGCGCACCGGCGCGCGATGGAATTCGAGGCGCGCCGCTTCCAGCAGCGCATTCAGAACGATGCGGAGATCGCCGAGCGCAACCTCGATCACCTGCGCCAGGTTTACGCCTTCGAGGAGCAGCGGGCCGGCTTCGAGCGCGACGCACGCCTCCGCGAGCTTGAGGGCGCCGACGCACAGACGCTCGAGCAGAAGATCGCCGTCGAGCAGCGCAAGGCAGAGATTGAGGTCGACTACCTGGAGAAGGTCCATGAGGTGCGGCAGCGCCTCTACGATATGGACACCTCGCGGATGCTGCTTGAAGAGGAGTTGACGTTGAAGCGGCTCGGCTACCAGGCCGGCGAGATCAAGGCGCGAATCGCCGAGCTGAGCCAGCAGCGCGAGGATATCCGGCGGCAGAACCAGGAAGCCACGGACGCGGCGATCCAGGCCGCGCGCGAGAATGCTGCCAACCGGGCGGCTCAACTGGTGCGCGAGCACAACCGCACGATCTTCGAATCGCTGAAGCAGCAGGCCGGCGGCGTTTTCGATGCGCTGCTTCAGAAGTCGCAGTCGGTGTGGTCGGCGATCGCGAACTCGTTCAAGACCGCGTTGCTGACGGCGATCAAGGAAGTCGTTACTTCGCGCGTGGCTGCGATGCTGATGTACCTGTTTACAGGCCAGAAGGTGACGTTCGCGGGCGGCGGCGCCGGTTCCGGCGGAAGCGGCGGCATCCTGGGCGGACTGGGCGGACTGCTGGGCATCGGCGCGATGCCGGTGTTCGGCGGTACGGGCGGGCCGATTCCAGGCGGGGCGGTCGGCGGCTGGGGCACGCCGCCGTTCATCCCGAGCACCAGTGGCGCCGGTGGCGGCAGCCTCACCTCGAAGGCAGGCGTCGGCATCCTGGGCGGCTTCAAAGGATGGAAAGACCTCCTGAGCAACCTGGGCAACATCGGCTACCGGCCGGAACGCTGGCGCCTGGACGAGATGGGCAACCTGACCAAGATCGCCGATGCACGGGGGATCGGCGGCTGGCAGGGTGGCGCGTTGCTGGCCGGCGGGAGCATTCTCGCGCTCGAAGGACTGCGGCGCGGCGGCTGGTCTGGCGTGGCCATGACCACGTCGGGCGGCGCGATGATCGGCGCGAAATTCGACGGGCCGTTGGGCGCGGCCATTGGCGCCGGCGTGGGGTTCATCGCCGGCCTGGCGCGGCTGTTTGTCAAGAGCGCGGAGGAAAAGGCACGCGAGAAGATCAAGGCCCTGTACGGCGTCGACATCTCGGACAAGGGTCTGCTCAAACAGATCGTGGAAACCGCCAGGCAGGCGTTCGGCGGCAACCTCGACATGGCGATTCGCAGCCAGCAGATCCGCGACCTGATCCAGTTGTACGCGATGAGCACGGGCCAGCCGGCGAAAGGCATGCCCGCCACGGTTCATCCGCTCGACATCGTTCAGATGGGCGGGTCATTGTACCAGTCGCCGGGGTACTCGAACGGCACAGCGCTCCCCGGCCTGGGCGGGCTGCCCACGCTCGACACCATCGGCGGCGGTGTGGCCTCAGGCGCCGGGCTGGGCACCACGGTGGTCAACCTTCAGATCGACTCGAAGACGGTCGGCAACGTGATCATCCAGAACGGGCGAGTGGTTGCCCAGGGCGCGATCAACGCGATGAAGGCGAATGCCGGGCGGCGGGAATTGACGGCGCTTCAGGTCAGCCCTGGTCTGGTGACCGCGTGAGACCCGACAGTCCTACTCCGGTGGCGCAAGATCTACCGATACGACCTTACCGATCCATGCCTGCGACAGCCGTGCAGACTGGGCGGCTTTGGCGTCGCCTTCCAGACTGACGCGGAGCGAATAGCCCCGTTTCAGCAAGCGATCGAACGTGATGTCGCTGCGGTTCTCGACGCACACGATCTTGTTCAACGGGAATCGGCGTTCGTGGATAGCTCCGGGTTCAAGCCGCGCCGCAACGGGGAGGACGAGGCCTGCCATCGACGTAAGGTTGTCTACGTGAAAACACTCCCGCTCCTTTCCGTCCGGAGCTACTGCGATGAACTTGAAGTTCGTGGTGGTCCCTTTTCCGGCCTCTGCGCCGGTCAGTATTTCTAGCATGCGGGAGCCTGTGTTTTTGAGCAAAACTCGAACTTCTGGTTCAGGCGAAGAACGGCCAAAGCTGACTCCCAAACGCACGTCGTTCACGGCGGGACCCCAGGCAATTTGGTCGGCGCCGAAGGCGGCGATACTCATTCCCAGCGCTGCTGCGATCAACGAAATGTCACGGCGTCTCATGGGCGGCCTTTCGTCCACCGAGTATATCGCCTCATAGGTGGAAGAGGTAGATGCCTGGCGCCGTTCAAAACGCCGCACCCGCTGCGGTGCTGCCGCAAAGCCTTAGCCGCGCATTCGTTCACACGCGCGAGTACCCGGTCATCGACAACGAGTACCGGAACGGCGAATCGCAGCGCTCGGTCGAGAGCTCGACCAGCCGCAAGCGATGGCGTCTGGCCAAGCGGCTGACTCCGGCGCAACTCCGTGCGCTTCGTGCCTTCTATGAAGCCCGGAACGGCCCCGCCGAGCCGTTCTATTTCTACGACCCTTACGAGACGAACCCGAAGTTCTCTTACGACCCGACCGGCCAGGCAGTCGCGGGCCGCTACACCGTGCGGTTCAACTGCGAGTGGAGCCAGGCCGCATCTCCTGGGCGAGCCGAGGTCGAAATCGAACTGTTGGAGGTAGCCTGATGCTGCTACTCAAACCGGGAGTCCGCGTTGCGGGCCTGCGGCCGGAAATCCTGATCGCTATCATCGCTGCGGAGCGCGTCTGTGCCGATATGGGCGTAGATTGCGTTATCACCGCGTGCGTGGACGGCGTTCACCAGGCCGGCTCTCTCCACTACTGCGGCCTTGCGGTCGATCTCCGCAGCCGCGATTTCCGCCCGGGCAACGCAGATAAGGCCATCGCGCGCCTCAAGCAGTGCCTCGGCACGGACTACGACGTGGTTCTTGAAACGGATCACATCCACATCGAGTTCCAGCAGAAGCAGCCGTTGACTCGATAACGCGTCGCAGTGCTGCATTAACAGTCCAATTCTCTCGATAGCCCTTCCCGAAATGATCGGATCCGCGATCACAAAGGTCTGCTCTGTTTGTGGGCAGACGAAGCCTACGTCCGATTTCTACCGTCATCCGAGCACCCGTGACGGACTGGACCGAAAGTGCAAGGACTGCCGAAAATCCGCCTCACGCAAATGGAAGGCTGACAACCGTGGGCGTGCCAGGGAGACTGATCGCCGCTGGCGACAGCAGAACCGCGAGCGGGCCAACGCCCACTATCGGCAGTGGCGGCAGAAGAACAAGGAAAAGCACCTCAAGCTGTGCCGCGAATGGAATGCCGCCAACCGCGAGCGCTGCCGCACCAATTTCGAGCGCTGGAAGGATATGCATCCCGGCCGATTGGCTGAATGGCACCGCCAGCGGCGGGCCAGGCTGCGTGTTGGCCAGTCGTACTCCGAAGCTGAATGGCAAGCACTTCTCGCTATGTTCGGGTATCGCTGTGCTGCATGCGGTGTCGATGCCCGAGCCACACGGGAAGGATTCCTCACACCCGATCATGTGATCCCCGTCTGCATGGGCGGCCCGAACACTATCGATAACATCCAGCCCCTGTGCCTGGACTGCAATCGCCGAAAGAACGGACGCTTCATAGATTACCGCCCGGACTGGGCGAGGTGAAGAGATGGACCACATTGGCAACGTCGTCGTGCCGGAAATCGTTCCGTCGGGAGTCTTCCCGCTTGTGCCGGACTACGGGTACGGGCTTGCCATTCGGCCAGGGGTAGTAATCCACCAGTTCGGCAGTGGGAACTGCAAAGTGGAGCAGCGTTACCTCTTGGGAAACGGCGCCCGGCGATTTCTCATCCGCCGGCAGTGGCTCCGCGATTCTGAACGGATCGCGCTGCGCAATTTCTGGGAATCGAAGTACGGCCCTTACGGCGCATTCACTTACAACGCGCCCAACGACGACGGAATCGGCACCACGCCGTACATCTGCCGCTTCGCCAACGAGCCACTGTCCTGGGAAATGGTCGCTGACTGGGCCTGCTCCGTCGGCGTCACGCTGGTCGAGATCCCGTCCTCGACTCCGGCGTACACGCTCAACTCGACCGTGACGCGATTCCCGTCTGCGGGCCTCCAGACCGCGCTGCTCTCGCAGGTGCAGCAGGTCATCCCGCTCGTCAGGATCCAGCCGCTTCAGTCCGGCTACCCGGAAATCTATCTCTCCGACCGCCGCTGCACCGTCGGCGGCCAACTCTACCAGGCGCGCCTGATCGACTTCGACGGCATCTCGCAGGGCATGGGCAACGAGGCCGACGACGCCTCCTTCACCTTCGGCAACGCCGACCGCGTCATGCGCGACCTCGCCAACGACGTCGACCTTTACCGCGCCTCAATCGAGTTCTCGCTGTTCCACGTGGGAACCGGCATCAAGCTGGATCTCTGGAAGGGCGACATCGTCAACTGGTCGCTCGATGCCGGCCCGGAGTTCAAGGTCACGGCTTCGGACGGCCTCTATGAGCTGAACCTGCCCTACCCGACGCGCAAGATCTCGCGTACCTGCTGGAAGGCCTTCAACTCGCAGGCCTGCCCGTTCGCCGAGCATGGCGCACTCGACTTGGTGCACTTCCCCGACGCCGATCCCACCCGCTGCGACAAGAATTACGAGACGCCGAACGGGTGCCTGGCGCACGGCATGAAGCGCTACTACGGCGGCATCGTCGCCGAACCGCAGGGCGTCCGCATCAAGGACAACTCGACGGGCGTGTGGGGCTTCGGGCGTTCCACCATCACCAGCGTCTCGCTGGTCGCCGAATCGATTTACGACCAGGTGCTGCCCGAGATCTACACCGACACCGACATGCCGGTGAACACGAAGATCGCCGCCGGCCGGGACGAGAGCGACTTCTACGAGGCGCTGGGCATCGTGGGCGAAGGGCCGCTCGTCGCCTTCACCACGCCGCGCATGGAAGATAAGGACGGCGACGGCAAGCAGGAGACGTTCGTCGGCCACACGCTTGACGGCCAGCCGCACCACGGCTGGGGCACGTCACACCCGGAGTACGGCCTCCGAACCTGCGCCGGGAACGATCCGGCGGGCGATACCGACTTCTTCTCGCTCGACCAGTCCGGAGACATGACCGGCGGCGACTGGCGCAAGGTCTACTCCGGCAATTCGACCTACAAGGACAACTTCGCGGCGGGAACGTCGTTCATCGTGATCCGCAGGTCCGACGCCAAGGGCCTGCAACTGTCACGACCGGGCGACCACGCCATGATCGCGACGGTCCAGCAAGGCCTGCGCGGCTGGGTGTGGACCAGCCCGGGCGTGCGTGTATACGGGCCGGCGCTCACCAATCCCGTCTGGATCGCAGTCAACATGCTGCTCCGGGCGCGCGGGCTTCGCCTCGGCGCGGATGCTACAACCCAGCAGCTCGATTTTGCCGAGACGTTCTTCGACGTTGGGGCTGCGATCGACGCGGCATCGATCTGCGATGAGCAGGTGACGAAGCTCGTCGGCACGGGCGCCGAGACGCAGTTCAAGTTCCGCGGTGTGATCCAGGAGGAAAAACCCCTGCGCGACTGGCTTCAGGAAGTGCTCATGAACTGCCTGGGCTACTACACGTTCGCCTTCGGCAAGCTCAAAATCGGCATCCGCGAGAACTCATCCGTGGTCGAGGCGTTCACCGAGGGCAACATTCTCTTTCGCAGCCTGGAACTGGCGCCGCTCAAGCCGTCATTCAACCACCTCACGGCCAACTTCGCCGACCAGGATTTCGACTTTGTCAACAATAGCGTGGCGGTCTACGACATCGACCACGCCGCGCTGATCGGCGGCGGCGCCGGGCCGCTGTTCCTGAAGTCGAACGTCAACCTGTGCGGCGCCTCGACCAAGTCGCAGGCGGCGCGCATCGTGAGCGTGCGGCTGCGCGAGGAACTGGGCGGGACGAACACAGCGGAGTGGAAGAGGGCGCGCCAGATCTCCTTCAAGAGCACCGTGCTCGCGCTCAACACCGAGCCGGGCATGGTCTGCTCGATGACGCATCCGGACATGCCTGGCGCGAGCGGCGAGTTCCGCGTCACATCCTGGCGCCTGAACAAGGACTTCTCGATCGACATTCAGGGCCGCACGACCACCGACAGCATGTACGATCTGGTCGCCGGCCCCAAGCCTGCGGACATCGAGCCGTCGCCCGTGCCGGAGGAGATCCTGCACGACACCGGCGTGCCCGGCATTGTCCAGGGCACGCCCAAGCTGGAGGACTACGGGACGTTCGCGCTCGACAACATGGAAGTTGAGCCGGA
>DASRBG010000213.1:0-13588 GCA_035653735.1 Gemmataceae bacterium
AGGCCGATCAGGATGGCGATGATAGCAATAACGACGAGCAATTCGATGAGCGTGAAGCCGTGGCGGCGCGGCTCGCTCTGCGGGGCGACAGCATTTCGGACCATGACGGACCTCCGTGGATAAAGGGACGAAAAAACTCAGACGCCGATCTCGAACCCTGTTGCCTCATTGACTCAGCTTCAAGTCATAGGCGCCAGGGGAGGGATCCTCGACGACCTCGATCGACAATCCCGAAGTTTCCGGCCGGCCGTACTTGGCCGGCAGTAGAGACTTGGATACCGGGCGATGCTGCTTGGGACCTTTCGGATGCTCGGGCGCGGTTTCCTCCCGCGCGGTCACGGCCACCTTGTACCAACCGGGAGGCGCGCCATCCTTGCCTTTGGTGGTCAGCTTGTACTTGCCGTCCGCATCGACCGTGCCGGTAGGCTCAAACGGGCTGGCGTTGCCCTTGGCCGAATCGGGCTTGAAAATCAGGATGGTGGTCTTCGCAGCGAACGGCGCGTCATTGAGGGTCACTTTGCCCGCGACGGGCACGGTTCGGCCGACGCCCGAAGCATCGCCGCACCCTGACGCCGGAATTCCCCCAAGCAAGGCAGCGAGAAGGAGAGAAAGACTCCGTGCCGGACGAACATGGATGTTGCACATGGGGCTCTCCCGTGTAGTTGTGCTGGTTTGCCAACGGTGTCCGATTCAAGCCTTGGCAGCCTTTCGCGGACGGAACGCCTGGACATTTTTCAGATTGTCAATAGCGTCGAAACTCGAGCGCAACGGGGATTACCATTGAGGCTACAGGCGGGATCAGATAGGAGTCCTTGAACAGTGGTGAGTTCGGCTCAAGGAAAGGAAGCTGACGCACCGCCGCCCTAGGAATGCAGTCAGGAAAAGCCCTGGCCATTCTCGACGGAAGTGAAGACGAAATGAGCCACGTCTGGGAGAGTACGGCCCAAAGAACGTGGCGGAATAAACATGGTGTGAATCCTATGACGTACAAACGACGATTGTAGGATCGCAGATGAGGTTGTCAAGCGTGGCGCGGCGGAATCTTGAAACCTTCTCATGCGAACCGCAGGCGTCAGCCCACCATTCTTTCTAGACGTTTCATTGTTCCGTTTATTCTGGTCTCACTCGTTCCCACGCTCGGCGAACGCACGGTGGCGACGCTCCGCGTCGCAGCCAGTGACCACGCGACAGCAAGGACAGGCCGCAGAGCGGCCGGGCGTACATTCCCACGCAGAGCGTGGGAACGAGATGCGATCAGCCTAACCGCTCCCTTACGGTCGCGGCTCCGCGATTACTCCTTCACCGGCACTAATTTAACCGATTTCAGATCGATCAAGGGATGGAAGATCCGCCCCGCCGAGCGAAATGTGACACGCTGTGGTCCCGACGCCAATACGATCTCGCCGACCTTGGCTTGCCGGTAAGTGTCCCAGCTGCCGGTGGAATCGACGCGCCCCGTCATTTGGTTGACGCCGGCTTGCAACAAGAACCGCTTGCCGGCCACATCGGGAGCGCAGGCCCAATCGAGCCACACCGCGTAACGCCCCGGCCGCGCAACTTCGACCGTCCAGACGGCGTGATCGTCCGCGCTGCTCCAATAGCCGAGATTGCCGTACTGTTTCTCCAGTACTACCGTGGGTCCATAAATCTCACAGTTTGACGCCGGGAGGAGCAGCGAGCCGTCCGCGGAGGATCGCACCAGCGCCGGCTTATTGCCCTCGAACTCCTTGCGCTTCGGCTGTGGACCTTGCGAACGGACATGGGCGATCAGGTCAGCCATGTCCTGCGGCTTGATCTCCTTTTCCAGTCCTTCCGGCATTGCCGACTTTCCGGAGCTGGTTAGTTCGTCAAGATCGCTACGCAAGATGACGTTCTTCTTGCCTTCGGCGTCGATGAGCGTGATACTGTTTCCGGTCTCGGCGGCGAGCACGCCGCTGAACGTGCGGCCGCCCTTGGTCACGGCCGTGTAGCCGACGTAGCGGTCCTCAACGGCACGATTGGGATCGAGAATGGCGATCAAGAGCGCGGGCGGCGATTTATCGCCGAGCGAAGCCAGGTCCGGGCCAACCGCGTTGCCGACCCCGCCCAGTTGATGGCAAACGGCGCAAGTCTTGCGGAAAACCTCGGCTCCGCGCTTGGCATCGCCGCTCATGCCCAGCACCGATTGATAGGCGTCGATCACCTTTTGCCGATCGGGATTGATGGCATCGGCAAAGAGCTTCGTCGCCCGCCGGCGAATTTCTGCGGCACGGTGATTCAACAGCCGTTGCCGCAGCACGGCATCAATCTCCGACGGCGCCACAGACTTGTTCTCCATCGCTTCGAGCACCGCTGTCAGCCACTTGTCACGGCTGAGGAGGACGCCGAGCACCTGCCGGCGCTGCGCCGGCGCGAACGCCTTCCAACCATGCAGCAGCAATTCCGGCACGCGAGGCGAACGCAGACGCCCCAGCGCGGCGATAGCGGCGTTTTGTAATTCCACCGCTGTCTGTGGCACTAGCAATTCCGCTAGCGCCGCCGTGTCTTCCTGCTGATGGTCAAGCCCACGGCCCAACAAACGAATGGCGCGAAGCTTCTCATCCTGCGCCGCCGCATCGCGAGCCAGCGCGGCTCGGGCTGTCGCGAACAGTTCGGAAAGTTGCTTCAAGGCAGCCTGCAAGTCTTCGTTTCTCTCATTTCGCAGTTGGGATAACGGTGTATTGCGTTCATCGAGAGCGTCGAGCAGACTGGCCATTGTGGTGAATTGCCACGGAGCGTATTGGCCCTTCTCCGGCGTGCCCACTGTCTTCAACAGCTTGGCCAGCGCCTCGGTATCGCCCAGGGCATTCGCCAACCGTAAGAGGCTATCGAGTAGCGGAGCGGGCGGCGCCTTCTCTCTGCCTTTCATCACCGCCAGCAACACGCGATCGAGGTTTTTGCGATTGACTGAACTCATCACCGCGGCCGTCATATAGCGATCGCCCGCATCGCGCAGGGCCAGCTGTCCAAGCGCTTCGCCCGCCCGTGCATCGTCCCATCCGCCAAGCGTGTAGGCCAACTGCATGCGAACATGCGGATCATCGTCGTGTACGCGTTTCAAGAGTGCCTCGCCTACTTCCGGCGCTTTCGCCAACCACCCTTCGCACAGCCGTACCGCATGGCGGCGAACGCCCGGGTGCGCATCGGCTAGCGCGTGCCGCAAGAGCGCCGGCGTCAGGGCGTTCAATCCATCGAGCGTGCATAGAGCATGAAGTCTCCCTAGCGGTCGCTGACAATCGCTTGTCATCTTTTCCAGGAACGGAACGGCGGCGCCATCCTTGCGCCACAAGAGCATTTGCTGGGCCGTATCGCGCTGCCAGCCGTTGGGACTATCGAGAGCGGCAACTAGACCCGACGTGTCGAGGCGATCCAGCCGCGGAATCTTACGGGGCTTGGCGCCGACCGGATAAACGCGATAGATCCGCCCTTTGTCCGCGCCCGCGCGCAAGTCGATCCGTCTCTGCCAGTCCGCGGGAATCCATTCCGGATGCTCGATCACGGCGCGATACATGTCGGCCACCCAGAGTGCGCCGTCCGGCCCCGTCTGAATCGTCGTGGGCCGAAACCAGTTGTCGCTGGAAGCCAAGAACTCGGAGTCTTGCTCGTCGGAAGCGCGGCGGCTGGTGAAGAGGACACCCTTAGGCGTGATGATCTCGCGGTGAATCAGATTATGGACGGGCTCGCTGACAAACGTGCTGGCCAAGAATGCCCGGCCGAACAGCTCATCACGATAAACGATGACGCTGCACGCCGAGGTGAAGTGGTTGAATGCTTCCGGATCGTTGAATCGCGGCAGCGTGCGGCTGACGGGGAAGACGGCCGAGGCGCCCGGCGTTACCGACACCGAGACGCGCGAATCCGGAGCCGCCAGGTGCGGATTGCGGCGGATGTAATGATCGGCAAGGACGTACTGAAACATCGGGTTGCTGTTATTGCAGCCGAACCAATCACCCCAGTCGTTGCGGCAGCGGCCGTACTGCGTCAGGCCTGCCTGGGCGTCGAGTCGCCCGTCATCGGGCCGGATGCGCAGGTCCCGCCCGCTCGAATCGATGCTCGCGCCTGTCTTCACCGACCGAATGCGCCCCCCGCTGTCACCGTTGGCACAATAAATCCAATTATCGAGACCCCAAATGAGGCTATTGACGCGATGCTGCGGATTACCAGGCACGAAGCCGGTGAACAAGGGCACGCGAAGATCGGCCTTGCCCGTTCCTTTCGTGTCCTCCGCGTAGAAAATCTCTGGAGCGCACGTCACCAGCACGCCTTTGCGCCAGGGCAGCACGCTGGTCGGGAAACTTAGACCGTCGAGAAACACGGTCGCCTTGTCAAAGCGCCCATCGCCGTCGGTATCTTCTAGATATTTGATGCGTCCGCCGGGCTTGCCCTTGTTTTCCAACCCCAGCGGATAATCGCCCATCTCGACGACCCAGAACTTGCCGTCCGGACCCCAGGCGAAAGCGATCGGACTTTGCACTAGCGGCTCCGAGGTAACCAATTCGACCTGAAAGCCCGGCCGTGTCCGGATCGAGCGCAGCGATGCTTGCGGCGATTTCGCTTCCGGCGTCACATTTGCCAGCAACTCGTTGAAGGAGCGGCGATCGACATGGTCCGGCTTGGAAGGAGTGCGCTCATTACCCCACCACACTTGCCGCGAATGAAACCAGGCGCCGTTGTTTGTGCCGTTCTTGGCGATGGCCGGCAGCTCGCCCTCATCGCCGTGCTTGCCCGAAAGCACGCGCCGCGACCAACCGTCTTTCATCGAAGTAAGCAAATGCAGAGAGTAACGCTCGCCGTTAGAGAAAAGCACATCATCGTGTCCATCCTCATCGATATCCACGAAGCGCAGGCCATTGTCCTTCCCATCCGAATTCACGATGGCCACGCCCTCCGGCAGCGCGAACGGCAATTTGCTCCACTCCTTCTCCGACCAGCGAAAGATCGCTTGTTGCGTGTCGTTGCTGACAATCAGTTCGCAGCGGCCATCGCCATCCAGATCACGCAACCGCACGCCGCGGTCGCGGCCATTTTCGCACGTGAGGATCTCTCGTCCCTTGAGTACCAGACCGTCAAGAAGCAATTTGTCCTCGATCCATTTGCCGTCCGCGAAATGCCATGCCCCGGCAACTGCTTCGTTCCGCACCAACATCGAGACATTCCCATCTGCTCGCACCACACCAAAATGCGCTCCGGCGTTCACAAGGGACAAGGGAAAGTCACTGGTGCTCCACGTTTTCGTCTGCGGCGACCATCGCCGCGTCTGTTTCAACTTATCATTACCGATAACCACATCGAGATAGCCATCGTTATCGAGATCGAGCAGCCGGACACCGTTGTCGCTGCCGTCGCTGGCTCGGAGTGTTTGGCCGCCCAACAGATGCTTGTCCAATCGCTCCTGAGCTTCGTGGAACGAGAGGAATTTCACTCTTTTGCCATATTTCGTGTCGGCATAATCGATAAAATCGACGACCTGCTCGTTGCGAATCCAGCCGTGCGGATGAAAGACCATACAAAAGACGCCGCGTTTCAGGACCGTGGCATCGAGCGCCGCCTTCCAGTCGCGGACCGTGACGGGATTGTTCGGCTGTTGCCGATGCTGGGCCACCCAATCGCTGGGCATGACGCAGGGAAACTGCCAGCACAGCCGGCCAAGCACGTAAGGATAGGGATAGTTCTCAATGGTGTTGACGAATGTGCGGTCTTTCGGCAAATACTTGCGAAAGCGGTCTTGTCCATCCTCGTCAACCACCAGCGCTCGCGGCAGCTCCGGATCGTTCGAGGTAAGCACGTTGAACACCGACGAATCGAGGGTGAGGAAGTTCCCCTTAGCGGTGGTACGATTGAAAATCTCGGCGTAGAAGCGGGGGCTTGGGGTGTTGAGCGAATCGCAGCACGGCATGCGAAACGCGACAGGATGGCTATTAGGAACTTCACTCATCAAATCGACGCAACGCTCGTAGGTGGACCGTGCCTTGGCGAAATCGCCGTCCTTGAAAAACGGGCAGGGATGATCGATCGTATGCGTCTCCAAGCTCAGTCCCTCCTTGAGCCACGCCTGCAACCGCCCATCGCGCGGATTGACCTGATTGGTCATGATGCTGAGACCCGCTCGCCCATCGATGCGCTTGAGCCGCTGCAATACGGGCCGCAGAAACTTCTCATATTTTTCCGGTTCACGCATGTCGTCGATGGCCAGAACGACAACGGCTTCGACCCCCTCCTCGCCGACCCATTGCGGCGTGATGAGGCGCGGAAAGGTACGCGAGACATAATAGGGATCGTTTTCATCTAGATATGTCAGCCGATTGCTATCCCCGGCGCGGGCGGATGAGGAGATGAGAAGCACCAAGCCGAGACAGAATGCCCATCGATGCACGCACATGGGTGGACCTCGCGGAGATAGAGAATCGATTCATCCTGTAGTCGAATGTGTGATTATTCTATGAATGTGCCCGTCCGCGGCGCGAGTTGAGGAGCGCGCATTCCTTACTCTGGTGAAGTAGATCCTTTTAGCTACTTCATTTTTAGTAATAGAATCGTTTTTTCAGACTCAGAGAACATATGCGGAGCTGTCTGACATGCCGATGGAACATAAAGCATACGCCTTCGATTGGTCGCGATTCGAGATCGACCTGCTTCCGCTGCTCGTCAAAGCGCTCACCACGAACGATACAGCCGAATTGGATAGATACATCGACCGACACCTTCTCGAACTGAAGGATCCCTACGAGGGGGAGCCACTCGCGGCGGACTGGCGGGACATGCTAGAGAACCGAGATGTGCATCAGTATGGGGACTTTGCTCTCACTCGATACTACGATCCGGCCGATTATTGGGGCATTGGTTATGAGTGGACAAGGCTCGACAATGAGTTGCCCGAACCGGCCGCTAACGCGATGCTCGGGTTCGCTATTGGTCCAAAAGAGAATCTGTTTGACCCCGGGAAGTACGGATCGTATTTTCAGACTCCCGATCGGGTGGCGGAGTCGTTGGCTGTTCTTCAGAAAGTTAGCTGCCCGGAGCTTGCCGGGTATCTGGAGCTTCTTGTGCGGTGTGTCGCCGAGCAACGCGGGGTGTACGTGACATTCTGAGGCATTTTTTTCGCCTTCCCCCTCCGACGCTCCGCCTGGGAATCAGGAGAATTTGCCGCGAGTCTCTTCTCCCCTTCGAACCCATAAGATATTCTGGAAGGGATCTCTCCCGCTGGTGATTGCCGCTCACTCCGAGCGGTCCCCGCGATACCTGGATTCGATCATGCCATCTTGCTCGACACGATACCGGCTGTTCTTGGCTCTGTGCGGGCTACTATCCCCTGCGTTATTGATGATCGGATCATCTTGCGCCGGGGCCGAGCCGCGTTTGCCGCCCGTGGCGGCGCGGCGCGTCGATTTCGCTAAGGACGTGCAGCCAATCCTCGCGGCCTCCTGTTATTCCTGCCACGGTGAGAAGAAGCGCAAGGGCGATTTGCGGCTCGATCGCAAGGCCAGCGCACTCGGCGGCGGGGTCATCGTGCCGGGCAAGAGTGCCGATAGCCTGCTGATCCAGCGCGTGGCCGGGCTGGACCCGGATACGAAAATGCCGCCGAAGGGACCGGGGCTGAACGCGGAGCAAGTCGGCATCCTCCGCGCCTGGATCGATCAGGGTGCGGCCTGGCCGGACGATGCGGATGCCAGCACCACGCGGCACTGGGCCTATCAACCCTTGCGCGATTCACCGATACCCGCCATCAAAGACCGCAATTGGATACGAACGCCGATCGATGCCTTCGTGTTGGCAAAACTGGAAGCGAAGGGACTGACGCCGTCGCCGCCGGCGGATCGCCGCACGCTGCTGCGACGCGTCAGTTTCGATCTGCTCGGCCTGCCGCCGACGCCCGAGGAGATGGAGGCGTTCCTGGCCGATCGTTCACCGGATGCTTACGAGAAGGTGGTCGATCGGCTGCTGGCCAGTCCGCATTACGGTGAACGCTGGGCGCGGCATTGGATGGATGTCATCCACTTCGCCGAGACGCACGGCCACGATCAGGACGTGCCGCGCGACAACGCCTGGCCCTATCGCGATTACCTGATTCGCTCCTTCAACGAGGACAAGCCCTATGCCCGCTTCGTCGAGGAGCAGCTGGCCGGCGATGTGTTGTGGCCGGACGAGCCGCAAGCCATCGTCGCCACCGGCTTCATCGCGGCTGGCCCGTGGGACGAAAGCTCGCTCCGTGACATCCGCGAGGACAGCATCGATCGCAGGATTGGCCAATATCTCGATCGCGACGACATGGTGACGACCACTATGGCCGCCTTCGCCAGCACCACTATCCACTGCGCCCGTTGCCATCATCACAAGTTCGATCCGATCTCCCAGAAGGATTACTACCGCTTACAGGCCGTCTTCGCCGGCGTCGATCGCGCCGACCGCCCCTACGACATCGATCCGCAAACGGCGCGGACGCGGCGGAGCTTGAAATTTCGTTTAGGGATTTCTCGGATCGGACGTGGAGGTTTCGGGCTGCCCAGCGCGCTGGAAGCCCAGCTCGCCGCGTTGCCGCCGCAACAACTCGTGTACGCGGGTACCAGCGATTTCCAACCGCAGGGCAGTTTCAAGCCGGCCAACGGCTGCCGGGCCGTTGCCGTCCTCCAACGCGGCGACATCAAAAAGCCCGTCGAGACGGTCGGTCCGGGTGCATTGACGTGTCTACCGGGCCTGGATGGACGCTTCCAGCTGGCGCGTCCCGACGATGAGGGCAGCCGCCGCGCCGCCCTGGCGAAATGGCTCAGCGATCCGCGCAACGCGCTAACGTGGCGCTCTATCGTCAATCGCGTTTGGCACTATCACTTCGGCCGCGGCATCGTGGCCACGCCCAACGATTTTGGCCGCATGGGGACGGAGCCGACGCATCCCGAATTGCTCGACTATCTGGCCGTGCGCTTCCAGGGCGGTGGTGGCTCGCTCAAGCAGCTGCACCGCTTGATCGTCACGAGCGCCGTTTACATGCAGTCATCGCGGCCCCGTCCGGACGCCGCCCGCGTCGATAGTGACAATCATTATCTGTGGCGCATGAATCGTAGCCGGCTCGACGCCGAGAGCATCCGCGACTCGGTGTTGCGCGTGACGGGCAAGCTCGATCCAATAATGGGCGGGCCGTCGATCAAACAGTTCCAGCAGAGTCCTGGCATTCACCGGACGCCGAAGGTGGATTATCAGGCGTTCGACGTGGACCGTCCCGGCAGCTATCGCCGCAGCGTCTATCGCTTCCTGTTCCGCACGCTGCCCGATCCGTTCATGGACACGCTCGATTGCCCCGACGCCTCGCAGTTCACGCCGGTGCGCAGCAGTTCGGTGACGGCGCTGCAAGCATTGGCCATGCTCAACGACCGCTTCATGGTGCGTCAAAGCGAGCATTTCGCCGCCCGTGTGAACCAAGCCGGACCCGACCTCGGCAAGCAAATAGAAAGAGCATATCTCTTGGCACTAAGTCGTCTGCCAACGGCAGAGGAAACGACGCGCCTGGCCGTCTACGCCAACAAACACGGGATGGCCAACGTGTGCCGGCTGATCTTCAACAGCAACGAATTTATGTTCGTTCCCTGAATTGGGGGGCCATGGGTGGATGCTGATTGTCTTTTCGCTAGCCCAGCCCTTTAGGGCTGGGACACAGGGGACCAAGGCGGAGGATTTTGGGGCTTTAGCCCCTTCTTCGCTTCAGAGGGCCTAAAGGCCCGATGCGTTCCTTCGTGCCTTCCCTTTCCCAGCCCTAAAGGGCTGGGTTAACGAAAAAACCCCAGAAACTATTCACGCACTCCGGAATGGGAAATCAGCACGAATCGCACGAAGAATAAACGTTTTCACATTACTAGACGGAGCCTGCCAGCCGCTCCAAGGCGGTAGCCGCATTGAAGGGCGAAGCTTTCGGCCGCGGGGAGGAAAGAGTTGGCTTGATGGGAGCGTCCGGCAGCAGTTCGCGTATGGCCTTCATCAGTTCGCCAGCCTGCAAGGGCTTACTGACGTAGCCGTCCATGCCCGCGGCCAGGCAGCGCTCGCGGTCCCCCTGCATGGCGTGCGCCGTCAGCGCGATAATCAGTTGGTGCCGGTCCGTGCCTGCCTCACGCTGGCGTAAGACGGCCGTCGCCTCGAAGCCATCCATCTCCGGCATCTGCACGTCCATCAACACCACATCAAAGGAGGCCGAGTCCAGCGCCGCCAGCGCTTCTCGGCCATTCCCCGCCAAAACGACGGTATGGCCCTGCTTTTCCAGCAGTTTGGTGCCGACACGCTGATTGACAACATTATCCTCGACCAGCAAGATGCGGAGCGGAGGCAGCGATTGCTCCACGGTTTCGCACACCCTGCCGGCATGCCGCGGCACGGCCCGTGAGCTCGACTGAGATGCCTGCTCAATGGCCGTAAGCAACTCCGACGGCTTGATGGGCTTGGCGACCAGGCCGAAACGAGCCGTGAACTCGAACGTGCTGCCCTGGCCTACCTCGCTCTTGACCTCGATGCGCCCTCCCATCAACTCGACGAGACGGCTGGTGATGGCCAGCCCCAGGCCGGTGCCGCCGTATTTGCGCGCGGTCGAGCCGTCGGCCTGCTCGAACGGCGCGAAGATCACGCCGCGCCTCTCGGCCGGGATGCCGATGCCCGTATCCGACACCGCGAAGCGCAGAACGACGTCCTCTATCGTTCGTGCCTCTTCCGTGACCCGCACGGTGATTTCGCCGCGCTCCGTGAACTTGATGGCATTGCCGACCAGGTTGATTACGATCTGCTTCAACCGCCCGCAATCAGCGACGAGATCGTCCGGCGCGTTCGCCGCGATGTGACAGACCAGCTGTAGTCCCTTCTTGTGGGCACGCGTGGTCAGCGGCCTGAGTGTATCGCCGAGACTGGCCCGCAAAGTGAAGGGGTGGGGATCGAGATCGAGCTTGCCGGCCTCGATCTTGGAGAAATCGAGGATGTCATTGAGGATCGTCAAGAGCGACCCGGCGGAA
Source organism: Gemmataceae bacterium (assembly GCA_035653735.1). Classification (GTDB taxonomy): domain Bacteria; phylum Planctomycetota; class Planctomycetia; order Gemmatales; family Gemmataceae; genus JAJPHU01. The sequence continues at coordinate 10,998 of DASRBG010000213.1, forward strand.
GACTTGACTGTTTCCAAATACTCGCGCTGTTCGGGCCGAAGCTCGGTATCGAGCGCCAGCTCGGTCATCCCAAGGATGCCATTCATAGGTGTTCGGATCTCGTGGCTCATGTTGGCCAGGAACTCGCTTTTGGCCCGGTTCGCCGCTTCCGCCGCCGTCTTGGCGACGGCCAATTCGCGGGTCCGCGCGAGCACGCGCTGCTCCAATTCTTCGTTGAGAAGGCGGGTCTTCCGTTCCTTCTGCTTGTGCTCCTCGATGTCCGTGGAGGTGCCATACCAACCGACGATTTTTCCGTGGGCGTCGCGCACCGGCACGGCGCGGGCCAGAAACCAGCGATAGGCGCCATCCGCGCCGTGGCGCAGACGATATTCCACCTCGTAAGTGGTCCCGGTCAAGCGCGCTTTCTCCCACTCGCCATACAACGCCGTCAGATCCTCGGGGTGGACGACCTGCTGAATGTCGGCGGGATTGGCGGTTTGCACGCCGGTGAATTCCCGCCAACGCTGATTGAGGTAGACCGCTCCTCCCTCGGTATCGCTCATCCAGACGATCTGAGGCATGGCATCCGCCAACTGCCGGAAGCGGTTGTCGCTCTCGCGCAGAGCTTCGATGGTTTGCTGCCGGAGGCACGCATCCCGCCGCGCCAGCCAGTCGATACCCGCCAACACGCTAACGCCAATGACGATGGCGAGGAACTGAGCGAGAAGGGCCATGCGAGCACTCTGGCGCGACTTCAGGTCTCGCTCGGAGAGCAGGCGGTGTTCCTCCTCCTCCATCGTGCGGATGAGGTGTTCCGATTCATCCAGCCATTCTTGACCGGCCAAGGCGGGACGCGGCTCGGTTCCGTTGGTCGAGCGGAAGTGGTTTTCGATGAGAAAATGAACTCGGGCCAGCCGGTCTTGCTGCGTGGGATTGTCGGCCGTCAGATCCAGAAGTCGGGATAGCGACTCGTGCACGCCTGTCATGGGCTGCTCCGAAGACGGCAGAGCCATCCGGGCCTTCAACTCTTCCGCGTGGAGCTGTTCACTGCTCGCTCGTGCCAGAGCTGGCCGCAGGAATTTCAGCTCGGCAAGGACTTCGTGTGTGTGCGCCACCCAGGCGTCGTTGCGCACCAGCGTGTCGATGTTCCACCAAGAAGCGATACCACTGGCCGACAACGCGGCCAATGCTAGAGCGAACGGCACCGCTCTCACCTTCCCCAAAATATCCTTCATCGCAAGGTGTTCTCCCAGCTGCGTGCGACTAATGTCCTGAATCGGCCGTTCCGTGATGGGCGCGGGATGTACGGGTATGGCAAGTGTAGCATGGCCTAGCGGCACATGCGGCCAAGAAAGAAGAATAATGTGTGAATGTACTGGAGGAGCGATAACTACAAAACGGATGCAGGTGTTCCGCTGGGATTGGGGAGGCGGTTCGGACAAGTGACATGGCGTTGCCAGTAGGCATCGTCGCGGCGGGGATAATCGGAGCGAAAGTGGACGCCGCGCGATTCGGTGCGCTCGAGGGCGGACCAAATCATGAGCCGGGCGATGGTGAGCAGGTTTTGCAATTCCCAGCCGGCCCGCGTGGTGAACTCGCGACGGAGCGCGTAACGGCACCAGAAAGCCACCGTACGCTCCGACTCGAGTAGTCCCGCCCGCTCGCGCGTGATGCCCATATGGCGGACCATTAGGCTTCGCAGCGAGTTGGTTAGGTCGGCGACATCGAGAGCGGGACCGCTCGTTTCCGGCTGAAACTCGGCCTGCACCGGCGGCACCACGAACGCATCCGCCATGCCCGCCGCCGTTTCGCCGGCCCCTTGGCCGCATTGTGTCCCGTACACCAGCCCTTCAAGGAGGCTATTGGAAGCGAGCCGATTGGCACCGTGTAGTCCGCTGGACGTGACCTCGCCGGCCGCCCATAGGCCCGGCAGTGTAGTTCGGCCCTGCGTATCGACGGTGACACCGCCGACCATGTAATGAGCACCGGGACGAACAGGGATAAGATCGCGCGTGATGTCGAGTCCGAACTCGCCGCACACCTTGGCGATGCCGGGAAAATGATCGCGGACTTTGACGGGATCGAGGTGCGAGAGATCGAGATAGACATTGGGATGCTGGGTGAGCTGCATGCGGCGGACGATGGCCTGAGCAACCACGTCGCGCGTGGCCAACTCGGCGCGCGGATCCTCTTCGAGCATGAAGCGAACACCGTTCTTATCGCGCAGATACGCGCCGGCGCCGCGCACCGCCTCGCTGATGAGGTAGCGACTCGAGCCGGCGACATACAAAACGGTCGGATGGAACTGCATGAACTCCATGTCGCGCAGTTGGGCGCCGGCGCGGTAAGCGGCGGCCATACCGTCGCCGGTGGCCACGGGCGGATTGGTCGTCTCGCGATAGACCATGCCCGCGCCGCCGGAAGCGAGGATCGTTTGCTTGGCCCAGATCAACAACTTGCCGTGCTGCTTGCGATGCACCAGCGCCCCAACGCACTTGCCCCCATGCGTCAAGAGATCGATGGTAAACGTGCGATCCCATAAGGTGATATTCGGCGTTTTCCTCGCCTTCTCGATCAGGGCGCGCATGACCTCAAAGCCGGTGGCATCACCC
>DASRBG010000214.1:0-67707 GCA_035653735.1 Gemmataceae bacterium
AGGGTTCCTGCCATCGGCGTCCATGACGAAGACGCGAAAGCCGCCATAGTCCTGACGCCTTGAGGCAAAGGCGATCTTGGTCCCATCGGGCGACCAGGCCGCATCGGCATCGAAGCCGGGATCGCGCGTCAGATTGATAAGCTCGGAGCCATCGGCATTCATGACGTAAATCTCATGATTGCCGTCGCGGTCGGAGGTGAAGGCGATGCGTTTGCCGTCCGGCGACCAAACCGGCGCTTGATTGATGCCTTTGCCGTGCGTCAGCTGCTTGACCTCGCCGCTTATGAGATCCAAAAGACAAATGTGTCTGGCATCGCCGCGCTCGGAGGTGAAAGCGATCCAGCGTCTATCGGGCGAACAGGCAGGGAAGATGTCCTCGTCGTCGTCTTCGTGGAGGTTTAAGATTTGGCCGCCTTCGGGCCGAAGGAGAAAGAGATTACTGCTACTGGTTCGGTTGACAGGGTAGAGAAGAAAATCCTGACCGCCAAAGGGGGCCGACTGCGGCACGGAGTCGTTTTCGAGGACGCGAGAAGTCTCGATACGTTCAACTCGCGGCGGCCGAAGAAGCGCCAGGGCTAGGCCGCCGAGCAGAACCCCCAGCACCGCGGCGAGGGCGAATTGCCGCCGGCTGGAGGAAGGTCTCCGCCAACCCAATGCTCGCAAGAGTGCCTGGCGAAATTCCTCGACCGAGGCCGGCCGCGTCTCGGGCTGGCGCTCCAGGCCGCGGCGAAGCACGTCATCAACGGCGCGCGGCAGCGAACGATTATATGTGGAGACCGGCGTATAAACGCGGCTGGGTAGCTGGCCTGTCAGCAACTCATAGGCCAGCACCGCCAGCGAAAACACATCGCTGCGCGGATCGAGCGGCAGACCATGACGTTGTTCGGGCGAGCAATAATCATGGCTTCCGAAAGCCAGACCCATTTCGGAAAGCATGCGCGCGTCCATATGCGACGAGGCCAATCCGAAATCCGTGATTTTGATGGAGCCATTTTTCGTACAGAGCACGTTTTCCGGCTTCAGGTCGAGGTGCAGGATGCCCTGTTCATGGATGTACGACAACGCTTGAGCGATGGCGTCGAGCACCGGCGCCGCCTTGGCGATGGACCATGACTGGCCCGCCTCCATGCGCGAGCGCAAAGTCGAGCCGTCCACGTATTCCATGACCAGGTAGGGCCGGCCATCTACTTGTCCGCAATCGTAAATGGTGACGACGTGGGGATGAGCCAGGGCGGCCATCGCCCGCGATTCGCGGTGAAGGAGCGCCCCTTGATTGAATTCGGGGGACAGGGGATTGAGGAACTTGATGGCGACGGTGCGCGCGAGGCTGAGCTGGGTGGCGCGATGCACCTGCCCCATGCCGCCCTCGCCGATCTTATCGAGCAACTCGTAGCCTGCCATCGCCACCGGACATTCGACCTGAGCGAATAATTCATCGGACACCGCAAGCCTCTCCTGGAAGTGAAGGCCCTGGACGATCCTGCGAAAGGCTCCTGTCCGCCCGAAGGCGGCATTTAATCATAGTTCACCTTTCCGCTCCAGGATGTGCGGATGTCAGCGCAGGCCATGTCCGCTAAGCAATCGGGCGGCCCAGAGGGCGTCTTCGCGAGACAAGGGCGGCAGGGGATCGCGGCGATAATCGATGGTGGCATCGTATTCCGCCTTATCGTAGGCGGTACACAGCACGGCGTTCAAATCGAGAGGGGCATCGGGATCTTTGCCGCGTAGTGGGACGCCGATGACTGGCAGCGCCTGGCGTACGTTCACGGGCCAAAATCGGGCGCGACGCCAATCTTCACCGCGCGAGACCACGATGCGATAATCGCTGGCAGCTACCGCAAGGCGGTCCAGCGACGGCGTGCCTGCCCGCAGCAGATCGATCTCAACCCAGTGAACTTTCGAAGCTAGGATATTCCGCCGCTTGGATAGGAAACTCTCCCGTCCTGCTGAGCCGCGTATCTTATTCGATGGGCTAATTACTTCGATTACTGTGACCGTGGTCTTCGATTCAATATGGCGGATCTCCAAATATGCTTCTTGGATCTCATCCTCGACCAGGAACGGGATGTTTAGCGGTTCAGCGATGGCGAGGGCTTCCGCCCGCTTCGTTGTTTTCGATCCCTTGCGTTTCTTTGTCCGCTCAATGCGAGCGTCCGGCACACGCCAAGCATCTCGCGCGGGATCATCTTCGCTTGAGACATAGATGCGCAACTCGACACGCGCGACATAGCGCGGCCGCAACACGGGATTCAGCGCACTGCGGATCTGGCTGATAAGCTCGTGATGCACGTCCGGCCACAGTTCCGGATCCTCCAGATACGGGTCCATTCCTGGAAACGGTGAAGGCATGGCGAAATCTCCTTGATCTCTCGAATAATTGGCTACTCCTCCGGTTGCAATAGCCGCAGACCGATTGGCAGCGAATCGCCGAGCATCTGTCCCTGTTCCTCCTGTTCCAACTCCGACACTTCTTCGACCATGCGCCGCCAGTGTTCGGGGACCGACAGACCGCGCAGCACGCGCAAGACGTTCTCGCGGTGGCTGTCGTCGATGTCGAGCGCGCGCTGGCCGGTGCGGCGCGCCAGCTGCGATAAGCAAAATGCCCAGGCCAGACGCTCGCTCTGGTTGCCCGGCTCGAACGACAAGATCGCTTCCAGCCACTTCTCGGCGACCTGATGATGGACGACGGCGTTGAGCGGGCCGTACAAGAGCGAGCGCGCGCCCAAGCGCGTCAGCGCCCAGAAACCGTAAGTCGGCACCGGACTGCGGCGCAGCGGCTTGAGCAGAGCGGATCCCAGCGCTTCCTTGTTCTTGACATCGAGGCGCTCGAAAGAGGCCGCGACACGCCACATCTCGGCGAGTTCATTGGCGCCGGGCTTGGCAATCACCTTGCCCTTGGCCGGCAGCAGCACCGGACGCAGACGATCGTACAGTGCTTGCTGCAAGGTCGAGTGCAATCCGCCGGAGACGCGCCGCCACATGATCCAGGCATCGGCGCCCGTCTCGGTCAGCCGCGGCGCGGCCCCGCGCGCGCCCTTGCCGGCATCGGCGCGCGGCGGGGCGGCCATCATCTTCCACAATTGCTCAATGCGATATTTGTCGAGCGGATCGCCGAAGCCGGGACGCAGGCAGTAGCCAACCAGGTTGTACCAACGGCTCAGATGCGATGGCGAACGGCGACGCTCCTCGGCAACCTCGGACAAAAACTCCCACAAGCGGCGGCACAAGCCGGTCGGCCAGGCGTGCCGCGGCGCATCGAGCGCCGATTCCAGCGCCTTGGTCAGCTCTTGGGGTGACAAGCCGCTGTCACTCGGCTCGGACGAATAGACGTTGCGAATGAGCCGCGCCGCCTCTTGGACTTGAGCTTCGGGCCACACATCGGTTACGGCTTGTTCTGTTCCGACTCCCTCACGGTCGCGGCTCGGCATCTCTTGCACCAGATCGCGGACGTTGAATTCCAGCCGCCAGCGATTTTGGCCATCGCGCGCCACGCAGAACAGCTCCAGCGTGCCGATGGCCGTCGAGCGAGCGGCGAGCGTCACCGGCACCGATTTCGTGCCGCTGCGCTTGCCGCCGCGCAGCACCGTGTGCAACGGGGGCATCCGCAACAGTTGCTCGGCAGACACCGTCAGCAGATCGCCGGCCTTGTCGTCGCCGCGCACCGTCGAGGTGTACAGCGGGAACATCACGGGTTGCCCCAGCGCCAGCTCCAGCTCCGGTTTATCGAGAACGATGTCCTGCCCTTCTTCCAGGTGCTGGGGCACGACGCAAACGACGGTGACTTTGTCATCGCCCTCGCTTACGCTTCGGGTTTGTTGCACGCCGATGTAGTACGAGCGTGCGATGCCTCCGCCGATGCGGCGGCCGCCGGTGTGGCGCAGCCAGGCATAGTACGCGGCCCCCCATGCCACGGCCAAATCCAGCGAGGGGTTCGTCAGTACCAGGGGCTGCCACGGATGCTCCGGCCGCTCGTACCAGTGACGGAGCACTTCGATGACGCGCTCGCGCAACACGGCGGGCTGGAACACGCCGCCATTGAAGAGGACTGCGGCGATGGGAGAGACCGACGAGACGCCGGTCCCACCGCTCTGGTTCTTGAGAAACGCGGCCAGGTGGCGCGTGATGGCCGGATCACTGACGTAGGGTAGGCCCATTTCGTGCAAGCCGGCGCGGGCGCCGCGCTGCGGCAGAGCATCGGCGGGGACCACTGGAAAGAAGCCATCGAGGATCACCTGGCGCACATCTGCCGGCGTCAGCGGAGCGTGCAGCGTGCCGCCGATCACGGCCCGGCCGCGACCGATGACAGTGACGGTGTGGCTCGCCGGCGGGTTCGGATTCAGCAAGGCCTCCTTTGCCGAGCGGCAAGCTTGCGTCAAGACGCCGTACTGCACTGCGTCGAGACGGCCGGCGCCGGGCAGCTTCATCTCCACGAATTTGGCCAATGCCAGATCCATATTATCCCCGCCGAGCAAGAGATGATCGCCGACCGCCTGACGCACGAAGCCCAGCTCGCCCTGCTGCTCGACCGCCTCGATGAGGCTGAAATCGCTGGTGCCGCCGCCGACATCGACCACGAGACAGCGCATCCCTGGTTTCAGCGCCGCCGCCTCTTTCGCCGAGTGCGTCGCCTGCCAGCAGTAAAACGCCGCTTGCGGCTCCTCCAGAAGAATCAGGTCTTCCAGCCCAGCTTTTCGCGCCGCCTCAACGGTCAGATTGCGAGCCATGTCGTCGAACGACGCCGGCACGGTCAGCACGACGGTCTGTTTTTCCAGCCGATCGTCCGGCCGGTCCTTGGCCATGACGTAGTTCCAGCTTTCGATCATGTGCCGGAGATAGCGCGCGGATGCCTCGATAGGGGAAATGCGGGGCACATCCGGCGGCGCCGTCCACGGCAAAATGCCAGCCGAGCGATCAACACCGCCGTGGCACAGCCACGATTTTGCCGAGCTGACGAGCCGGCCCGGCACCTTGCCGCCGTGATTGCGCGCGAACTCGCCGACCGCGTAATCCCGCTGGGGATCCCAAGGCAGCGCCGTCGCTCCCGGCGGCAAATCATGCTGTCCCGGCAGATACAGAAACGACGGCAACAGCGGGCGTTCCTTGATCTCGTCGGCCGCCGCCAACTGCGGGATGGGAAACGATTTGATGTCCAGGCGCTCGCCGCGGCGCGGATGTTGCAAATCCACATAGGCAACCGCGCTGTTGGTCGTGCCCAGGTCGATGCCAATCAGATAACGTGCCATTCATCGTGATCCAGTGTGTTTCCGAGGTCGTGTTTCCACCCTCATCATACGATCTTGCCGAGCCGGGATACTAGGCGGCTGCGCGTCCTCCGCCTCCTCGTTCCCACGCTCCCGCGTGGGAACGAGGGATACTAGGCAAACGGTCGCGTAATGCGTGCCGTTTGGCACCTGATTTGAACACTTTTCTTAGCAGGGCCGCCGCGCGGGTGCGGCCTGAAACCCATCCGGAACAGGAGAAAGCCATGCCTCGCAAATACGACAAGAAATCCCAACACACGGTCAAGGAAGCGATGCACGAGTACAAGCATGGGAAGCTGAAAAGCGGCAAGTCCGGCAAGCCGGTGAAAAGTCGCAAGCAGGCCATAGCCATCGGACTATCCGAGGCTCGCAAGAAGGGCGCTAAGGTGCCCGCGAAGAAGAGCTAGCGTCCTAATTGGTGGGAGCGCGGGCGTCTCGCCCACACGGTGCGGGCAGGCTGCCGGCGCTCCAGAAAAAAGCCCACACATGAGCAACTAATGAATGTTCTTTCGATGTTTCGTGTCCGCGGCCGCGAATGGCCGCTACTGACGACTCTTTTTCGGAGGAGGTTTGGGCATGTACCGATTTTTGTTGCCTGCGGGAGTGGTCGCGCTGTTCATCGGTGCGATGGTGTTGTTCGCCCAGCAAGGTCGTGAAGGAGCGCAAAAGGACTCCCCGCCCCCAGCCGCGACTCCGCAGAAAGGCGTAGCCGCGGGTGAAAAGGCTCCTGCGGATAAGGACAAGCAAGCCGCGACACGCCGCGGCCGCTGCCGTTGTTATCTAGGCGTCTGCACCGTCCCCGTCGAGGACATGAGCAACCGGACGCGCAGAAAGCTGAAGCTCCCGAGTAACGATGGCGTTTTCGTCATCGAAGTTATACCCGACTCGCCGGCGGACGAGGCCGGTATACGGCACGGCGACGTCATCACCCACGTCAACAACAAGCTCGTCGACGATGAGGAGGAGCTTTGCAAGGACCTCAACAAGCTGGGTCCGGGCAAGGAGGTCAATCTCTGCGTCCTCCGCGAGGGCAAAAAGGAAAACATTAAGGCCGAGCTGGAGGAAATCCCTGCCGGCCGTCAATTCGCCCGCGCCTTCGGTTCGGAAGACAGGGATGAGGAAATGATGGGCATGTGCCAAGAAAATGCCCAGCGAATCGAACAGCTGGAGCGGAAAATCCATCGCTTGGAGAAACGCCTCTCCGAGATGGAGAAGTCCCGTTCGAGCAAATAAGGGATCGTAATAATGGGTCGCTCCGTTTGGCGACGTACTTGGAAGGGTCGCTAAACGGGGCGACCCTGAGCAACAACAAAAGAGCAATCGTCATGAAGCGCGAAGAGCTAGAAAAATATCGGCAGCGGCTCATGAAGTTGGCCGCGCGCTTGAAGTCTGATGAGGCGGGCGTGGCCAGCGATGCCTTGCGCCAGGCCAGCGGCGATGTCAGCGGCAATCTGTCCAACGTGCCCTTGCACTTGGCCGACCTCGGCACCGACACGTTCGAGCAAGAGATGAGCGCCAGCTTGATGACCAATTCCCGACAGCTGCAAACCGAGGTTGCCGCAGCCCTGGAGCGCATCGAGCAGGACAAGTTCGGCAAGTGCGAGCAGTGCGGCCGCGACATCGGCGAAGGCCGCCTCCAGGCCGTACCGTACACACGTTACTGCGTCGAGTGCGCGCAGAACGCCGAAAACGAAGGCGAAGCTGGCTTCCAGCCGACGCTGCTATGAAGCTCCGTGAAGCCGGCGCGTTAGGATCAACAGCCATGAAAGTGTACGTGGTTTATCGTCACGGTTGGAACGCGGCCAATCAGAATCCTCAGGCGGGTCTACCGGAGAAGATGCCGGTCGCCCGCCTGGACGCCCACGATCCCGACGACGCCTGCCGCCGCGCGCGGACGCAGGTGACGGTTCACGACAACCAATATCTCTCTGCCGAGCCTGCCGACGAAGTCGATGCGCGCGAACACAACCTCAACCTGCGCGCCGAAGCGCTGGAGCATCCGACCAGCTAATTGGGAGCGCGGGCGTCCTGCCCGCACCCTGCGGGCGAGATACCCGCGCTCGAAATGCACCCCCACCTCAATCGCACGGCCCCGGGTAAGGTATCTTCCGCTTCACAAAACGGCAGTAAGATCGGGACATTCGGCCGACCAGATCATGTGATGCTTTTGCGCGGCTCTAGCGGAACTTTTTTTCTTATCCAAACGCGGAAATCGATACGATGTCAAAGGTTGACCATCTTTAATCCTCGCTGTCTTCCGCAGGGTCGTCCTTGACGCAAGGAATTATTTCATGCTCAGGTATGCCGCCGTTTGCTGTCGTGGGGTGGGCCGCGGTTCTCGCGCTCTCTGTTTCATGAGTGTGACGCTCGTGCTGGTTGGAGCAATCGTGACGCTGGGCGGCAACTCCGAGCCGGTTGCCTCTCCGAAGCACGGGATCGTCGTTGCCGTGTCGCCGCCGGGGGCGGACACGGGGCGCGACATTCTCCAAAAGGGCGGCAACGCCGTGGATGCCGCCGTGGCGACCGCGTTCGCGATGGCCGTCACCTATCCGGCGGCCGGCAATATCGGCGGCGGCGGCTTCATGCTCATCCACCCCGCCGGTGGCAAGGGAAATCCCGTTGTTATCGATTACCGCGAGAAAGCCCCGCGGGCAGCCCACAAGACCATGTTCACCAAGAACGATACCTGGTACAGCGCTAAAGTCGTCGGCGTTCCCGGCACCGTGCGCGGCCTGGCTTTGGCTCATGCCAAGTTCGGCAAACTGCCGTGGAAAGAGTTGGTGATGCCGGCCGTCAAGCTCGCCGGGGAGGGTTTCGTTCTCGATGTTCCGCTTGCCAATTCGCTTAACGCGGTCGTCGATAGCTCGTCGGAGTTCCCGGAACTGCGGCGCGTGTTGGGCAAGGAGGACGGCACGGACTGGAAGGCCGGCGATCGATTGGTGCAGAAGGATCTCGCCAAGACGCTGCGTTTGGTCGCCGAGCATGGTCCCGATGGATTCTACAAGGGCACGGTCGCCGAGCTGTTCGCCGCCGAGATGAAGCGCGACGGCGGACTCATCACTACGGAGGATTTGGCCGACTATGAGGCGAAGCTGCGTCCGCCGATCCACGGCACCTATCGCGGCTACGACGTGTACGGTCCCCCGCCGCCCAGCTCCGGCGGAACATGCCTTATCGAGATGCTCAATATCCTCGAAAACTTCGACCTGCGCAAGCAAGGCCGATTCACTCCGGAGACGCTGCACCTGATGATCGAATCGATGCGCCGAGCGTACTGCGATCGCGCTCGCTATCTCGGCGATGCCGACTTCGTCAAGATCCCGGCCTTCCTCACCAGCAAAGACTACGCCCGCAAACTGGCGCAATCGATCGATCGAAATAAGGCGATGCCGAGCGAGGCGCTGGCCAAGGACATCCCGCTCAAGGGCGAGGGCGACAGCACCACGCATTTCAGCATCATCGACGGCGACGGCATGGCCGTGGCCAACACCTACACGCTTGAACGCAGTTACGGCTCGCGCATCGTCGTGAAGGGGGCCGGCTTCCTGCTCAACAATGAGATGATGGACTTCAACTGGTTCCCCGGCGAGACGACGCGCGACGGCGGCATCGGCACCGAAGCGAACCAGATCGCGCCCGGCAAGCGCATGCTCTCGTCGCAGACGCCGACGATCGTGGCCAAGGACGGCAAGATCGTCCTCATCACCGGCAGCCCCGGCAGCCGCACGATCATGAACACGGTGTTATGCGTGGTCGTCAATTCCATCGATTTCGATATGGACGTTCAGGCGGCCGTGGACGCGCCGCGCCTGCATCATGCGTGGTTCCCTGATGTGGCTCGCTTCGAGGGCATCGGCAAGTTCGCCGAGGCGGTGCATCGCCTGGAAGCGATGGGCCACAGCGTGCGAGGCACACGCCAGGGCGATGCGCACTCGATCGCGCTGGATCGCAAAACGGGCAAGTACGTCGGGGCGGCCGACCACCGCATTAACGGCAAGGTGTCCGAGTAAATATTTATCCACAGATTACGCAGATTACACAGATTAAGCACCAAAAAAATTTGCATTTTCTTATCTGTGTAATCTGTGTAATCTGTGGATAAAAAAGACCCACTCACCGTCTCAATCGGCGATCGAGACGCTTCAGCGCCGCCTTCGCCTCGCTCGTCAGCCGAGCTTCGGCGACGCCGCCAGCGAGGCGCTCCAGTATAGGCCGAGCGGATGCCGAATCGCTGTGTTCCAGCACGTCAATCGCCCGTAGCGCCTGCATCACCTCCGACTCATCCAAGTGTGCGAGGATTTGCTCGATGCGCCGCCGCAATTCCAGGGATGGCCGTCCTCGGTCCCGCGCCTGGCGCAGAAGCGGTATCGCTGCCTCGCCCTGACGGATCAACTCGGTCTGGGCCTTCTCGCGGACCTCGAAGCGCTCGCTGTCGAGATCGGCGACAAGGGCCGCGAAGCGCTCCGCTGGGACCGGACGCACGGGGTGGATGCGATCCTTCAAAAACGTCACGGCTGCATCGCCGGCAAGGACCAAATCCCAAATGGCCTGCTCCGCTGCCGTGGCATCCTTTCCGCCGAGTTTCGACCATAGCGATTCCAGGTCTTTCGCCGGCAAGCGCGGTCGAGGGAGCTGAGCGGGGCGTTCCTCCTTTATGCTCCAAATCAGAGCCGTCATGTCGTCGCTTCCGGATGCCAAGCGCCGGCCGTCGGGAGCAAACGCAAGGCAGCGGATCGCGCCTTCATGTCCGCGAAAGATCTGGACTTGTCGTCCCGTCGCTAAATCCCACAGCCGGATGGTACGATCGCGTCCGGCTGAGGCGAGAAATCGACCGTCCGGCGAGAATGCGGCGCAGAGTACGTTTCCACCATGTCCCTCGAAGGTGCGCACAATACTTCCGGAGGCTGCCTCGCGGAGCCGGACTATCTTGTCGTACCGTGTAGCAATCCTTCGACCATCCGGAGAAAAATCTTTCGGCACCTCTGGATAATAAGCGATTTGTCCCTCTCGCAGAGGAATGGCGAAGCGCCGCCTGCCACGGATGGCGTCCCAGAAAACGAGATGAGCGCGGACGTTCAGAAAACAGGCCAGTGCCAGCGACTTACCCTCTGGGTCCAGAACAAAAGCCGTGTATTGAGAGAAGGTAGAGAGGAGCAGGTTGCGTTCTCCTTTGAAGGGATGGAAACGGGGCTTGCGCGTGGCGAGGTCCCACAGAACCACCGACGCATCGCTGAAGTTCGCCGCTAACGTGCTTCCATCCGCACTGAATGCGATGTGTGTGCTCCCCAGCCCCTTTTTTCCCAGGAGATAGAGAAGCTGGCCTGTCTTGACATCCCACAGAGAGATCGGAAACGTTGAGCCGCCAGGCTCTTTGGGAATCGCTCCCGCCAAGGTGGTCCCATCAGGAGAGAAAGCCAGGTGGCCAATCGCATCGCCCTCCGCGGTGAAAGAGCGGATTAACTTGCCCGAAGCCGCGTCCCAGAGCCGTCCGATCGGCTCAAGACTCGCCGCCGCTAAACTCTTTCCGTCGGGCGAAAAACATAAAGATGTGATGGGGCTGTCTTGACTGGGGTCCGGCTGGAGTTCCTGGCCTGTCCCGGTATCCCATCGTCGCACTACCGCATCCTGGTCGCTTGCTGTCACAACGATTTTGCCATCCGGCGACAGGGCGAGAGCGGGCACGCGACCCAGGTGGATCTTGATACGGCGGATCTCCTCGCCCGTGGCCGCGTCCCAGAAGCGAACTGCACCGTCATAGGAAACGAGTATCCTACCGCCAGAGAGAAAGGGCTGCGAACAAAGCCGCCAATCCGGCGTTTTGATGCGCCACACTTCCTTACCCGTCTCCACGTCCCAGAGATAAATGGCAGCTTCCCCGCCGCAAGCCAAGCGTTTGCCGTCGGGGGAAAAGGCGACGTATCCGCCGAAGCGACTGGCAATCTCGAAACGCCGAAGTTTTTTACCCGTCATCCTGTCCCACAGAAGAATCAACCCATTCTGATCGCAAGAAGCGATCTGTTTGTCATTGGGGGATACGGCCACGCTGAACAGTCCCCCGCTCAGCCCCGCCAGCCGCGTGAGTGGGCGACCCGTCGTTGCATTCCATAAGCCGGCGCCTTTCCCATCCGCGCCGATGACGACCTTGCCGTCCCTCGTGAAGACAGCGGCGTCGAAAGATCCCTTGATGGTAACGATCAGCTTTTCCGCGTTCACATCCCAGATGCGGAGCGAGCCATCGCCGCAAGCAGCGGCAAGCCGCGTGTTATCCGAAGCGAAGGCGAGAGCGCGAACGACGTGACCATGTCCTTCCAGCCGATGGAGCTGCCTGCCCGTAGTTGCGTCCCAGACAACGATGCTGCTCTCGGCTGCCCCTTCAAAACTGTCGCCGCCCGCGATCAGCTTGCCATCGACTGAGTAAGCCAGCGAGTAGATGGACGCATAATGGCGGAACCGGGTGGTGCCGATGCGCACGAGCGCGCCCGGCGGGAGCCGATCGCCATATTGATCGCACCGCGGCGGCGCTCCGGCACCGAGTTGGGGCAGGTTGAGCAACAATCCCATCGTGAGAGCGATGAGGCGAATGCACGCCGTCATGATGGTTCCTCGCAAGGCGAGAGAAATTCACTTCTTGATAACCAGCGTCACTGGCGGTGCGGCGGCCGTCACGTCTTGGTCCTGATGCTTGGCCTTGCCGGTGATGGTGACGGCAGCCTGTCCGACCTTGGCTTGAGGTGTCAACGTCAGCGTGAGTTTGATTTCGTTCTGATTGGTGGGGATGTTCTTGAGCATCGCCGTGACGCCCGGCGGCAATCCCGCGGCACTCAGGGCGATCTCCGCGGTGAAGCCCGGCGAGCGCGTGGCCGTGACGGTCAGCGTGGCCGGTTTGCCAGGGGTGTAGGAGGCCGCATCGAATTTGGCCGTCAGCGCGAACGGCGGTTTCTCGGTGACGGCCAGGGCGAGACTGGTGAGAAGGTTCTTCGGCGGCAGCGGCAGGTTGGCCAAGCCTTGACTAACGACTGTCCGGACGTTCGCCAGTTTCGTCACTGATTTGCCGTTGATCGTCGCCTTGCCCTGGATTTGAAAGGCATACGGTCCCACCGGCACATCGGCGGCGACGTTGACGATGAGTGTCCCGAGGGGTTGATTGCGCGGCGGCGCTTTGCCGGCGGCGACCTTGAGCTGTCCGCTTATGCCCTTCGGACCCTGGACGCTGATCTCAATGGGACCGTCGAAATCGCGCCGCGGCGCCAGGATGGGAATCGATAGCTTGCCACCCTGTTCCACGTTGAAGCGATCCAGCGCCACGGTGAGATCGAAGCTGGGTTCATAAGGGATGACACTGACGCGGTACACTTCGTCCGGCCCACCCCATAGGTGCAGATGCTCCACTTGCAGCGTATAATCGCCGTCGGTCTGCGGCGTGAAATCCAGCCGCGCCGCCTTCATGGGATCGCTCACTTGTAATTGCGCGCCCCTGGCATCGCGCAGCGTCATGTACACTTCGGTCGGCGAACCTAGCTCGTGTGTTTGTGTTTCGACGATGTAGCGGACGCCTTTTTTCAGCGCGAAAACGAAGTTGTCAAGGTCGCCCTTTTTCTCGAATTGCGCGGTGACGGCGCCGGGCACGGGAATGCGATTAGCCTTGGCCGGCTCGTCGTTCGGCTCTTTCTCCTGGGTTTCTTCCACATCGGACAGAGCCAGGCTGACCGGCCAACCGTGCAGACCGTTCGCTCCGCGCGGCGCGAGCGACAGAAAATCGATCGCCGGATCGCTCGGCGCGGCCACCTCCACGGGAGCGACGCCCTCCACGTTGGGACCGGCGAAACATACTGCCGTCTTGCTGCCGCGCTTGACGGCGAGCGGCAGGGTCGTTGTGGCGCAGGGGAAATCGCCGATGCGCAGCCGATAATGGAAATCGCCGCCGCCGCGATAGCTAACATCGCGCACGGCCACGAGATAATCGCCCGCCGTTTTGAAGAGATACGTCATCCGAGCGTCGGTCTGCAATCCGGGTGCATCATTGCTGTACGCGCCCGGCAGCTCGCGCCCATTGACCTCGAGGATTTGAAGCTGCGGATCGAATTGATTGCCCAGGCGCCGGCCCAGCACCTCGAAGCTGAGACGCTGACCGGCCGAGACGCGGAACTTGAAGTAATCCGTCGTCTCGGCGTCGGCCTTGCCAACGACCACGCACGGCACGGTCACGGGCTGGGCCGTGCTCGGGGAATGATTCGTGGTGGTTTCGATCACTTGCGGCAGATCGTCGATACAGAAGAGCCGCAGGTTCGACATGCCGCGCCGCGTCGCCAGGCGGATCGCATGAAAACCAAGCGGAGCGTCCTTCGGCACTTCCAGCCGGACCAGCAGTTTGCCGTTGTCCTTGCCGTTGTTGCCTTCGGTTGGGATGACCACCTTCTTGACGGGAAAGCTGGTCCACAGGCCGGTCGGCCCGGCGAGGTTGTTCCCGGTGAGCGTCAGATCGAGCGTGGTGCCGCGCTGCATGCCCAGCGGCACGGCCGGATTCAACACCGGCGCTTGCGGATTGACCGCCGGCGGCTTCTGGGCGCGCCCATCGCCGATACAAACGGGAAGAAGAAGAAGAGCAATCAGCAAACGGATGCTCGCGTGAAAACGAAAGGAATAATTCATGATGCGATCTCGCAAGGAGGCAGGAAGGTAATCCGGCACGAAGGCAGGTAGTATCCGCAACCGATAATAGCGATCCCGGCAGCGGGCGGAAAGGGTAAACAGCGGCGTAACTGCACCTTCATCCTCGTTCTCACGCTCCGTGTGAGAAGATCAAAAGCGTGCGAAAATTTGTTGACAGGGTCTTGCCGGGAGCGTACAACGGTAGGCGAATGGAAAATCACTTCCCAAGGAGATTCATCCATGCGCCGCTTCACCTTCCTCTGCCTTCTAGCCATCATCAGTGTGCTATCGCGCGTCCAAGCTGCCCCAGCACCGAAACGCACCAACGCCAAGCCAGCCGTTATCAACGTGGGCACCGAAAAGAACATTGCTGGAATCTTGGAGAACGTCGTGAGTGGTGCGCGGGTTGGAGTCCGGGAGAATGAGAAGGTGGCTAACATGGATATTGTTCGCCGGCAAAAGGACTGGGAATCGTGGCTGAAGAAAAACCTCCGCGTTGAGAGGGTCAAAGACACGAACCTAGTCCATGTCAGCTTTCAGGACGGCAACGCAAAGGAACAGGCCGCCATCATTAACGTGGTGGTGGATTACTACATCAAGACTGATGTCGGAAGGCGACGAGAAACTTTCACGAAATCGCTCCAGACTGCTAGGGCACAACTTGAAGCGTTGCGCACCCGCAAGAGGGTAACGCCGGATCAAATATCTCGAGCAGAAGAGCGTATCAAAACGCGCGAGGAGCAAATCCGAATGCTCCCCGCGCTGGTTGAACACGCAAAGGCGCCTTAGTCCGAGACCAGAACCCGGGTGGCTCCCGTACTCACTGACATGCCTAGGGGCACTGAGGTAGTGCCCCAGAAGCCGCTGATCGAGGCGTATGTCATGACAATCCATTGATTGCCAGACCCTAAACCGCCTGTGCCTGTCGTGTTGACGTTGAGGTAACTGTTCGCCCCAAGCGACACCGTGCCTGTACAAATCAGTTGATCGGAACGAGTAGATTGCCCTCCGGTGGTGAGTCCATTCACGTCGAGTTCCCCATTGAACTCGACGTTATCAGCGTCAAAGGTAAGAGTGCTGACACTGCCGGCGACAGTATCCACGATGACTTTGCCGCCAGCAATATTGATGTCACTGTTCGTCACCTCGCTAACAAGAGAACAGGGCGTTGCATCGGAGGTGAGTTGCCCTCCCGACTGGTAGTAGTCGACTCCACAGGATAGCGTAGCCCCGTTTAGGAGGTTCACAGCGCCAGCGGTCTGGTAGAAACTCACGTTGTTGGTCTGTGCGCTCGTTTCCGCTACCGTAAGAATGGCTCCTACTAAGGTATTGTTCCCTCCCGTGCCACCATCGACGTTGAACGTGCCCGAGTTTTTCACGGGGATAAAGATCGTGTCGGTAACGGGAGCCATCCCGGAAGCCCTGGCCATTCCAACCCAGCTCACCGTCCCCGCGTTATCGAGATATTGGGTGTCATCAAAAACAGTTGGATATAGGAAGGTTGGCCCCGTCGTCTTGGTGTCTTGCGGGTCTCTCAGGTTGAGGGTCGCCCCGGATGAGACGGTGAAGCTGGCGCCGCTGGCCAACCCAATCCCGTCACCCGCCAACGGAGGGACGAGGGTGAGAATGGACCCGCTCTTGAGTGTGTCGCTGCCGTTGGTGACCATGGGGCTGAATTCGGTCAAGGTGTTATTGTAGTTGTTCTGGACGGTAAGTGAGGCGACGGTGAAGGAAACGTTAGCTGGGATCTGAATCTGAAGGTTCGCCTTGTTGCCGTCCAGCACAATCGGATTGGTTGCTCCCGGCGCGGTAACACCCTGCTTGTTTTGGGGCACATCGAGCCAGTTCCCAGCCTGGGTGGCATCGTAGCTCCCACCTTGCGGGTTCCACATAAGCTGATCGCTGTTCCCTCCTCCGCCTCCGCCACCACCTCCTCCACCTCCGCCGGAGGGACAATCTCTCTCTTCCAGCCCCTCCAACCACGGCTTGAACGTGGGACGCGGCTTGCGGCGCGGCGGCGTCGCTTGCATCCACCAACAGATCGTCTTCCGGAAGAGTTTCCGCACGTTGGACGTAGACATCGCAGGTTCCTCCTAAAATGGGACGGAAACATCGACCAACCCCGGCGGACGAGCCGGGGTGAAATCGCATTGGCTGTGTTGGGATTGGCTTGGAGAAAGCGTTGCTCAGAAATGATGGCAGTCTCAGCGCGGAGGCGCGGAGGCGCGGAGGCGCGGAGGCGCGGAAATCGTGAGGTCGATTTTTCAGGCGAGGCGACGGGCACGGGTGCGATCCTCAGCAGTCCTGCTCAGAAGAAACCGCTACCCTGTTCCATGAAGGCTGAGGCTACCCCACCCTAACTCTGCTGTCAAGGGTGCGGTGAATTTTTTCTTCCCATGCGTCGCGCGATTCAGGTTTACGAGGATTGCGGCACGCCGCCGCGGCTGCGCCAGAAATACCACGTGGCGATGCTGCGATAAGGCCGCCATACCTCGCCGCGCTCGCGCAGGGCCGCACGGGTCGGCAAGTCCGGCAATTGATAAACATCGCGCACCCCCGCGCGCAGTCCGAAATCGTCCACCGGCAGCACGTCGAGACGGCCCAGCGAAAAAATGAGGAACATCTCGGCAGTCCAGCGGCCGATGCCGCGCACCGGAATCAAACAGTCGATCACTTCTTCATCGCTTAATTCCGCCAATTGATCCAGCGGCAGCGCGCCGCTCAGAGCGCGTTCGGCCAGATCCTTGAGTGCTAGCACCTTGGTCCGCGATAGGCCGGCGCCGCGGAGCGCTTCCTCGCTTGCCGCCGCCACGGCCACAGGCGTCAGGCCATGCGGCTGCATCGCCGCTAAGACGCGGGCGGAAATGGCGAGAGCAGCTTTCGTCGAGATCATTTGCGAGATGATGGACCGCACCAGCAAGGGAAAGGCTTCGCCGCTGGGCTGGAGCGTGCAGGGACCGACGTTTTTGATAAGCTGGGCCAGAAGCGGATCACAACTCGAGAGATGCCGCCGGGCCTTACGGAAAGCATTGGCATACCCATTCACTTCCGTTGCCTTCTTGGCCATGCTATCCTCCTATGCCCCCTTATCGCCGCGACGGGCATGGCGTTTGCGTCATTTCCTCTTGTTTCCGGTTTGATTTTCCGAACTCAAGAGGCGCATCATGAGCAAGCCTATTCTGCAACAACCGCAACCCCAGCCGGATCCAAGCGAGGTTCCGGGACCGCACATCCTGCCGCCCGTGCCGGGACCGCCGCGTCCGGGCGAACCCCCGCCTCAGCCCGAGATCCCGCTGCCCTCACCGCCGCCTTCCCCATCACCCACGCAACCGCCTGTCCCACCGCCGCCGCGACCGACGATGTAGGTGGTTGGGTGGTTAGCTGGTTGGGTGGTTAGGTATTTGACTACTCAACCACCTAACCACCTAACCACCTAACCACCTAACTTCGCGACGGAGTGATCTCCAGATTGCGATACGTCAGTGCTTTCTCGCCGGGCTTGCGGATGTCCCAAACGAGACCGAGCCAGTTCATCATGCGGATGATGTAATAACTGAGGTCGATCTCCCACCAGAAGAAGCCCTGATTGGCGGAGCTTTGGTAGTGATGGTGATTGTTGTGCCAGCCCTCGCCCATCGTCAAGAGGGCCAGGACGAAGTTGTTTCGGCTGTCATCGTCAGTGGCGTAGCGGCGCTTGCCGAGCAAATGGCTGAGCGAGTTGATGGAAAACGTAGCGTGATAGACCAGCACCGTGCTGATGACAAAACCGCATACGAGCGCGCTGGCGGCGCCCGCCCATCCCCCGGTGAGATAGCCGATCAGATAGCAAAAGCCGGCGAGGAACAGGCCCGGCAGCCAGTGCAGCTGATCCAGCCAGCGCAGCTCCGGATAGCGCGACCAATCGCGGATGGCGTCCCAGGGGGTATGGACATGCTCCTCAGAGAGAATCCAGCCCAGATGCGCCCACCAAAAACTGGTAACGTGCGGCGAATGAGGATCATCCGGCGTATCGGAGAAACGATGGTGCTGGCGATGGTGCGACGCCCACCACAGCGGCCCCTTCTGCAAGGCGCTACAGCCGAGACAGGCGATGAGGAACTGCATCAGCCGGCTGGTCTTGTAAGAACGATGGGCGAAATAGCGGTGATAGCCGGCGGTGATGCCGAACATGCGGACGAAGTAGAACACGGCGCACAAAATGAGGGCGGTGGCATCGACGCCGGTAAATAGGACAGCGAGGCAAGCTAAGTGCAGACCGACGAACGGTACACTTTTCAGCCAATTGGGAATCGTCGAGGTGCGAGACTTCGATGGCTGCTTGTGCGAGAGGGCGGAAGGGCGGACGGTGGAAGTGATGATCGTACTGATGGAACGCTCCTTGTGGGTAAAATCACTTGGCCGGCAAGGGCGTACTTTGACCTTACCGGCGCTGCGTGCGGATCATTCGCGATTCACGGCTTGCGTGTGCCGCCGTTCTTGGCCTTGCGAATGGCGCTTTGCTTCCGTAATTCGGCCCGGCGCCGCGCTTCGCAGGGTTTTTCGTAGTATTTCCGCTTCCGCAGCTCCTTCTGGATTCCGCTGCGCTCAAGCAGTTTTTTGAACCGTCGCAGAGCTAAACCGATCGGTTCTCGGTCGTGGACACGCATCCGTAAGGGCATACATTCTCCTAACTCGTGACTCTTGCAGAAAGATTCTAGCACACGCGGGGACGGCCGGCGGAACGTCCTCGATATTCATAACAGGGACGGCAATTTCCCGTCTTCTCGTTGTAGCAGATCCGGTGTGTGGCGAAAAGTCCAGCTACGGGAAGAGAAAGAATAGAACCCGGATGAACACGGATTGGACGGATTTACACGGATAAGACAAATAAATAAAAAAAGAGCATTTTCTTCTTTTTATTCTTTCTGATCCGTGCAAATCCGTCCAATCCGTGTTCATCCGGGTTCTATTCAGGGGTAAGGTGATGAACAAACAGAAGGGCAAAGCTTCACGCAAGCGGCGGTTCGACATCGAGGAAGCGATGCCGCGTCTGCGCGTGGCCGTGGCTCCGTATCCCAAGGCGGCCCTCTTCGAGCTGGCGGCCGAGGGGCATACTTCCGTCTTCGAGATTCTCATCGCCTGCATTATCTCCATCCGCACGCGCGATGAAACGACTCTGCCCGTCGCTCGCGCGCTGTTCGCCCAGGCGCGCACGCCGGCGGAGATGGCCGCGCGAACCGTCGCGCAAATCGATCGCCTCATTGCCTCGTGTACCTTCCATGAAGCCAAGGCCAAGACGATCCGCGACATCGCCCGCAAGACCGTGCAAGATCACGGCGGCGTTTTGCCGTGCGACCGCGATGTGCTGCTGTCTTTTCACGGCGTCGGACCCAAGTGTGCCAATCTGACGCTCGGCATCGCTTGCGGCCTACCGCTTATCGGCGTGGACATCCACGTCCATCGCGTCACCAATCGCTGGGGCTACGTCGAGACGGCCACGCCCGAAAAAACAATGGCGGCGTTGCAGGAGAAATTGCCCCGCCCTTACTGGGTCGAGATCAACGCGCTGTTGGTGCCTTTCGGCAAGCACGTTTGCACGGGCACACGGCCGAAGTGCTCGACGTGTCCGTTACTGGCGATGTGCCGGCAGGTGGGTGTCACGTCGCATCGTTGATTGGTCTCGACGAAATTTATCGTCGCCCCAGCTGTTCGCGCCGCGCGTGTTCGAGGATCTCGGTGAGTTCCTGGGTCAGATATTCAATGAGCTTGCGGGTTTCGTCGTTGATTTCGACGGCTTTCTGCAAGGAATTTTGCAAGGCATGCAGCGTGGGAAAATGGCTGCGTTTGCGGATGGGTCGGCTGAGGTCGCGCAGATCGGCGATACGCGCCAGCCAGCTGACATTGAAGTGTTCGTGGAGGTCGCGCACCCGCTTCTCGGCGTCGGTCATGAGATCGCGCAGGGGGAGCCGGCGAAAGGATCGTTCGGTAATCATCGCGTCACCTGCCGTTGTCCAAGGAGCGACCTTGTGGCCGCGGCCCAAATGTACTCCGGTCCCGGCCCGCGAGCAAGCGCAACTTATTTATATATACTCCACGTTGAGTAAATTAGGTATACTCAACGCTGTGCATCATCGTCAAGCACGGTTTTTCATCTTTTCTTCACGAATCTACGTATGCGAATTCTTGTCCTCGCCGACATTCATGCCAATTGGCCGGCCCTGCAAGCAGTGGCGGCCGAACCGTACGACATCTGCCTCTGCCTGGGCGATCTAGTGGATTACGGCCTGGAGCCGGAGCCGTGCCTGGCCTGGGTGCGTGAAAAAGCCCAGCACGTCGTCCGCGGCAACCACGATCACGGCGTCGCGCAGAACGTCGTCATTCAGGGACGCGCCGGCTTCAAGTACCTGACCGGCATCACCCGGCCACTGACGCGCGAGCGGCTGGGCAACGGCGACTTGCGTTATCTATCCGGCCTGCCGGTGACGCGCCTGGTTACACTGGATAACACGCGCTATCTGCTGGTCCACGCCACGCCGCGCGATCCGATGGACGAGTACGCTCCGCCGGACGCCGACTTCTGGGCACGGCGGCTGCAAAACGTCGAAGCAGACGTGGTCTGTGTCGGCCACACGCATCAGCCCTACGTCCTGGAGGTCGGCGACAAGCTGGTCATCAATCCCGGCAGCGTCGGCCAACCGCGCGACGGCGATCCCCGCGCTTCCTTCGCCGTCATCGAAGACTACACCGTCGATCTCAAAAGAGTGGAATATCCCGTCGAAGATACCATCGCCGCTGTCCATGCCAGCTCGCTGCCCGATCACGCCAAGGACATGCTGGCCGAAGTTTTTCGCACCGGTGCGGGAGGGGCGAACGGGCAGAAGTAAGGATTGTTCCATGTCCGGCGAGCAATTGACAAGTCGATTCTGGTTTGTGGATCTCGCTGTTGATGAGGCACGCTTGCGTTGCTCGTTCCAGCGCCAGGGAAAACGTGTTGTACGCTTCACGGTACAACTGGAGATTTTCCATCAGGACCAATGGCGCCCCATTGTTCGTTACGACAACGCGCACGGTTTTTGTCATCGTGACACATTGCATCCCGATGGCACACAGGACAAGACGGGCGTGTATATTGGAGATGTGAACGAAACGTTTACTTTCGCCATTGAGGATCTACGCACGAACTGGGAAACGCACCGAAGTCGTTATCGAGAGGAAATGGAGTCATGATCAATCCACACGATTTCGCGCGCCGGCAGCTAGAGTTGACCGCTGAATTCGGTAAGTATCTCTTCGATCACCCCGAAATGGATGAACGTTTGGCTCAGGGCGCCTTCGTTTACTTTCACATTGACGGCGAACCGGAATTCAACCAGTACAGCCGTGAACTGGCCGAGCGCCGACAGCGCGAGGAAGGCGTCGCAATCGTCTTGGTGCGCGTCAAAGGGTTGGCCCCTCCGCAAGGCTCTCGGCTCATCGATCCCGTGATCGAAGCGCCGGTGACGACAACTTGAACTGCCTCCACAACTCCAACACGAAAAAAACGCCGCGCAAGAAACATTTCCCGCTCTCGTTCGACTGATATTGCAGGAGCCGCCCATCCCGGACGCTCAGGAGATCCAAGCGGTGACCGACTGGGATCGCATTGTGCGCGACTACGGACCTCTGGTGTTCGCCACGGCCTGGAGGATCCTGGGCCATGTTGCCGACACGGAGGACATCGTTCAGGAAGTGTTTTTGCAGGTCCATCAGTTGCAGCGAACGCATACGGTGCGGCACTGGCCCGGCCTGCTGCGCCGTCTCGCCGCCTGCCGAGCGCTCGACCGCCTGCGGCAGCGGAAAAACACCGTCTCGCTCAACGGCCACGCCCTTGTCGATCGCGATGAGGGACCGGAGGCGGCGGCCGTCGAGCATGAATTGGCCGAGCGCCTCAGGCGCGCCATCGCCCAGCTGCCCGACCGCGAGGCGGCGGTGTTCTGCCTGCGCTACTTCGACGATCTGTCCTACCAGGACATTGCCCAGGCATTGCACATCCGCACCGGCGCCGTGGCGTCGGCCTTGCACAAGGCCCGTCTCAAGCTGGAAACCATCCTGCTGGAGACGGTGCAGGAGAAGACATGATGGATGATAAAACTCCCTCATCGAACAATACCCCTCCGATGCAGGAATTGAGCGATACCTTGCGCCCTGCCGTGGAGCAAGTGCGCGCCGCCGCACTGCCGGCGGAGGCGATGGAGCGCGCCATCGATCGTGGGCAACGCATGGGACCACCGCCGCCCCGCCGCTCGCGCCGCTGGTTGGTTTATGGCACTGCAACCGCCATCGCCGCAGCGATTCTCCTAAGTTTTGGGTTATGGCTCGAACATAAGGAGAGATCGCCAGAGCCGGTTGCTAGGTATCAGAGTGCGGCGGAGAGTTCCAGCGAGCCGATGAGGGAGGCGCCATGGAATGACACCAAACTCGCGAGGCAAGAGACGACGATAACGGATGGAACGGTCAACACAATTTTTGATTCCGAGGACAAGCTCAAGGTTAAGGCCTCCAGCAGCATTCATACAAGACCAAGCTCGCTTGTGATTGCAGGTGGCGATGAGAAACCGCGCATACAGGACGCGGGCGGAAAGCCCGGCCAGCCTGGAACTGGAGAGGCACAGGCGAACGGCCCTCAAGCCGACCCGTCGATGATGAACGCGGGTCTAGGTTACAGATCAGGGGGAGGAGGCGCCACACCATCCCGTGCCGAGCTTAAGTCCGAGAGAGTTAGCGTTGAGCGAGAACTTGGCCGATTCAGCGATGGTAAGGGAGCAGGAACCGGCTCGGGCGCGGGTAGCGGCGGTATGGGGATGATGGGTATGAACGGCGGCATGATGGGCATGAGGGGGATGGCCGGCGGCATGGTGCCAAGCGCCGCGGGGAGGCCAGCAAAGCAGGCCGCCGATTTTGGTTTGCCAAAAGACAGACCGCCTCAGTCGGGGATGGAATCGGCTGAGACCGAGAAGGAGCTACTACATAAACGAGAATTGCTCGAGGAACTAAAAAAAGTCACAAGAAGGCAGGAATCGGTTCTCAATAAAACAATAATAGGCCAGACAGATAGCTCGCGGCTGGCGAAAAAACAACTCCAGGATGTGAAGGATCAGATAAAGGTTCTCGAATCCCGTATCTCCCAACTCCAATCGCAGGCCGACCGCAAGCGGGAAAAGAAACAACCGCAGGTCTGGCATCGCGATCGCGGTCGGCCGACGTTCGCGCGGGTCTACATAGGCGATGGCAATTCGCTGGAATTGGTGAGCCTGCACGTTAGCGTCATTATCGAAGGGCCGCGTGCTCGCACGGTCGTCGATCACATTTTCCGCAATCCGAATGATCGCCAACTGGAAGGCACCTTCGAGTATCCGCTGCCGTCCGGCGCCAGTCCCAGCTACTTTGCCATGTTTCTCGGCCAGACCCGCGAGACCGTGCCCGCGCTCTTTGAGCGTCGCGGCGAGAATGCGCCCTTGCCCGCCGAGGCGCTGGCGCGAATGACGCCGGAGGAATTGGTCAAGCACGTCGATACCACCGACTGGGGTCGATTGCAGGAAGGGCGCATCGTCTCCAAGGAAAAGGCGCTGGAAACCTACGAGGAAGTGGTGCGCGGCCGCATCGATCCGGCGCTCTTGGAGTATGTTGGTGGCAACACGTTCTCCGGCCGCGTTTTCCCCATCCCCGCCAAGGGATATAACCGCGTCATCCTCGCTTATGAAGAATTGCTGCCATTCGCACAAGAGCACATGCTCTATCGCTTCCCATTGCCCAACCGCAAGCTCAAGGAGATGCAATTCAGTTTGCAAGCGAAGGCGGCGGAATGCGTGCAACCGACTTGCTCTGTTACCCGGGGCGCTAACGCGACCCCGCTCGCCGAAGAGCGTGGCGAGCGGGGTCGCGTTAGCGCCCCGGGTAATATCACCTTCAGCCGCACATGGAAGGACACCCCGCCGGAGGGCGAAGTGCTATTCGCCTGCACGCCGGCCCATCCCGATGTGCAGACCATCAGCGGAAGGCAGGGCGATAACGGGCCGCGCTATGTCTATGCCCGGTTGCGGCCATCGCTCAAGAACGTGGCCAATGGTAAACCGTTCGCTTCTCATGCGGTGTTCCTGCTGGATACTTCGCTGAGCGAGCATCCCGAACGCTTCGCCGTCAACGTGGAGCTGCTCCAAAAAATCCTGGAGACTGATCGCGACATCAAGCATTTCAACATCCTGACCTTCAACGTCGGCGCCGCTTGGCTTAACGCCAAGGGCTTCTTCGACAACACCGCCGCCGGGCGCGAGAAAGCCTTGAAAAAGCTCGACGGCATCGTGTTGGAGGGAGCGACGGATATTTCCTGCGCCTTGGATAAGCTGATCGCTCCTCCCTTCGATCTGGAGGCGGGCAAACCGTTGAATGTGTTCCTGCTCTCCGATGGCCACATCACTTGGGGAGAGTCGGACGCGGCGGCGCTCGTGTCGCGCTTCGAGCAGCAGTGCCGGAATCCTGTACGCTTCTATTGCTATCGCACCGGCCTGGGCGAGGAGAACAGCGAGTTGTTCGAGGCCTTGACGCGGCGAGGCGGCGGCGTGTTCCAGTGCTACGGCGAGGCGGAACTGGAAGCGGCGGCGAAGGCGCATCGCAGCGAGTGTATGCAAGTCCAGCGCGTCCGCTTCGTCGGTGGGCCACAAGCCAGCGATGTTCTTGTCTCCGGCCGTCTCGCCGCCGTGTATCCAGGCGGCGAGCTGGTGGTGGCGGCTCGCTTCAATGGCACGGGGCGCACCACAGTGCTGCTGGAAGGAGAATTCGCGGGTCAAAAGGTAGTGCAGGAGTTTCCGCTGGAAGTGCGCAGCGACAGCGAGCTGGCGCCGCGGGCCTGGGCCGAAGTCGCGGTGGCTTCGCTTTTAGGCCTCCACGATAGCAATTTCGATGCCCTGGTGACAGCTTATTGTCAGCAATTCGGCATCGTCAGCCGTGTTGCCTCCTTCCTGGTGCTGGAGAACGAGGCGGATTACAAGCGATTTAACCTCGAAGAGGAGCGCGGCCGGACCATCGCGGGCGATCTGGGCGAATTTATCTCCGACATGTGGAACCAGCTGGGCAAACGGATGCCCGCCGCCAAAGCGTTCGAGCGCTTCCTCAATCAAGTGGACAAGCGCGTCAACCTGCTCAACGGCCCGGAAAGCGCGCACATCAAACAGCTGCTCGCCGCGCTCACGGAAGAAGATTACGATCTTCCCGCCGGCTCCATCCGCGGCGGCCTGGTTTATCAGAAGAACGCGGCGGGCTATGTGGAGGACCGCGAGCGCGACCGCCGCAACGTCGGCGTCTATCTGGCGGAGGCGCGGCGCCGCGCTGAGGCGGACGATGTGGACGGCGCGGTGCGCGTGCTGTCGAGCATCATCGAGGAGTACCCCAGCCGCGGTGATGCGTTGCGGTTGGTCGGCTATCGCCTGCTCGACTTGCAGCAGCCGGCCCAGGCGGCGCGGCTATTCAGCCAGGTGCAAAAACAGCGGCCCTTTGAGCCTCACAGCTACCGCGATTTCGCCCATGCTCTGGAACAGAGCGAACATTATGGTTTGGCCGCGCTCAATTACGAGATCATCTTGGCCGGCAATTGGCACAATCGCTTCCGGCAAGAGCTGAAACTCGTCGCGCAGGAAGAATATGCTCACATGATGCAGGAAGCAATTCGCCGCCGGCACACGAGCAGCAAGCTGACTAATCTATTCGGCGAGCGCCTCGAGCAGATGGCCCGGCCGCAGCCCAAAAGCGATCTCCGCGTAACGATTTCCTGGAACACCGATGCTACGGATGTCGATTTGTGGGTGATCGAGCCGGATGGGACCAAGTGTTTCTATCAGCACAATCGCACGCAAAGCGGAGGCGAATTATCGCAAGATCAAACCCAGGGCTATGGCCCCGAGCGCTACCAAATCGCCAAGGCTCAGCCGGGCGTTTATACGGTGCTCGTCCATTATTTCGGCGTCAATCCGAACCTGCTGGGCGGCGAAACGCACGTCAGCGTGACCGTGACGCGCTTCGCCGGCACACCGCAAGAACGAAGCGAACGCCACACCGTTATCCTCAAGAAGCACAATCAGCAAGTCGAAGTGTGCAAGGTCAAATTCTGAGGTCGGCCGCGAGCGGGGGGCGCGCGTCAGCGTCCCCACTCTTCTCGTTCCCACGCTCCGGCGTGGGAACGCACGTCCGGACGCTCTGCGGCCCGTCCCACGCGACGACCTGATGCGACGCGGAGCGTCGCCAGCATGCGTTCCCACGCAGGAGCGTGGGAACGAGGGATCTCTCGCTCTTATTTCGCCGCCTTCATCACCGGGTTTCGGGCGAAGAACCCCGCCGGCACCAGTTTGAATCCCGCGCGATGCGCCGGCATCACCGGCCATTCCTCCGGACGCGGAACATGCGTCACGCCCAGCGTGTACCACACCACCACATCCGTATCCTCAATCGCTCGGTTGGCGCTGGTCCACTTCGGCAAGCCTTCACCAGGCAGGCCGCCGTTGACGTAATCGCCCGCCGCGTACTGCTCCTCCGCGCGATAAGGCGTGGCCCACACGTGATAGTTGACGAACGCCGCATGACGGCGAAAGAACGATTTCTCCGCGGCGTGCGGCACGCTGTTCTCGCCGGGGACGAGCGCGTAGCCCGTGGGTTGACCGAGAGAATTGGTAGCACACGTATTAACGATTTTCCATATCCGATTTGTCGTCAGTCCCATCCGCCGCCTTGCCTCCAACTCGCGGCGCAGCGGCGTTTCTTTCATCACGAAAGCGTTGCCGTGCGGATTGTTCGGCCCTTCCGGCAACGCCTCGGTGTTCATCTCCATGACGCTGTTGCGCGGGGCATCGTCCACGTCAAAATCGAGACGAAAATTGAAAAAATGCTGATGATTCGGCGCTTCCCACTGCGGCTCGACCAGGTGGCCGAAGCTGGCTCGCGCATCATGCCCCTCCTCGTCTTCCTTGCGCTCGACAAGCTTGACGTTCATGCGTCCGGTCAACAGCACTTCCATTGCCAGGGTGCCGTCCTCGTGGAAGACCCAGTTGAAGCCATAATCGTATTCATCGACGCGAACGAACGAGGACAGCACCAATTGCCGCGCCCGCCGGGCATTGCGGCCATGCCGCCACAACACGCCACCGTCGCGTTCGTACAAGGCGACGGCGCGCGGCAGCTCTCGCGGCGTCCCCTTGTGATCGTGCAGCCAGGCGCTCACATAGGCCGCATCCTTCGGGGCATCGATTCCATAATTGAGCGGCGTCTTCGCATAAACGCCCATGCCGTATTCCCCGGCATCAAACGGGCACCAAAGAAGCCAATTCGGATCGCCATAGGGAACAACCATCTCCGACAGATTAGCCCGATAGAGAATGGAGCGC
This sequence comes from Gemmataceae bacterium, assembly GCA_035653735.1. GTDB lineage: Bacteria > Planctomycetota > Planctomycetia > Gemmatales > Gemmataceae > JAJPHU01. Next base: position 27,296 of record DASRBG010000214.1, read on the forward strand.
ACGTTGCCCTCGTCCTCGTAACCGACCGTGTACAGCACCAATCCGACGCGCGGATGCAGTGCGAAGCGGAAGCGCCAATGGCCCCAGCGCACGAGGTTGCCGTGGATCTGGTAGCGAGCGTCCTTGGGCGGCGGCTGGCTCGATGGCCCTTCCGGTCCTTTTCCTTGATCGCGCTCGTTGAATGAAGGAATGTTGCCACGTTTCCGCCGCCAGGCGGCGACACCCTGATCTTCCAACTTGATGATCCTCTTCGCCGTTAGATCGACAACCACGATGAGATCTTCGATTGGTCCATATTCGCGCGCGTACATGGTCAGAAACGCTTCCCGCCGGCCCTCGCCGGAGCCGGTCGCGTAGACGCCGGCGGGCCAGCCGTAGATGGCGACTTTCTCGACATCCTTGATGCCGCGTTTCGTCATCGCTTCGCGCCAACGCGGATCGGCGCGAACGATTTCGGCAGCCTTGCGATGATCGTCTCCGGGCAAGATAGGGGGTTGCGCCTTGGGCACATTCTTCCACGAAATCAGCTTTTTTCCATCGAGATCGACGACGGCCTCGCTGGTGGTGTTGCTGGCCCAATCGTAGAGGATGGCGAACGCCTGGCGCGACAGCGGTTGTCCCGGACGATAAGCGAGTACCTTTTCCTTCGGCGGTTCGTGCAAATGGATCAGCACGAAGCGCGAGGTATCGGCGACTTTACCGGCGTCTCTGAGTACGGCCACCGCAGCCGAAAGCTCCTCCTTGCTGAGTGGATCGAGAGGATGCGGCGCGATCCGTGTACTGGTTATATCGGCACGGCAAACCGGCTGCTGCGAGGTCAGGGAGATGAGCAACATCAGAATCAGGAGGCGAAGCATTCGCGATGACATGGGATCGTTCCTTTCTCCCGGTGAATGGCGAGGGGGTGCCTCAAGCGGAGTTTACGGCGCGGAAGATTGCACTTCAACATGCTTCAGGACGCCAGTGCAGCCGTTTTCCCTCCTCATCGTCGGGGATAGGAATAGTCGAAGAACTCATTAAAGATTTCTCATAATAAAATTCTTGACATGTGCTTGTGCAAGGCATAGCACTCGGAGTTGGTGCGTGAATCGATCGCGCTGGCTGTACCATTCGGATCGAGAAGCGAGCAAAAGGTGTTGGGTTCAACCTTTGTAGCCGCGGCGGGCGCTTCCACGTAGGAAGCGCTATCGCTTCGTCCGCGGCTGCTCTCTCAAGGGAAGGAGTTTGCACCATGTTCCATTCTCTGTCACGGTTCCTTCGTTCCCGTCGTCCGATGTCGAGCATCCAGAAAAGAGACAAGCGCAGAACACGGTTGTCGCTGGAGGCGCTGGAGGATCGTCTCGTGCCCTCGTCGTGGATAGTGAGCGTCACGAGTGATGATCCGAATTCAGGACACGCATACGGTCCTCCGAACGGAGGAGGATTTGGATCCTTGCGCTTCTGCATGAACAACGCCGCAGCCGGCGACACGATCAACTTCGGCGTAAGCGGAACCATCGCCATCAACAGTCAGCTGCCCACCATCGGCAAAAACCTCACGATCGATGGCGTAGGACAAAGCGTCGAGATCTGGGGCGGCGGCACTTATCGGATCTTCCAAGTTAGCGCGGGAGTCACCGCCGAAATCGATAACCTCAGTATTGACGATGGCTATACGAGCGGCTCTGGGGGCGGGCTATACAACTCCGGCACGCTGAAGCTGAATGGTGATACGTTTTTCAATAATAAAGCAGATGCTGGAGGAGGTGCTATCGAGAACTATGGGAGTGGTGCTAACTTAACTATGTACAGTGTTAGCCTGAACAACAACAATTCCGAGCTTGACCACGGAGGGGGGCTGGAAAACATTTCCGGAACAGTTAGTTGTTCTGGTCACTGTTCAATTGTGAACAATCAAGCCTGGCTCGGCGGCGGCATATATAACGGGGGAGGCTCCGTGAACCTTTATTCGGGTACTCAGGTTTCCGGGAACAGCGCCACGTTTGGCGGCGGGATCTATACTCTAGGAACCGGAGCAAGTTTTTTCATCACAGGTTTTACCGGCACAGCCGCGATTCAATACAATTCCGCAACAACCCAAGGGGGAGGCATCATGGTCGCATCCGGCACTCTGACGTTAAGTCTCGGCGCCTCCGTTTCCAACAACAAAGTGACCGCCACCAATGGACTAGGCGGCGGGGTCTTCGTCTCCGGGGGAACTTTGAAAATGACAGGCGGATCGATAAATGACAATTCCGCGACAAACGGTCGGGGAGGTGGAATTTATATTAGCGGGGGACAGTTAACGTTGAAGGACGTCAACGTAAAGTTTAACTCGGCGAACTGGGGCGGTGGTATGTATCTCAAAGGAGGGAAAGCGACCGTCTCGTCAGGGTGGGTGCAGGAAAACACAGCAGGGACTAGCGGAGGCGGCATCTATAACTGGGGGGGGAGCCTAACATTAAAAAGCGATGTCGCTGTTAATGACAATATGGCTACGAACCTAGGAGGCGGATTATACCTCGGAAATAACTCATATACGGATTTTATCAACTGTCTCGTCTCAGGCAACTCGACCGGCGGTAGTCAGCAGACTACAGGATGGGGCGTCTACCAGGAGAAGGCCGCCTTCGTGTCGGGCATACCTGTTGGCTTGATTGATAACGACGACCCTGGCGGAAAACCTGTCAAGCAAACCTGATACTGCAAAATGGGTGCAGGCCGGACCAAATGTCGACCTGCACCCAACTTTCCTCGTTTTCATTTTCTCGGCGTATTGTTTGGAGGTGAATGCGATGAATCGCTCATTTTATGTTTTCGCGTCGTTGTTACTAAGCTATTTCGCGTTGACGGCTCCCGCGCCCCAACCCTTTGCGTCAGGGTGGGGAAGCCCCATAGATCCAGATAAGGACTGTAAGATCATTCGAGACAATGGTGTATTAACCATCGAGATGCCCGGAGGCGATCACGACTATGACACCCCCCGCGAGCACCTGGGTGCGCCACCGCTCGTCTGTGGGTTTCCAGGGCGGGAATATGCCGAAGGATGCCGCGAGCGCCTGAATGCTCCACGGCTCTTCCGTCAGTTCGAGGGGGATTTCGAGATCCAGATTCGGGTCCGAATTGATTCATCCCCATCAGCAGAATCGACCGTTAAGGGACTACCCTCATTCGTAGCAGCGGGCTTCTTGGTGATTTCTCCCGACGCTTTTTGGGAGCTCTTCCGGCGCTTTCAATACGGAGTTGCAGGAGCAGGAACGGGAGCAGACGGTTTCGCAACAGAATTGTCTAGAGGCGCTCAAGGCGGGTCCGGGAGAGGTGTATGTGACAAGAACTGGGGACAATGGCCATTTAAGTCGAGGCCGGAACATGTCTTCATGCGATTGGAGCGCCAGGGTGATTTATTGCTCTGCAAAATCGGTTCGGATGGAAAGTCGTGGGTGACGATCGGAGGCGGTACACTTTTAGGGCTACCATCCAAACTCAAGGTTGGTCTAGCCGCATTCTCAACCTCGACCGAGCTATCCAAGGTCCAATTCGATCAGCTAAAGATCACCCTTAAGAATAGAGTGCCATGGGGGTTTGTGACGGGCTGGGGCGATCCCATCGACCCTGACAAAAACTGTAAGATCCGGCACGACACAGACGCTCTCGCTATTGAGATGCCCGGTACCGATCATGACTATGACCCTATCCGCAAGCAATTCAATGCCCCACGACTCGTCTGTGATCTCGAAGGGAACTTCGACTTGCAGGTTCGCGTCCGGATTGATTCTCGCCCTGCCGCTCGGTCCACGGTCAAGGGCCAACCTGCCGTCGTTTCGGCTGGTTTCTTGTTGATCTATCCGGAAACCGACTATCCCATTTGCGACCGCCTAGAATACGCCGTATCGCAACAAGGAAGCCGAGCGCACGCCTATGCGGTCGCGCCGAAGCTTGCCCAGCCGCGGAGACAGGATCCGGCGGCAGAAGGGAAAGAAGCAAAGAGTTTGGCGCTCATGAAAACCTGGATCGGCGCTCCGCAACGAAAAGGCAATATAGTTGAGTGGGACCACGGAAGGCCGAGACAGTTCAACAACATCCTATGGGAACACGGATGGCAGGACTGGCCCCTGCCTGAGAAAGCCGAGTATGCCTATCTGCGCCTGGACCATCGAGTGGGGTGGGCCAGTTTTTTCATCAGCCAGGACGGTGAGAAGTGGACTCGGTTAGAATATCTACCCCATGTGACCGCGAAGTGCAAAGTGGGCTTGGCCGCTTATTCCACTTCGAGCGAGCCGTCCAAAGTGCGATTCGATCAGCTCAAGCTGACTCGTGGCAAGAGGAACGAGCGATGAAGTGAGCAACCCCTGCGGCAAAATTCGAGCCGAGACGATCCGGGAGCGTCCTTGACGGTTGATTTGCCGCCACGGGTGTTCCCGGATCGTTTGGTTCAGGCGCCGTGAACCTGTAGCATCGCCGTCCCCGGATGGATAGGATGGAAATGGTTTGATTCGTTTTCATTCTTCCGCTGGGAGATTTGTGCATGCCCGTCATTTGCGAGGGCTGCGGGCAACGGGTGCCGATACCCGATGGCTATCGCCGCAACAAAATTCAGTGTGCCTGCGGCGTCATTTGCCCGGTGCCGGAGTCAGCGCGGGAAGAGGCCGCCGCGCCGGCAGCGAAACAGCAGCCCGCCGCCCTGGATGAAGCCGAACGCTGGCTACTTGAAGACGCTCCCTCAACTCCGCCGAGCGACCGCGACCCGCTGCCCGCTCCCCGCATTCCGCCATCCGTTCCGGCAGACAGCGGAGAGCGGACTGCGAAAAGCAGCTCGCGCAAGCCGGCTGTGGCCGAGATGCGGTTCCCTTGCCGGCGCTGCCGGCGCATGGTGCGGCGACAGGGCGAGTGCCCCGATTGCGATGGCTTCTCGCCTTCCGAGGCTGAACAGGAGGGCAAGGAGCCGGTGTGGTGGCCCTCGGTGGATGAGCCGAAAGGCAAAGAGGATGACGAGGAAGATTCCTCGCCCTACGGCGTCACGGGCGCCGACGACGTGAAATGCCCGAAGTGCAGTTTTATGCTGCCGCCCGGCTCGGTGCTGTGTGTGCGTTGCGGTTTTCATCTGAAAAAACGCAAGAAAGTCACCCGCACTTATACGCCGATCGAGCGCGTCTGGGAAACCAACGGCTCGTATCGGACGCGGCAGGCCATCTTCTGGATTTGCGAAGCCGTCTTTGGCGCGGTGGGGGTTTTGGGCGTCATCCAGGGGGAAGCGAAGTTCGGCATGTTCCTCGTCACCTTCCTTGGCCTGACGGCGATGCTGGCGTTTCTGCTGGGCACCTTCGACCGCATCCACCTGACGCGCGACACACGCGGCCGAGTGCAGCTAATCAAGACGTGGCGTGTCTGCTTTTTCGCTCAATCGCCGCGGTCGGTCGATGTGTTTGGTTTCGAGGGTATTCAAAGCGGCCGGCACCGTCCGGTCAGCCCGTGGGATGCCTGGATCATGTATTTCCTGATCGTTTTCGGCCTTATTCCCGGATTGATTTGGTGGTATCTCGTGTTTTATCAGATCACCTATCACGTCTCCCTGACCCGCGATCACGGCTGCCCGGCGTACATTGTCTATTCCGGGTGGAGCGAAAAGAAGATGAAGGAGATCGCGTATATGCTGCGCGAAGCCAGCGGGCTGCCTTATGAGGAAGGCTGAGACGCCGCGCAGGCGCGGTGGATGAACGAAAATATGCCTCTTCTCTGTTCCGGCCGCCGCAATGTGCTGTTCGTTCTCAGTTCGTCATAATCGTAGCATGCAAATGGCGACTGCGCCTCAAAAGCGCCGACAAAATCTTCTTTGTCTGAACAATTAGCAATGCCCGCTCAGTTTTCTCCGTGTGCAGCATCCGACCGGCCCTCTTGCTCTACGGTTCCGTTGCCGTGGTGTTCCCCATTGGCTTGGTTGATACGAGCGATGAGCGAAGCCATCAAGGCACGTACCTCAGCGGACTGAAGTACCTTGCGGACGAGCTGGACAAACTCTTCGTCGGTCGACGCCTGGCGCTGAACCACCTCGGGGACAAGGGCGATATGCGTTTCTGAAAACGCCTTGACCGCAGCCTGAAGAGGAGCGAGCGCAGCCTGAAGAGGAGAGAGCGGTCGCGGTCCTTGCGAGACTTCAGATTTTTCAGCAAAACATTCTGCGGCAACGGTGACAGGATAAAGTCTTAGCCGATCGTGTGTGGCCGTCAACAATCGTTCGCGGTAAAAGTTTAGACTCGGCGCTATTAGATCCAACTGATGCTGAACCAGATTCCCCGCCTCTATCGTCGTCACTTTCGCTTCCAACATCCCTTGCATCCTTCGGGCCAGCAATCCTTCCTGTGCCTTGAGAATAGCGAGAGGCGGTAGCACGTCCACCTTGATATCGGGCCAGCAATCGGGAATCGTAGTGTTCATTACAGACTCTCCAGCTGTTAGATGTCCAGTCGGACTAGCAGCGGCAGATGGTCCGACAATTCCGACGCGTTCGGACGGCCACGCTCCGTGAGCGGAGGATCTTGCCCGTCCCCATCCACGATACACAACTCAACAAGACGGTCCATTAGGATTGGCCGCAATAGCACCTGATCGAAGATATTCCAGAAGGGTGTGGAACCTGAGTAAAAGTATGTCCCCGGCGGTCCCGGCGTCCGGTCGCCGAAACAGCCCCACATCGGATTATAAAACAAACGATAGGGGCGGCCTGCTACGGTTCGCTCTTCTCTCCGCGCTAAGTCGCGCGTCATCACCGAATTTAACGCCTGAGCGCCCACCAATCCTAGATCGAACGGATTCATGTTCAGATCGCCGATCAGGACCGTGCGCTGATGTCCGACCACGTCCTCTTCGCGCACGATGTCCTGGTGCAAGACCGTTGCCTGAAGTGCCTGTTCATCTGGTTTCCAGGCCATTTGACTTTGAAAATGCAGAGCGGCAAGCAGGACTTGAACATTGGAGGAAGTCGTCAGACGGCGGATTGTGAGCCGGCCGTCTGATGAATCGTTGAACTGATCGATAACCGCTGACTCCGGCAGCCGAGTGAACAATTGGATGCGGCGGCTATTACTGGGTGGATGGCAATACGCACCCGGTCTTCCTCCATTGAGGGCATCGAGGACTTCGGCCGCGTTAAATCCGGACTCAGGTAGCAACACATCGATCCCCAGCGCCGTTGCAAGCCGCGTCAGGCGCGTGCATAAAGATGGGGCACGCTTGGCCCATGTTGTCGTGTCATTCCCCCTCAGGTTCCAGAACATGATTGAAAGCATCGATTGCTGCGGGTCCCGACATCATCCGAGAGATCCATCACGGTCCTCCTTTGTATTGGGACTACTCTCCGCGCGTCAAGGAAATCCCGCTCCATTTTCAGCGCCGTCATCATGATCGAGCAACAGCGCCACGGGGAAGCGCGCGAACACTTGCGCCGCCCGCAGGGCGGGACGCCCCTGATGCGCAATCGCCGTCAGTGTCTCGCCGGTGAACAGCGAATGCCATAAGCGATCGCCCAATTCCTCCGGCAACAGCAGCATGGTGTCGCCCCAAATCTTCGCCCCGTGCGGCAATCCCCGCGGATCGTTCATCAGCTTCGCCGGCAATCGAGGCGCAGCCACCAAGGCGGCGCGATCCAGATGACGGCGCACGAAGCTGAAAATATGCTCCTCTTTTGCTCCCACGGGATCGATGGCGGAGTAAGAACCGACCGAGAACAGGCCGGGATGCGTCCGGCGGCAACGAAGTGACATCGCGGTGACAAACAGCTTGATGCGTCCATCGGCCATCGTCTCCACCAGCTCGTCGGCCAGCTCGCCGCGCGCTTTTGGCAGATGGGATCGTTCGAGCAATTCCGCCAGCAGCCGGCGGCGCTTCTCGTAATCGACCGGCCGGCGATTGTCCGGATCGACCAGGCTGAAATCCCACAGCTCGGTCCCTTGGTAGGTGTCCGGCGCACCGGGTGCGGCGATCTTGAGCAAGCACTGCGACAGCGAGTTGAAAAAGCCGTATCGACTGATTGTCCGTTGGAAGGCGCGGAAATCGTCGAGAAATTCCGGGCTGGCCGCCGGATCGAGGATGTGGCCGACGAACAGGCGTAGGGCTTGATCGTAGTCGGCGTTGGGGTTGATCCAGCTTGTGTGGACCTTGGCCTCGTGGGTAGCCTTCTCCATGTACGCCTGAATGCGGCCGACGAACGCGGCATAATCTTCGTTGCTGTACGGCTCGGCCGGCCAGGCGCCCAACAGCGTTTGATACAAGAGATATTCCACGTTGCTGTCGGGCGCTTTGTCGTCCTCGACCTGGACGCGGTGCGGTTCGTTGAGCGTGCTCCAGCGATGCAGGCGCTCGCTCCAGGCGTCGGGCATTTCGGACAAAACGCTGATGCGGGCGCGGACATCCTCGCTGCGCTTGCTATCGTGCGTGGACGTGGTCGAAAGGGCGCGCGGCCAATGTTGCTGGCGGGCAGCGAAGTTCTGATGGACGACGGCGGGCGGGATGCCGAAACGGGCGGGGTCGCCGCCGACCTCGTTGAGCGAAGTCAAGCGATTGTAGACATAAAAGGCCGTGTCCTCCAGCCCCTTTGCCATCACCGGCGAGGTCACTTGCTGGAACTGGCCGGTGAACCGCTGCTGCTCGGTGATCTCTTCCTCGCTGGCGCGCTCGGGGTGGCGCAGGAGCAGGATGTTGCGCAGGAATTGGAAGTGAGCACGGTTGAGCGTGGGATTGCGTTTGCGCGCTTCGCGGATGGCGCCGTCGATGTACTTCTTGTCGTCGTCGTGGACCGTGCCTTCGGCGATGTACGAACGATAGACGGGAAAACAAGCGATGACCTCGCGCAGGACGCGGCGGAGACTGTGCAGCGTGAAGTCGCGCGACCAGCGCCGCCGTTGGGCCAGTCGATCCAGCGCCAACGATAACATCTGCAATTCGCTTGAAAGAGATAAACCGAGTATCAAGAGTTTTTTATCGTAAACCACCTCCAGAAACGGTGTGTAGTCCTCGATCCAATCGCGGTACAAGGTTGTGAAGGCGCGTGCGCTGGCCGGATCGACGAACAGGCCGCCCAGGACGTTTAGAAAGTCGTAGCCGGTCGTGCCGTGGACGGGCCAGTCGGCCGGCAACGATTCGTTGCTGCCGAGGATTTTCTCGACGACGACGTATAGCGAGCGTTCGGGCAAGGCGCCGGAATTGATGCGGGCCAGCAGGGGGGCTTCCAATTCATTCCACTCGATGCTCTGATACTCCGGACGCGATTGATAAATTTGGCGGGCCAGTTCTAGCAGATAATGGCGCTGCAGACGCCGCAGGTATTGCCGGGGATCGAACAAACCGTCGGGGTGGTCGATGCGCAGACCGGACAGCCTGCGTTCGCGCAGGAGCTGGAAAATCAGCTTGTGCGTGGCAAGGAAGACCTCCGCGCGCTCCATGCGCAAGGCGGCCAGCTCGTTGATGTCGAAGAAACGGCGATAGTTGATTTCATCGGAGGCCACGCGCCACGACGACAGGCGGTATGGCTGCTCGTCGAGCAATTCATCGAGATAGTCAAAGCTTTGCGGATCACCCGGCGTGCCGTTGAAGATATGGACGACGGCGAGAAGATGCTCGCGGATCTCGGCGCAGCTGTCCGTCAAGGCGGCGAGGCGGCGTTTAAGCACTTCCTTCTCGCGTTGGCGTTCGGCGATGCGTTCGGGGCTGGTCTCGGTGCGCGACGGCAGGTTGCGTACGCCCGTTAGGATGCTTTGATATTCCAACAGTTGCAGCGAATCTTTGCCCAGCGCCGCCTCCAGTTGATCGAGGTCGTAGCTGAGGATTTTGCTCCAGGTACACGGAGCGACGGGCAGGCGGTGCTCGAAATAGTGGATGGTGAATGTGCCCGCCTCATAGTGGAGGCGGATTTGTCCCGCTTCGAGGACTTGGCCGTATGGCTCGCCGAGCAGCGGCAGTAGTACGCGATCGCGCAGAGCGGGACGCGGCGATACCTCCCAGGCGATGTCAAAATAGTTGGCATAGGGCGAGGCCGGGCCGTTCTCCAGCACGTCGTTCCACCAGACGTTTTCGTTGCCGACAATGCCCATGTGATTGGGCACGACATCGAGGATCTGGCCGAGATTGTGCTCGCGCAGGGTGTCACTATAAGCGGCGTAGTCGGCATCGCTGCCGATTTCGGGGTTGAGGTGCTGGTGATCGAGCACGTCGTAGCCGTGCTTGCTGCCGGGCCGGGCCTTCAAGTACGGCGAAGCGTAGATGTGGCTGATGCCGAGATCGTGCAGATAGGGAGCAAGATGCGCGGCATCCTGAAAAGTGAAACCGGCATGGAATTGCAGGCGATAGGTGGCCTCGGGCGCGCAGCGACGGGCGGTCGCTTCCCGCTCCAGATCGGACAACAGGCTGGCCAGGACTTCCGCGCTAGTCATGATGCTCCGGGGAAGAGAGAAGGATCTTCGCTCCGTGACGAATTATAAAACCTTTAATAGAGGCACTAATAGAATACACTACTAGGCTGGAGCGCCGGAGCGCGGGCGTCCCGCCCGCCTGGCTTGCGGGCGGGACGCCCGCGCTGCGGGCTAGTCGGCGAAGTATTAGCATCGCTTTCTCTTGTTGACCTCCATTCTCCGTCACTCCCTCTCGATCATGTGGATAAGGTTGCGCAGCAACATGGCGGCGCGGTCGGTGATCGCGGCCAACTCGTGGCGCAGGCCGGAGATGTTCCAGCCCAGGCGATAGAAATCGAACAGCGCGATCAGCGACCCCGGATCGCGCGGCAAAAGCTCCGCCGTGCCTGGCATGGCCCGATATTCTTTGAGAAAGATGACCGAGGCCCAGCGCTGCCAAAAGCGCGCCCACGGTTCCAGTGCCGGGATGTCGTCGGCGCGGATGCCCCCTTGCCGCAGCGCCGCCACGGCCGCCTCTTGCAAGGAGCGGTGCAGGCCGGCCAGGTCGCGCACCGGCGAGCGCTTGCGGCGGCGGTGCATCAGCGAACGGTCCGGCTCGCCCTCAAAATCGATGACGAGGAAGTCCTTGCCGGTGTAGAGCAAGTGGCCCAAATGGAGGTGGCCATGACAACGGATGCGCTTCGCCTCGATCAAACGGTCGAGAATGCGATGGCTCACACGCATGAGTTTGTCTTCGCTCCGGGCCACGCGGGCGGCCTGATCGCGCAGAGGTTCCGGCCAACGATCGATCTGCCGGCGCAGCATCACCAGGGTCTGACGGATGCGTCCGCGCATCGACTGATAGAGCGAACGTTGATAATGGATGGTAAACGGTTCGGGCGCGAAGTCGGGGTTGTCCTTCACGGAGGCCAAGGCGACGTGCAATTCGCCGACGCGCTTGGCCATCAAACGGGTGGTCTCCAGGTAGGAACCAAGTAGCTCACGAACCTGGGCCGGGAACTCCTGATCGCTCAGCTCGACCACGGAACGCGGCCCATCCAGCTGAGGTGGGTTGGCGGCCCCGGGCAGGATGTTATCGAAGAAGCGGTGTAACGCATCCAAGGTCAGATGCCAGGCATCGCCCTCGCTGGGAACGAAATCCTGCACGAGGCCTAGCGCCGCCGGCTCGCCTTTTTCCGAGCGATAGCGCAAAGCTCCGATCACGGCCGGCAACTGGGTGAAGGTGGTTTTCGATAATAAGACGCGGTTAATCTCTTCTTCCGGCTGCACCCCTTCCTCGATACGGCGATAGAGCTTGAGCACCAGACGATCCCCCAAGAGGACGACGGTGTTGCCGGATTCCAGCACGCGCAGCTCGGAGGCCGGCAACTCGGCCGCGAAGGCACGTTCCGGCTCGCCGCGCAGCTCGCCAACCTCCCCATCGTAACGGCCTCGGCGGGCGAGCAAATCGATGACCAGCGCCACAAAGCTGCGTTCGCCGCTGGGATCGTAAAGAGCGCCCTCCCGTTCCTGCCAACCCGCAGCGCCAGCAAGGGCATCTCCTTGCTCGCGCTTCGGGCTGGCAGGCGAACGGAAGCGCAAACGGGCGATGACCGGACCAGGCGGCGAGGCGGGAGCGGCGGCGTCCGGCGGGGGCGCGAAAGCCAGCGGAAGAAGGTAAACTTCCGGCTCGCCTTCGTCGAAATCGGCCTGCACCAGCGTCAGACGCGGCCCGTCCTCGTCGCCGCCAAGCGGAAGGACATCGCGGAGAGTGACGGTCTTGATGTCGCGCAATTGTCCCTGGAACCACGGCCGGCTGCGCAAATATCCTGGCAGCGCCTCTTCCAGTCGCTGCCGCGGCCGACCGCGAAAGATTCCTGACCAGCCCCGCATTCCGACAACCGTGATGTTGGGCGGCTCCGGCGTGCCGGCGATGGGGGCCGGCTTCGGCTTGAGCAGGAAATAGTGGAACAAGTACGGACCCAGCGTCATGAAGTACGGCGTCTCGCCAATTTCGGGCAGAGTCGTGTGGCCCATCAAATCGACCAGCGTCATGCCCTTGTACGCCGCCAGATCGACGCGAAGCCCCTGCATGAAACGCGAGAGATTGGCCACTACCAGGATCGTCTCATCCTGACCGTGACGCAGGAAGGCCAGCGTCTTGGAATTGTCCGGCGTCAGCATCTCCAGCGTGCCGCGACTGAACGCTTGATGACGTTTGCGCAGCGCGAATAGATACTTCATCCACCACAAGAGGGAATAGAGGTTGCCCTGCTGCGCCTCGACGTTGACGATCTGAAAGTGAAATTCCGGATCGATAATGAGCGGTAAATACAACCGCTGCGGATTGGCCGACGAGAAGCCGGCGTTGCGCTCGCCGTCCCACTGCATGGGCGTTCGGACGCCGTTGCGATCGCCCAGATAGATGTTGTCGCCCATGCCGATCTCGTCGCCGTAGTAAATCACCGGCGTGCCCGGCAGCGACAAGAGCAGGCCGTTCATTAGCTCGATCTTGCGGCGATGGTTTTGCAACAAGGGCGCCAGCCGCCGGCGAATGCCGAGATTGATGCGCGCTTGGGGATCGTGGGCGTAGACGCGGTACATGTAATCGCGGTCGTCCTCCGTGACCATTTCCAGCGTCAGTTCGTCATGATTGCGCAGAAACAGCGCCCATTGGCCGTTCGGCGGGATGTCCGGCGTCTGCTGGAGGATGTCCACGATGGGAAAGCGGTCTTCCATCTGAATGGACATGAACAAGCGCGGCATGATGGGGAAGTGGAAGCACATGTGGCATTCATCGCCCTGGTGGCCGCCGAAGTAGGCGACGGCGTCTTCGGGCCATTGGTTGGCCTCCGCCAGCAGCACGCGATTTTTGTACTTGCTGTCGAGGTAGCCGCGCAGCTTCTTGAGGAAAGCGTGCGTCTCCGGCAGGTTCTCGCAGGTGGTGCCGTCTCGCTCATAAAGGTAGGGAATGGCATCCAAACGCAGGCCGTCGACGCCGCGCTCCAGCCAGAAATCGAGGACGCGGAAGACGGCCTCGTGGACCGCTGGATTGTCGTAATTGAGATCGGGTTGGTGCGAATAAAAGCGGTGCCAGAAAAAGGAGTTGGCGACGGGATCCCACGTCCAGTTGGATAGCTCGAAGTCCTTGAAGATGATGCGGGCGTCCTTGAAGCGATCGCGCGTATCGCTCCAGACGTAGAAGTCGCGTTCGAGGCTGCCCGGCGGCGAACGGCGAGCGCGCTGGAACCACGGATGTTGGTCGGAGGTATGGTTGACGACCAATTCGGTGATGATGCGCAGGCCGCGGTTATGGGCCTCATCGAGCAGCCGTTGGAGGTCGTCGATAGTGCCGTAAATCGGATTGACGCTCGTGTAATCGGCGATGTCGTAGCCGTCATCGCGCAAGGGCGAGGGATAGAAGGGCAACAACCAAAGGGCGGTGACGCCGAGGTCCTGCAAATAATCGAGTTTCTCGACAACGCCGAGAAAATCGCCGATGCCGTCGCCGTTGCTGTCGCAGAAGGCGCGAACGTGCAGTTCGTAGATGATGGCATCCTTGTACCAAAGAGGATCGTCTTCGAGCGTGACGATCTCAGGCTTCCGTGTGCGGCCAATCACAGTCTCTCCCGACAATATCGACGTGATAACTCAGCAATGGTCCACCCACGTAATTTTATAATGGTGGGCAGAAGTCATGCCAACGATGCAAGATTCTCATTTTCATCCGCGCCGCGAGTCTCGTCCGAGCCGCTTACTCCGCTGCGCTGCGTGCGCGGCTCGGACGAGACTCGCGGGCGGTTATCTATGGCACTCTCTTTGCACATCATTGCTCCATGAAGCAGGAAGTTCCCCGACACCTGCCGGTCGGTGCGGAAGTCCAGCAGGACGGTCGAATTCATTTCCGCGTCTGGGCGCCGCGGCGTCGCATGGTAGAAGTTGTGCTTGAAGATCCGGGCCGTGGGATATTCCCACTGCGGTCGGAAGAAGGTGGTTATTTTTCCGGTTTCGCGCCGGCCCGGGCGGGGGTGCGCTATCGTTTTCGCCTGGACGACGAGACCAGACTCTACCCCGATCCTGCTTCGCGCTTCCAGCCGGAGGGACCGCATGGTCCGTCGCAAGTCGTCGATCCGGCGGCGTTTGCATGGACGGATCACGGCTGGCGCGGCTTGAGTCTGCCGGGGCAAGTGCTTTATGAAATGCACATCGGCACTTTCACTCCGGAGGGCACGTGGGAAGCGGCGGCGCGCCAGCTGCCGGCGCTGTACGACACCGGTATCACCGTCCTGGAGATCATGCCTCTGGCCGACTTCCCCGGCCGATTCGGTTGGGGCTACGACGGCGTCAACTTGTTTGCGCCCACGCGCCTTTACGGTTCGCCCGACGACGTGCGCCGATTCATCGATCGCGCCCATTCCCTGGGAATGGGCGTTCTCCTGGACGTGGTTTACAACCATCTCGGTCCCGACGGCAACTATCTCGACCAATTCTCCACCGACTACATGACCAAGCGCTACAAAACCGACTGGGGACCGGCGCTCAACTACGATGGACCAAATAGCGGCCCGGTGCGCGAATACATCACCGTCAACGCCCGATACTGGATCGAGGAATTTCACTTCGACGGCCTGCGCCTGGATGCCACGCAAAACATCTACGATAGCTCGGAAGAACACATTTTAGCGGCGATCAGCCGAAATGTGCGTCAAGCGGCGAACGGCCGGGATGTCATTATCGTGACCGAGAACGAGCCGCAGCAGGTTCGGATGGTCCGGCCTGTGGAAGAGGGGGGCTACGGCTTCGACGCCATATGGAACGACGATTTTCACCACACCGCGCGCGTCGCTCTCACGGGCCGAACGGAGGCCTATTTCAGCGATTACCGCGGCACGCCACAGGAGCTGATCTCGGCGGTGAAGCACGGGTTTCTGTACCAGGGCCAGCGTTATCTTTGGCAGAAGCAGCGGCGCGGCACGCGGACCATCGCTGTGCCGCCGCCGGCCTTCATCACCTTTCTGGAGAATCACGATCAGCTCGCCAACACGGTCAAGCAGCCGTCGCAGATAACCAGTCCGGGACGCCACCGTGCGCTGACGGCCCTGTTGCTGCTGAGTCCGGGAACGCCGATGCTTTTCCAGGGGCAAGAGTTTGCCTCTTCCCGCCCCTTCCACTTTTTCGCCGACCACAAGCCGGAGCTGGCATCCGTGGTCTATAAAGGACGCAAGGCGTTCATGGCTCAATTCCCCAGCATGGCGACGCCGGCCATGCAGGAACACATTCCCGATCCGGCCGATCCAGCCACATTTACTTGCTGTAAACTCGACTTTTCCGAGCGCGAGGAGCACGCCGGTGTCTACGCTTTGCACCGTGATTTATTGCAGCTTCGTCGCGCGGATCCGGTCTTTCGGGCGCAGCGTCGCGGCGGCGTCGATGGAGCTGTGCTGAATTCTCATGCGTTTGTGTTGCGCTATTTCGGGGAAGACGGCGACGACCGGCTTTTATTAATTAATCTCGGTACGGATCTCTTGTTGGCGCCGGCGCCGGAACCGCTCTTGGCGCCCGACGAGGGTAGAGTGTGGGAGGTGGTGTGGAGCAGTGAAGATCCGCGCTACGGAGGCGATTCGGCCGCGGCCGAGGAGCGCGAAGACGGTTGGCGCTTGCCGGGCGAATCGGCGACAGTGATGCGGGCGAGCGGGGTTGCGTAAGCGCCCCGAGGAAGTCTCTCGGGGCGCTTACGCAACCCCGCTCGCCGATTTTCCGGGCGATTTTATGAACCAGCTAATCCGTCACTTTCGCTGGACGGGGAACGCCAGAGAAGTCGAGCAGGTGGTCCACCAGGAATGGCTGGTGACCAACGGCCTCGGCGGTTATGCCTCGTCCACGTTGGCCGGCGTTTGTACGCGCCGCTATCACGGCTTGCTTATCGCCGCTCTGCCGGCGCCGCACGGCCGCACTGTCATGCTCAACCATCTGATGGAGCAGGTTCGTCTGCCCAACGGCCGGACGGTGCGTCTGGGCGGCGAGCAGCTAGCCGACGGCAAACTAGACCTCCACGGTCTGGAATTCTTCCGCGAGTTCCGCCTGGAATTCGGCTTGCCGGTGTGGCGTTGGGAGATCGACGGCTGCGTATTGGAAAAACGCGTACTATTGCCGCACGAACAGAACACCGTCCACGTTGGCTATTGCCTGCTCGAAGGGGAGGGCACGGTACGGCTAAAGCTTCGCTTGGCCGTTCACTTCCGGCCGCACGATGCCAAGGTGAGTACGGAGTTCGCCGCGCCCTATGCGTTGACGGCCATCGGCGAGCACTACGAAATTCGGGGCGAATCGGACGTGCCGCCCTTCCGCTTCCGCGTGCATGGGCGTCGCACGGCTTTCACCGTTGAGAGCCAGCGAACGCAACCGCTGTTGTATTGGGTGGAAGAAAATCGCGGCTATGATTCGCGGGGCGAATTGTGGAGTCCCGGTTATTTCCGCCTCGATTTGTCGACCGATCATGATGCCACGCTGGTGGCCTCAACCGAGAGTTGGGAGACGATCGAAGCGCTGTCGCCAGTCGCCGCCCGCAGGGCAGAGCACGAGCGGCGGCGCCGGCTCTTATGGCTGGCGACCCCCGAGGCGAAGACGGGCCTGGGCGCCGAATGGGTCTTTGGCGCCGATCAATTCCTCATTACGCCGGCCGGCCGCGTCGAAGAGGCGGCGCGGGCCCGCGCCGCCGGCGATGAAGTCCGCACCGTCATCGCCGGCTATCACTGGTTCACCGACTGGGGCCGCGATACCATGATTTGCCTGGAAGGGCTGACCCTGACAACCGGCCGGCACAGCGACGCTCGCTCCATCCTCCGCACCTTCGCCAACCATGTCCGCGACGGTCTCATTCCCAATCTTTTTCCCGAAGGCAGCAAGGAAGGACTGTATCACACCGCCGACGCCACGCTCTGGTTCATCCAGGCCATCGGCCGCTATTACGAGATCACCCGCGACACCGAAACGCTGGTGTTCCTGGTGCCGATCGTCCGCGACATCGTGGATCACCATCTGCGCGGTACGCACTTCGGCATTGGCGTGGACAAATCGGACGGCCTGTTGCGTCAGGGCGCGGAAGGGTATCAACTGACGTGGATGGACGCCAAGTGCGGCGATTGGGTGGTGACGCCGCGGCGCGGCAAGGCTGTCGAGATCAATGCCCTGTGGTACAACGCTCTGCGCTGGCTGGAGCGCTGGGAACAAGAACTAGAGGAAACCGCGCGGGCCAAGGCCGTCGCCGAACATGCCGAGCGGGCGCGAACCGCCTTCAATCGGCGCTTCTGGTACGCCAAGGGCGGATACCTCTATGACGTGGTGGACAGCGAGAAGGGCGACGATCCATCGTGCCGTCCCAATCAGGTTTTTGCCATCTCGCTCTCGCATCCGGTCCTCGATAAGGATCGCTGGCATCCAGTGATGGACGTGGTACGCGAGCGTTTGCTTACGCCGTTGGGCTTGCGTTCGCTGGCGCCGGGAGAGCCGGACTACAAGCCGACCTATCACGGCGACCTGCGATCGCGCGACGCCGCCTATCATCAGGGGACTGTCTGGCCGTGGCTGATTGGGCCGTTCATTGATGCCTGGCTGAAGCTGCATCCGGAGGATAAAGAGGGATCGCGGCGCTTCTTGCAGGGGTTAGCGGATCATCTCGGCGAGGCGTGCGTGGGATCGATCAGCGAGGTCGCCGACGCGGAAGAGCCATTCACGCCGCGCGGCTGCATCGCCCAGGCATGGAGCGTCGCCGAAGCGCTGCGCTCGTGGGTGAACACGTGTTGATGCGATTAGGGTGGGCCGACGAAGGAGGCCCACCAGGGGAAGTGGTGGGCCTCCTTCGTCGGCCCCATACGCACTCGGGGCGCTTACGCGACCCCGCTCGCCTGGTTGGTTCCCACTATACCGGCTTCATCAGCGTTTGAAGCACCGCATTGAAGACGAATGGATTGACCAGATTCATGACTTTTACGAAGGCGAGCTGACCGCTCTGCTCCTGGAGCAACCCCAGCAGCGAGCCATTGACATTTTGCACGTTCGAGAAGATCAAATCGCTGGCCACGAACGTGAGGCTGCCCCCCGTGAGGAACGTCCCCAACGGTTGCTCGAACACCTGCCCCTGGCTATCGACATCGAAGATTTCCAGCTGCAATCCCGGCCCGAAGCCGAGGCCGAATGGCGACAGCGTTCCCACTGGCGTCGGCGTGGACGGCGCGGGCGGCGGGGTGGGAGCCGGCGGCGGGCTGGGTGGTGAGGGCGGCGCGGGCGGCGCGGCGAACACGGCGTTGGAGAACTGCGAAGTATTGTTCACCGGGTCGGTTGCCGTTGCCGTGAAGGAGGTGCCGGACGGCGAGGCCATGGTCGTGGTGAAGCCGATCGAAGCCACTCCATTCGCGTTTGTGGTCGCGGTGATCGAGCCGAGATAAGTCTTGCCCTGGCCCGCCGAGGTGCCGCTCGGCGTCGAGAAAAACTCAACGGAGTAGGTCGTGTTAGCCGCGGCCGTGAGCGTGCCAGTGATCTGGACCGTAGTGGAGGAGAGTTCCTCCGCCGCGGTGAGGACGGGCGCCGGCTGATTATTGTTGGCATTCGTTCCGGGGGCCAGAACGATGCCTTCCCCGGAGTTGTTGAAGATGGAGTTTGCCAAAATGCCGTTGTGGTTGCCGGAAACGACCACGACGCCGCCGGGGTTATTGAAGGCGATGACGTTGCTCATGCCCGCTCCGGTGCCGCCGATTACATTGCCGGAGGAGCCGAGGATTAGGACGCCAGGGCCGTTGTTCGGCAGCGCATTTTGCCCGGTCTTGTCCGTGCCGATCAGATTGCCGATTACTTGCGTTCCCAGCGGGCCTCCGCCGTAGAGCACAATCCCCTCTTTATTGCCGCTGATGATGTTCTGATCGAACGACGTGGTCCCGCCGATGGTAGTGTTGTTGGCGTTGTCGGCAATGTAGATGCCCGCGCCCAGGTTCCCTAACGCGGTCTTTCCAAAGACATCCGTGCCGATATCGCTGTGGACGACTTGATTATCGTGGGCGTTGCCTTCGATGGCGACGCCGTTGCCGTCGTTGCCGGAGATCGTATTTTGCGGGATAACGGATACTTGTTGTCCACCAATGAGATTATCGTGGGCGGTGCCGTCGATCAGTACTCCGTCCTCGCCATTGGGCAATGCCGAGTTCCCCGGCGTATCCAGGCCAATGATGTCTTCCGTTACCTGGACACCGCTGGCGTCGCCGGTAATGTGGATGCCGTTGAGTCCGTTGCCGGCAATCACGTTGGTGCGAATGGTGTTGTTGCCGCCGGTCGAGCTGATGAGCATGCCGTCGAGCTTGTTGCCCACCGCCGTGTCCACGAAAGCCGGCAAGCCGCAGAAGGTGTTGAAGACCACGGTACCGCTGGCGGTGTCGGCGATTTCAACGCCGTTGCGACCGTTGCCGGCGCTAATGTTCCCCAGGGGGATGATGCCGCCGAATTGCGTGTTCTGCGAGGTTCCCTCGATCAGCACGCCGTCCAGTCGATTTCCCAATGCGGTTAAGTTGTCATCGGCCAGGCCGAAGTCGTTGGCTTGCACGGTGGTATTGTTGGAATCGTCGATGACAAGGCCGTTGCCGCCGTTGGCGACGACGAGGTTGAGATAGACGAACGGGTCTTGCGTGACGGTGGTGCCGATCAAGGAATTGTTGTCGGCATGGATAATCCCTACGCCATCGCCTGAGTTGCCGAGGGCGTGCATGCCGGTGACATCCGAGCCAATGAAATTGCCGCTGAGCGTGTTGTCCTCGGCGCCGCCGGTGATCAGGACGCCGTCGCCGCCGTTGTCGGAGATGACGTTGCCGTCGGCCGGCTTGCCGGGGGCCTGGGTCTGCGTGCCGGTGAAGGTGTTGGTCGTGGGCGTGTTGCCGCCGATGGTGTTCAGCTTCGCGCCGTTGGTGATCTCGATGCCGTTGCCGCCGTTGCCGACGGCGGCGGTGCCCGGCTCGTTGGTGCCGATGTTGTTATCCACAATCGAGTTGGCCGTGGCGGTGAGGCCTTCGATCAAGATGCCGTTGCCGCCATTGCCGCTGATCACGTTCGATAACACGACGCTGCTATTCACGGTGGCCTGGTAGGTAAATCCTTTTGAGCCAAGGATGATTCCGACCAACTGGTTGCCGGCCACGGAATTGTTACTGGTGAGGTTCGTCGTCGGGTCGAGGCCCGGATAATTGAGGTTGATCCACCTTGCCGGGCCGAAGGAGCCATCGGCGTTTCGGCTCACGGTCACCCACATACCCTGGGTAGGCGCGGAACCGTTCTGAATGGCGGCGTCCGCCGCGATGGTATAAACGCCCGGTTGCGTGCTGCTGATTCCCTGGAAATGGGTCAGGAAGTCCTTGCCATATGGGTAATCGAATGAGGTCCAGTGAGAGAACGTGCCCGTGGAGGAATCGTAATCCACGAGGAAGGCATGAGGGAAGGGGTCGTTCTGATTCTGAAAATTGTTTACGGCTCCAGCACTGTAGCCGCCGCAGATGGTGTAGCTGGTGCCGCCGTTGTACCAGATGCCGTAGGCGCTCGTGCTGATGGCGCCGGGGAATGAGATGTCCTTGACGTAAATCGGATTGGAAGGGTCGCTGACATCGAAGATGAACGCATGGCCGGGCCCTAACGCTAAGCCGTACTTGCCATGATCGGCAGGGCTGTCGTAGTTGCCGACCGCCAGTCCGCCCGACACGCTATGGACGATGGTGTAATCCGCTCCCGAAATGTCGATGGTGGCGTAATTGCTGGCATTATTGAGATCGCTCGTGGTGCCCTGAAAGATGAAGCTATTTGTCGCGGCCGTGGAACTCGAACTTGTATAAGTCCCCACGAGCTGGATCACGCCGTTGCCCAGATTATTGGGACCATAGACGCTGGAAGTTGTCCAGCCGGGAGAGATTACCGCATACGAAGTCCCCGTTCCATCAATGGTCCCTTCATACAAAAGCCCGGTCGGCTCGCCGTTGACCACCGTGGTGCCGGTGATGAGGTACTGGCCGCTGCTGTCGCCATCGCGGATGCCCTCCCATCCGGCGTAGGTCAGGTTGGTGGGGAAATTGTCCGTGTTGTAATAGGTCACCGGCGTTACCGGATTGCTGGGTCCAATCTGATTGTTGGGGGCATTCTCAAGCTGGATGCCGTTGCCGCCATTACCGACGGCCATGCTGCCGGTCGGGTCGGTGCCGATGAAGTTGCCGACCACCACGTTGTTCGAGGCCGTCGCGCCTTCGATCAAGATGCCGTTGCCGCCGTTGCCGGAGATGAGGTTGCCCCCGATGCTTTGCTCGCCGCCGATGGTGTTGCTCGCCGTGCCGTTGATAAAAATGCCATTGCCGCCGTTGCCGGCAGCCGTGCCTGTCGTGGTGATGCCGATGTAGCAGGACTGCACCGTATCCTTGCCGTTGGTATCGAGCTGAATGCCGTTGCCCGCGAAATTCACGATGTCGAGTCCCTTCACCATGCTCGACCCACCGCTGATGGTCAGGCCGTTGGCGCCGGGGCCGGCGAGCGTGCCGTCGAGGGTGATGACCGGCGTACCGTTGTAGCCGGTCGCGGTGGTCGCGTCGATGACGGCGACTTCGTTGCTGGCGAGGCCGGGCAAGGCACCGCCGTTCGCCGCATTGACCGCAATCGTCCCGCTGCCGGTGGCGAATTGGATCAAGTCCGGATCGGCCGCTGTCCCGGTGTGATTGGCATTCGCCTGGTTAAGGACGTAGCGCAGGGTCCCCGCATCACCGATGCCCGTATTGGTATCCAGCAGGCTGGTGACGGTGTAAGTAGTCGATAATAGTGACCTGTCTTCGAGCACTTCGATGCTCGGCAGAACTCGCTGGCAGCGGAGTTTTACGGAACGCTTTGTCTTCGGAGAAGAGGGGAATCGACGAAGCCAGGCGGAGAGAGACAACATGGAGTATTTCCCGGGGAATGAGGAGGCCGTCCGTGGCTGCGTCCTACCGCAACCATCTGACCGACCTTGGTTCCGTTGCCGAGGATGCGGTCCAAGCCATCGATCCGGCTCGATCGTCCATCCTCAAGCAACCGAAAGCTAGACTCTTTTTGAATCTTGGGCAAGGAAAGCGGATCGAGAAAGGAGTTATTTCTGCCTAAAATGCGCTTAAACTGAGTTTCCGTCTGAAAAATCGCGTTGTACTGCCAATAAGGCGAGGACGCCAAGTCCGTAGAACGTGTATTCCACGTCGTGCCCCTCATCCCACAGGCCGCCGTGAAAACCACCTTCGGGACGCTCTAGCGATTCGGCATAGCGCCATAGTTGTTCTTCATCCAAGTGTTGCAATCCTCCCAACTGTTCCAGCGTCCAGGCAGCGGTGAAGGTGGACAGCAGATCCGCTAAAGGCGCTCGGCCGTTGGCGCGCAATCCGCCTTCGGGCGACGCCATGCCGGCAAGAAAAGCAATAACTTCACCGCGGACTTCCTCGAGCGCTTGGGGCATCTCGTCCTTGGCCAATTGCAATAGCCCGACGGCGGCGGCGGTTGGATTGGTGCCGCCGCGGCGCATGGGCGCGATCTCGACGTAGCCGCCATCCTCCCGTCGGCGCGAGGCGACGAAGCGCACCACGTCGGCTAAGCGCGGCAGCTGCCGGCCCAGCAGTTGATAGCACAGCGCCACCAGGAACGTGTGATACGTGCTGCCCGATGCACTGCCGATGGTCTTGGCATAGCCGCCATCGGAGGTGCGGAAACGCTCCAGCATCTCGGCGACGCGATCGGGCCAATCTGGTGAGCTACCCGCGAGCACGTCGGGACCGCCGGCCAGCTGCACCAAGACACAGGAATACAGAAGGGAGAAAAAATCGATGACGCTGGTTTGCTGCGTCAGACAGCCGCGCAGATAGTCTCCCGCCCTCTCGGCAATGGCCGGCGTCAGCGAATCGAGGACGGCCAGGCCGCGCAGGGCGAAGCCGGTATAGTACAGATCGGAGCCACCCTCGCGGCCAGAGAAGCCGCCATCGGCATTCTGCGCCGCACGCAGATAGTCCGCGTGGCGCGCGCGAACCTTCGCCGGCAGCCGTGAGATTCCGTCTGCCAGTCGAAGAGTCAAACTCAATAAGTACGGTTCCATCGATTGTCCTTGGATAAAGCGGATTTTATCATCCGATCATCGGCACTTTCTCTCGTCCTCTCGTTGCTATCTATAAAGCCCTCTCGTTCCCACGCTCCGCGTGGGAACGCAGGAGAGCGACGCTCCGCGTCGCGGCAAATCTCCACGGGGCAGAGAAAGTCGGGCCGCAGAGCGGCCGGACGTGCGTTCCCACGCAGAGCGTGGGAACGAGACTCGTTAGATAAAGCGGAATTTATCATTCCATCATCTGCATTTTAAGGAACCCGGTTATAATCAACGTTTATGGATTGAGGCGGCGACAGCAATCCGAGGACAGTATATGGCCATCCGGCTGCTGCTGATCGAAGACGACGAGGAGATTGCCGACTTCATCAGCCGCGGTTTGCGCGAAGAGGGGTTCGTTGTCGAAGTCGCCGCCGACGGCACGAGCGGCTGGCTCGACCTGAAATCGGCCGCCTGGGATCTCGTGATTCTCGATTGGTGGTTGCCGGGACAGGATGGGTACACGCTGCTCCAGCGTTTCCGGCAGATCAACCAAACCACGCCCGTGCTGTTTTTGACGGCGCGCGACGCCGTGGAGCAGCGCGTGCAGGGACTTAACGCGGGCGCCGACGATTATCTGTGCAAGCCTTTCGATTTCTCGGAGCTGCTGGCGCGGATCCAGGCGCTGTTGCGGCGGCGGCCCGGCAGCATCGGCGCCCGGCTGGAATACCTGGATGTGGCCATGGACTTGGCCACACAACGAGTCGAACGTGCGGGACGGCCTCTTGACCTTACCGCCAAGGAGCAGTCCCTCCTGCTGTTTTTCCTGCGGCATCCTGGTGAGGTGCTGTCGCGGAACCGCATTTACGAGCACGTTTGGCAGGAGTCCTTTGACGGTCTCTCCAACACCCTGGAGGTCCACGTCATGGAGCTGCGCCGCAAGCTGGAAGCACATGGCCCGCGCCTGATCCATACAGTGCGCGGTCGCGGCTATCTCTTTGGCGAGGTGCCTCCCCTGGGACGGTAAGAGAAGCCATGAGCTTGACGACGCGTCTATCGGCGTACTTCCTGGCGGCCCTGGCTCTGGTGCTGCTGGGCTTTTCCACCGTCCTTTATCTGCTCGTGCGCCGTCATCTCGCGGACCAGGCCAACCAGCGGTTGGAGACGGCCATGCAGACGATCATCGCCGCCATTGAGATCCATGCCGATGATGTCGAATGGGAACCGCTGGAACGCCATATCACCCTCGGCGAAGATCCTGGCGAAGATCAGATCCGCTGGATGCTGCACGATGCCGCGGGACGTTTGATCGATTGTTCGCGGAACCTGGAAGCCGACGAACGAGAGGGCGCCTTCGCTTACGCTTCAGGCTCGGAGGGATGGCGCGTTCTTGGCTGCCGACTCCAGGCTGGACGATTCCATCCGGAGCCAGTGGAGGGACTAGACGGCACCCTGCCCGGCGAGGTTTCGCTGCCTTCGGACCGTACCTATCATGGTCCCGCCCTGACAGTGCGTGCCGGGCTGCCACAAGCTCCGGTGGCGGCGGCGTTGCGGCAGTTGGCCTGGACCCTGTTTGCCGTTTCCGCCGGACTGTGGGGGATAGGCGCCCTGCTCAGCCGCTGGGTGTGCCGCCGGGCCATCCGTCCGGTGGTAGAGATGGCCTCCTGCGCGAAAACACTGCGCGGCGAGCAGCCGGGCCAGCTTTTGCCTGTCGCCCCGAGCGGCGATGAGGTTGAAGATCTCGGCCATTCGTTCAATCAATTGTTGACTCGGTTACATGAGGCGCTGCAACAACAGCAGCGGTTCGCGGGGGATGCCTCTCATCAGTTGCGCACGCCGTTGACCGCGGTACTGGGCCAGGTGGAAGTCGCCCTTCGTCAGGAGAGGAGTCCCGAGGAATATCAGCGCGTGCTTCAGATCGTGCGGCGGCGTGCCGGCGAGATGCGTCAAATGGTGGAGCTGCTGTTGTTCCTGGCTCGCATGCCGGCGCGGACCGAACCGCCGGATACCCACCTCTTCAACCTCGCGGATTGGCTGGAAGAATACCAGCTTCGCTGGGAAGATCATCCCCGCGCGGCCGACATCTCCTGGCCCAATCCGGACGCAAGCGCCGCCTGGGAGGTCCGCACGCAGCCGGCACTCCTGGGACAGCTTATCGATAATCTGCTCGATAATGCCTGCAAATACAGCGATGCGGGCACGCCCATCCGCATGTACCTCGACCGGGACCGGAGCGGCGTGATGCTGACCGTCTCGGATGAGGGCGTGGGCATCCGTGCCGAGGATTTACCGTATCTTTGCGATCCTTTTTATCGCTCATCGGAAGCCCGGCGGCTTGGCCGGCCCGGCGTTGGCTTGGGGCTGACGGTCGCTCAGCGCATCGTCACGGTGCTGGGCGGCGAGCTGCGCATTGACAGTAAGCTGGGGCAGGGCAGTCGATTCAGCGTCTTGCTGCCGGCCGCCGGTGCTGCCCCTTTGGCAGCGAGGAACTCAACACCCACTGCCCAATTCTCATCAACTATGGGTAATGCAATATGATGTGGACATTGCCTTTTACGCGCCGTAGCGTTTTCGGACTCCTCGCCGTGCTGATGCTCCTGCCGTCGGGCTGCAAGAAAGAAGAAGCAGCGGCGGAGGAGGAAGAGGAGCACGCCGCCCCGGTCAAATGGGAGACGGCGGAAAAAGCCGATCTCGAAGAATGGACCGAGCTGCTCGGCATCACGCAGCCCTTGCCCGATCACGCCGCCAATGTCAGTGCCGCCGTAGGCGGCTACGTTTTGAGTGTGCTGCCTTCCGAGAAGGGCAAGCCCATCGTCGAAGGGCAGCATGTCGAGAAGGGGCAAATCCTTGTTCGGCTCGATGACCGCGTGTTGCAGGCCAACCGCGACAAGCTGCTTGTCAGCGATCCCGAGCTGCAAGAGCAAATCAAGCAGGCCGATCATATGGTGGAGCTGGCACGCATCGAGGTCTCGCGTCTGGAGCGCTTGCAGCGCAGCAGCGGCACCGACGTGATGCTGGTGACGACTCTGGAGATGGACAAGGCGCGGCTGGCGCTCAAGGATGCCGAATCGAAATATAAGGGCGTCAAAGCCAAGGAAGAGATTGCTCGCGCCGACATAAAAGCCATTGATGAGCAGTTGGCCCTGTACACGCTCCGCGCGCCGATTGCCGGACAGCTCGGCATGGTCCACGCCCATGTGGGACAAACCCTCGCCGCGGGCACCACCGTCGCGGAGATCGTCAACCTCGACGAAGTCGATGTGCTCTGTTTCGTGCCGGCCAATACCGTAAGCAAGCTCCATCTCAATCAGGTGGTGCGCATCGACGAAAACGGCGAAGCGATCACGGACGCGGTGAAACTCGAACAGGGACGCATTGTCTTCATTTCGGATCAGGCGCAGGCGGAGACCGGCACCATCGCCGTCAAGGCGCGTTTTCCGAATCAAAATCGCAAGCTGCGGGCCAATATGCTGGTCCGTGTTCGCGTGCTAACCGAGAAGAAGTCCGATTGCTTCACCCTCCCCGAAGCCGCCCTGCTGGAGGACCAAGAAGAGCCGGCCGTGCTCATCGTCGAGACGGAGAAGAAGAAGGACAAGGAAGGCAACGTGATAAAGGACAAGGAAGGCAAGGACGAAGAAGAGCATCACGTTCACAAGCGGGTAGCGAAATTGGGCCTGCGCGACCGCGAGAAACATCGCGTGGAGATTCTCGGTCTGTTCGAAGTGGAAGAAGAAAAGAAAAAGCCCGTGCCGCTGGAGAAAGATACTCTCTTTGTCGTTGAAGGCGGTCACGGATTGGAAGACGACGACTTGGTGGACCTCAAGAAAGAGGAGCACCACGAAGACGAACACAAGGACGGAAAGAAGGATGAACACAAGGACGAGAAGGACGAACATAAGGACGGGAAGGACGAACATAAGGACGAGAAAAAGGACAAGAAATAGATCGTTCCGTCTCGTTCCCAAACTCCGTTTGGGAATCCACCGTTGGGGCACGGTCTCCGGACCGTGCCCCCGTCGCTGACCGCAGGTCTCCCGCGCTCCGTGGAGACCTACGGTCAGCGGACTGGCACGGTCCGGAGACCGTGCCAGAACAGAGGGTTCTCAAACCGAGTTTGGGAACCAGGGTGACGACGGAGATGCGGACGCTTCTGCGAAACATCGCGAAACACATGCCGGAGATACTCTGTGTTAAACCTGGCCTCCCACGCCCGTCATTATTTCGGCGCTATCCTGCTCAGCGCGCTCTTGTTGACACTCGGCGGCATCTACAGTGCCACGCGCATGCCCAGTGCCGTTTATCCCGAAGTGACGTTTCCGCGCATCAGCGTCATCGCGCGCAAGGCAGGACTTGATGTGCCGAACATGCAGGTGAAGGTGACGATCCCGCTGGAGGAAGCGATCAGCACCGTCATTGGCATTGCTCAGGTGCGATCCAAAACCATCCGCGGCGCCAGCGAGCTATCGCTGGAATTCAATCCCGGCGTCAACATGCTGCAAGCCGAGCAGTTCACCTGGAACCGTCTCGGCACAGTGCGCTCGAAACTGCCGCCCGACGTGGATTTGAATGTCGAGCGCATGACGCCGTCGGTCTTTCCCATCCTGTCGCTGGTGCTGACCGGCGGCGACAGCCCGGCGCAGCTCCGCGATTTCGCCTACTTCAACCTGGCGCCGCACATCAAGAACATACCGGATGTCCTTTATGCAAATACGGCCGGGGGCGACCTGCGCGAGATCGTGGTCGAGCCGCGGCCCGAAGCCCTGTTGGCGGCCGGCCTGTCCGCCGCCGATCTCGCCGATCAGATCGCCAAGGTCCATCGTTTGCAGCCGGTCGGACGCATCGAGCAGCCGCCTTTCGCTTACCAGGTCATCGTCAACACTCAGAGCGAGTCGGCCCGCGACATCGGCAGTCTCGTCATCACGGCCAAGAACAATCAGCCGCTTCTGGTCAGCGAGTTGGCCGACGTGCATATTGGCCGGGCGGATCGCGTGCTGTCGATCGGCTACGAAGCGAAAGACGCTGTTGTCATCACCGTGTTCCGCAGTCCCAACGGCAACACCATCAACGTCTCGAACGCCATCCACAACCTGCTCGACCAAATGAAGCGCGATCATCGCATCCCGCACAATGTCCATGCCACGATCGTTTACGATCAAGCGACGTTCATCGGCACCGCCGTCGATAACGTCCGCGACGCGATCCTCATCGGCGGTCTGTTCAGCATTCTGATCTTGCTGGCGTTCCTGCGCAGTTGGCGAGCCACGCTGATTTCAGCGCTGGCCATTCCCACGACGCTGGCCATCACGTTTCTGTTCTTGCACTGGGCCGGCGAGACACTGAATCTGATGTCGCTGGGCGGGCTGGCCGTGGCCATCGGGTTGATCATCGACGATACCGTGGTGGTGATCGAGAACATCGCGCGGCATCTAGAAGCGAAAAAAGTGAGGAGTGAGGAGTTAGGAGTGAGGAGAGAAGAGACTACAATCCCTCCTCCTCACTCCTCACTCCTCACTCCTAACTTAGTCATCGATCCCGTAAGTGCGGCCTCGAAGGAAATCACCGGAGCCGTGGTTGGCTCGACACTAACAACGGTACTGGTGTTTTTGCCGCTGGCGTTCATCGTCGGCGTGTATGGTCAATTCTTCGCCTCGCTGAGCTGGGCGTTGTCGATCGCCGTGCTCGTGTCGATGGTCATCAGCTTGACGTTGATCCCGGTGTTCGCGGCCAAGTTCCTGGCTGGCCGGCCGATGCCGCCGCCGGGACCGCTCTACCGCGCCATGGCCTGGCTCTACGAGCTGTTCCTGGGGCTGGCCCTGCGCGTGCCGTGGCTGACGCTGACCGCCTCGGTCGCCGCGGTCGGCATCGGCATCGGACTGTACACCGGGGTACCCGATTGGCGGCCGCCAAAAGAGGGGCAGAAGGAACGCAAGCCGTTCGTTTCGCCCTTGAAAACCGGCCTCATGCCCGCGATGGACGAAGGCGCTTTCGTCGTCGATTACTGGGCCCCTTCGGGCACGCCGTTGGCCGAAACCGAGGAAAAAGCCAAGGTCATCGAGGAAGCCCTGTCCGAAAATCCCGATGTGGAGGCTTATGTCCGCCGCACCGGCGCTGAGCTGGGCTTGTTCGCCACGGCCACGAATCGCGGCGACATCCAGGTTGTCCTGCGGCCCGCCGAGGACGATCCCATGAGCCTGCTGCACAAGCCGGTTCGCCCGGATTTCGAGAAAATCGAGAAGGAGATGATGGAAGCCGGCAAGGAAGCGGCGGCCAAGAAGTTCGGACCCAAATTCACGGAGGAGCAAGCGCTCGCCGAGGGCAAAGCCTATATCCGCGGCAAATATCGCCGACGCTCGGGAGAGGAAGTCGGCAAGGAGATCCAAAGCACGTTGGAGGAGAAATTCACCGAGCATCAGCTCAAGGTCGAGGTGATTCCGATCATCACCGACGAACTGAACGATCTCTCCGGCGCGAACAAACCGATCGAGGTGAAGCTGTTCGGGCCGGATTATCACCAGCTCGATGAGTTGGCCGAGAAAGTCGGCAAAGAACTCAAGGAGCTGAAGAAAACGAACAAGAGCATTCACGATATCGACGAGGCGGTTTACGCCGGCAATCCCGATCTCCAGGTGAAAATCGACGGCGTGCGAGCGACGCGCTTTGGCCTGACGCCGGAGGCGGTGGAGCGGCAGTTGAACGCGATGTTCTTCGGCCAGGTGGCGACGCAGGTGCGCGAATCGGCCCTGCGCGTCACGGATGTGCGTGTGCGCTATCCCGACTCGTATCGCTTCGGCAAGGACCGTTTCGATCCCGATCGCGTGCTGAATCAGTGGTTGTTGGTGCCGGAGGGAGCGCCGCCGCTGCCGGGCGTGTCGCCGTCCTTGGGGCATACGATCGGCATGGGGCGCGTGATTCCCTTGTACGCGCTGGCCGAGATCAAGCGCAAACGCACCACCGATGAGCAATGGCGCGAGAACCAGCGGCCGGTGCATTACGTCACCGCGGAACTGGACGAAGAGCAGGGCGGCGACCTTGGCGCGGTGGTCCGCGACATCCGCGAGAAAATGAAGCACATTCCCCTCGACTCCGGCTACACCTGGGAGATGGGCGGCCATTACGTCCAGCAATTGGCCGCGTTCAAAAGCTTCGCCGTCGTCATGGTCGTGGCCGTGCTGCTGGTGTACATCATGCTCGTCTTCCAGTTCCGCTCCGTGGTGCTGCCGCTCTTGATCTTCCTCACGCAGCCGTTGTCGCTGGTTAGTGGTTTGTTCGCTCTGTGGATCACCGGCACGCCGTTGAACGTTTCCAGCTACATGGGGGCGATTTTGCTGATCGGCCTGGACATGAAGAACGGCATCCTGCTGGTGGAGTACATCCAGCAATTGCGTCAGGAGGGCATGGAACTGCGGCCGGCGCTGCTATTGGCGGGCCGGACGCGCTTTCGACCGATCCTTATGACGAGCATGGCGGCGATCCTGGGTTTGGCGCCCTTGGCCCTGGGCATCGGGCCGGGGGCTCAGATGCAGCAGCCGTTGGCCATCATGGTCATCGGCGGCATGACGGCGAACATGCTGTTCACGCGTATGATTATCCCGGTGGGGTATCTGGTGCTGGAACGACGGCGGGAGAGGAAGGCGATTGCGGTTTAGTGCCCTCGCTTTGGAGTGGATGCGGCTATGTTGACGATTCGTCTTCCCAAAACCGAATGGGCCAAAGCCTGGCGAGCACTGATCGAGATTGCGCCGGTGCGTTTGATCGCGGATGATCCTCTTTACCAAGTCTTGCCGGCCCATTTGGAGATGTTGACGGCGCGCGGCTTCAGTTACGAAGTTGTTCCGCCAAAGCATCCGAGCCGCGCACGCAGCGGAGCGGAGTAAGCGGCGGCATGGGGAGGCCGCTTACTCCGCTGCGCTACGTGCGCGGCTCGGACATACGTTTTTCTGAACCATCTCCTCAGCCTTGTCAACGATGCCCTTCCGGGTTAACCTGACTCACAGACTCGTACTTCACCCTTAACCCCGAGCATCGTGTGTCCTCCGCAGCCCCGCTTCTGCACAGCTCCGTGGACCAGGGCGTTCTCGTCCTGATCGTCATGCAGCCGCGCATCCAGGGCGAGGAAGCGGCCCAGCAGCTGCGCGATGAGATGCAGCATGCCCTGCAGAATGCGGGCGTCAATCGCGTGGTCGTCGATTTGCAGCACGTGCGCTATCTGTCCAGCGTCGCATTCTGGCCGCTTCTGAGTTTGCGGCGGCAGTTGCTCAACACCGGCGGGCGGATGCTCATTTGCGGTCTCTGCGGCGATGTCGAAGACCTGTTCCTGACGACGCGGATGATTAGCAACGGCGGCGCCGTGGATGCACCGTTCGAGGTCGCCTCGGACGCCGCTGCCGCTCTCGGAAAGATGCAAGAGGAGAAATAGTGTCTTTTTTTCTCCTTTATATTTCCCACGTAGAATCCTCGCCGCCGTCGGCCGGCCGCAGGTGGCCCGCCAGCCAGATGCTCGCCAGCGTTGCCGCGCACGCTAGTCCGCCAACCAACGGAAAACCCGTGATTTCGCCGTTGATCCCTTGACCCAACATCAATCCGCCCAGTGCCGACGCAAGGCCGGCCGCCGCTTGCTGCACCGAGGCGTTGACGCTAAGGAAGCCGCCTCGATTCCGTGGCGTTGCACTGGCTGTTATTAGGGCCATGGCCGGAACCATGCGGCCCGACGATGCCACCATGAACAGCGTGAAGACCATCAGCGCCGTCGCCAGGGCCACCGAAGGAAGATTGGTCACCAGCAAGATTGGCACCATCGTGAACAGGGCCAGGCAGCGGAACATCAGCAATTTGCCGAAGCGATCCGACAGCCAGCCGAAAAGGATCATGGTCACGAACGTGACCCCTCCACCGATGGAGTAAACCCACGGTAGCTCGTCGTTGGTGCGCCCCGTGTTGGCAACGAGGTAAGAGGCGAGATAGGGAACGATCATGAACGTGCTGAAGACGAGAGCGGTCATTAACAAATAGGCGCGCACGTGCGTAGGCTGAACGAAAATAGTCCACAAGCTGTTAATCTGCCGTCCGCGGATGAGATGGCTGTGCATCGGCGGCAGCACGAGGTAAATCAGCACGAGCACCGCCATGCTAACGCCGCCCAGTGCGGCGAAGGGGGCTCGCCATGTCATCATATTGGCAAGTTTCAAACCGATCGGCACGCCGACGACCGACGCGATCGAGAACGCCGACATGATCGCTCCCATCGCTCGGCCCCGCCGCGGACCGGGGAAGGCATCGCCGATGATGGCAAGGATGCACGCCGCCACCACCCCGCCAAATGCCCCTGTTAGCGCCCTCGTCGCCAACAGCAAGGCATAGTTCGGCGCCGCGGCGCAGCACAGCGTTCCTACCGTGAAGCCGGCGTACAGTCCAAGGAGCGCTCGCTTGCGATCGAAACGATCCATGAACCACGCCGCCAATAATCCCGATACGGCCGCGCTGAACGCATACGCCGATACGAGAAAGCCGAACCATTGATTGCTCAAGTGAAGGTCTTTTTGGAATTGCGGTCCCAGCGGCATCATGATGACGAAATCGAGAATGTGCGTGAATTGCACCGCCGACAGGACGAGCAGCAAAAACCATTCTCGCCGCGTTAGCCCGGCCGCCGCGCCCTTGGACGCGAAAACCGGGCGAATCCTCTCCGTGGTTATGGCGCTCTTCTCGGTTTGCAGCATTTCTGTTCCTCTGGTCCGGAAAAAATAAAAGCGGCGAAGGCGTGTATCCCTTAATCGATGCGGACACCGATCGTCAACCGCAGGTTCGCGCTCGCCGAGCGAAAAATCCGCTTAAAGCTCGACCATCGCCTTGATGACGCCGGTCTCTGGTTTAGTGTATGACGGAAAATTATCGATGAAATCCCCGAAAGGCGTGCGGTGCGTGATCCACGGCGGGGTATCGATGCGCCCCTCCTCGATCAGGGCGATGATTCGGCGGAACTCGTCCGGCAGAGCGTTGCGCGAGGCAAGCACCGTCATCTCGCGGCGATGCAATAGCGGATCGGAAAAGTGTACATTATCCGTGACGATGCCGACGAACACCAGCCGGCCGGTGTGGGCGACGTAATTGAAGGCGTTGCACATCGATTTCGTGTTGCCGGTCGCGTCGAACACTACCGCGGCCAACGCGCCGCCGGTGATGTCCTGCAATTCGCGCAGCTCCGAGCCGTCGCCGCGCGAACGAATAGTGTGGGGCACGCCCATCTGATTCTTGCAGAAATCGAGGCGTTTTTCGTTGAGATCGAGGACGATGATTTTGGCTCCGGTCAGCTTGACGAACTCGATCACCGATAGCCCGATGGGGCCGGCGCCGATGACGAGGGCGAATTCGCCGGTTTGTGGTTGGCCGCGATTGACGGCGTGGCAGCCGATGCCCAGCGTCTCGACCAGGGCAAGTTGGTCGAGCGTCAGCTTGTCCGACGGATGCAACTTGCGGGCCGGCACCAGGAAATGCGGCCGCAGCCCGCCATCGGTGTGGACGCCGAGCACTTGCAGGTTTTCGCAGCAGTTGCCGCGGCCGCGCCGACAGGCGAAACAATTCTGACAATTCAGGTACGGCTCGACCGAGCAGCGCTGGCCGGGCCGGACGTTGCTCACACCGTCGCCGACCGCGATCACTTCGACGCCGAGTTCATGACCGGGGATGCGCGGATAGCTGTAGAACGGCATTTTGCCGAGATAGCCGCTGATGTCGGTGCCGCAGATGCCGACGCGATGAACGCGCACCAGCACTTCACTGGGTCCGGGCTTGTTCGGATCGTCGATGCCGATTTGCTCGAAATGGCCAGGATTTTTCAGTTGGATGGCTTGCATGGGGAACTCATGTTGGCTCGTGGCGGGCTGCTTGCGGGGGGCTTCATTATCATAGCAGACCCGCTGACGCTGGCCCGCCCCCGAACCTCGACGGCGGCCGTGGCGCTTGTCAAATCCGAGCCGCGCACGCAGCGCAGCGGAGTAAGCGGTAGCGTGGGGCGGCCGCTTACTCCGCTGCGCTGCGTGCGCGGCTCGGCCATCGTATCTGTGGAAAGAAGGTCGTCCGTTTCTACAACAGGAAGAGCAGGGCTATCAGGAACGAGACGCTGGAGATCCTCCTATCATGCCCGATCGCCGACAGAAGAGGTTCGTGAGTCGTTGGATCGTTCCATCTCTGGAGGTGCTAGAGGATCGCTGCCTGCTCTCGGCGGCAACGACGGTGCCCGCGCTCACTCCCGCAGATGCACTCACCGGCCTTGCTGATTTCTTCCTGGCGACTCTGCCCAAGGACAATCCGAGCATCGTCTTCCTCGGCGATTCCCTGACCTGGAGCTTTGCCTACAACTGGGGAGCCTCAGTGTGGTCGGCGCTCTGGGCGCCGGCGGGCGCCGCGGATTATGGGATCATCGGTCAGTCTACGCGAACGCTGCTGTATCAGTTGTCCTTGGGGCAGCTGGTGGGTATTCATCCTTCGGTGGTGGTGCTGACCATCGGCACCAATAACTTGGCGGAGGGCGATTCGCCACAAGCCACGGCCGCGGGCATCGTCGCCGATGTGCATGCGATCGAGGCATACCTGCCGGCAGCACAAATCGTTGTCCTCGGTGTCCCGCCGGGGGGAGCCAGCCCCGCCGACCCCTATCGCCTCCAGGTGAGTCAAACAAACTCCCTGGTGATTCAGATGCTGGCCGGCGACTCGCACGCCATGTTCGTCAACATCGCCCCGGCCCTCGAACAGGCCGACGGCACCATTTCCAGCTCCATCCTGGCCGACTACATTCACCCGACGCTCCTGGGCTATTTCGATCTGACGGAAGCCCTCGCCGCCCCCGTCGTGGAAGCGTACTTGCTGAGCCAATCTCGCTCTCAGCCAACCTTGTGACTCGCGCCGGGGAGACTATGCTGAAGATACCTCAGCACCCGGCGAGCGGGGTTGCGTAAGCGCCCCGAGGAAGTCTCTCGGGGCGCTTACGCAACCCCGCTCGCCGGGTGCTGGGGGTCAATGAGTAACCGCCATGAAATCTCCCCGCGAAACTCTGCCCGAGCCGAATCCCGATCTGTGGACGCTCACACAGGCCGCGGATTTTCTCGACGTGTCCCGCAAGCAGCTGCTCGACCTGATCCGGCAGGGCGATCTGCGCTATGTCCAGCGCGGCCTGCGCATTCGCATTCATCGCCAGGAACTGGAACGCTATCGCGAGCGCTCCGCGTCTTGAGCGCGCATCTGGAAGGGCAGGGCGGTGCTGCCTACACTGATCCTGTGCGCCCCCCGCTGGCCTTGTGATGTACTTTCCATGTCGCTGCGCGTTCAACATCTCGCCAAGGATTATCCGACCCGCAGCGGCGCCCTGACCGTGCTGCGCGATGTGTCACTGGAGCTGGAGCGCGGCGACGCCCTGGCGATCATGGGGCCGTCCGGATCCGGCAAAAGCACACTGTTGCACATTCTCGGCACGCTCGATCGACCGACGCGCGGCGAAGTGCGGCTGGAAGGCCGCGAGCCCTTCGCCCTGTCCGAGCGCGACCTGGCCGACTTCCGCAATCGGCACATCGGTTTTGTCTTTCAGGACCACCACCTGCTGCCGCAGTGTTCGGTGCTGGAAAATGTGTTGATTCCCACGCTCGTGGCACGCGAGAGCCGCGAAGCCATGAAGTCGTGGGCGCGGCAACTGCTCGATCGCGTCGGCCTGGGCGACCGTCTCGATCATCGGCCGGCCGAGCTGTCCGGCGGCGAACGGCAGCGCGTGGCCGTGGCGCGAGCGCTCATCCATCGGCCCGTGCTGCTTTTGGCCGATGAGCCGACCGGCAATCTCGATCGCCGCACGGCCGCGTCGATTGGCAAACTGCTTCTCGATCTGCACCGCGAGGAGCGGAACATCCTCATTGTGGTGACGCACAGCCTGGAGTTAGCCGACCTCTTCCCGCGCACGTTGCTGATGGAAGATGGGGCTTTGCAATCGCCGGCATCGCACCCGGAATCCCGCATTCGTACCACCAACGAAAAATAGCCACCGATGAACACGGAAAAAGTCAGTAAAAATTGAACCGCCAAGACACAAAGGACGCCAAGGACAGAAAGAGACAAAAAAGTGAATTTAAGTCCTTTTCTGTCCTTGGCGTCTTGGCGGTTCCTAATTGAGCCGTTATGACACTCAAACGTCTGCGCTTGCGGAACCTGCTTTTTCATTGGCGCGGCAATCTCGCCGTCTTCCTCGGCGTCGTCGTCGGCACGGCCGTGCTGACTGGCGCGCTCTTGGTCGGCGATTCGCTGCGCGGCAGTCTGCGCGAACGCACCCTGCAACAACTCGGCTGGGTTGAAGATGCTTTGATCGCGCCGCGATTCTTCCGTCAGGCCTTGGCGAGCGAACTGGCCCTGAGCGGCGCGGCGGAGCATGTTTGTCCGGTCATTTTGCTCCAGGGCACGATCGTGGTGCGGGCGAAGGGGAATGAGGGACCGATTCGGCGGCAGATACGGGGCGTTACCGTCCTCGGCGTCGAAGGTCATTTCTGGGCGGCATTCGGAAAGGACAACGAGCTGCGCGAGGGAGATCGGATCGCCCTCAACAGTGTGCTGGGGCAACGGCTGGAGGTAGCCGCCGGCGATACAGTGTCATTGCGGCTGCAAAAGCCCAGTGCCATCCCCCGTGAGACGATGCTCGGCCGGCGCGACGACAAATCCGTCATCGACGATTGGCCGCTGACCGTGGGTCAGGTGCTGAACGCCGGCGATGGCGCTGATTCATTCAGCTTGCGTCCCGAGTTGGAAGCGCCGCGCACCGTCTTCGTGCCGCTGGCCGCGCTCCAAGAACGGCTCGGATTGGCTGGGCGCTGCAATGCCATTCTTGCCGGCGGCGTGCATTCGCCGCTGGCGGAGCCGCTGCGCTCGCACTTGCGGCTCGCCGATTGGGGACTGGTTTTGCAGACGCCGGACGAGCGTGTGGAGAATCTGTTTCAGCGGCTCGATAAAAATCAGGACGGCAAGCTGCAACCGCGCGAATGGCGCGATCGCATGGCTGCTTCCGTCGTGCAAGTCATTCATCCCGGCCGCAACCCGATGCTCACGCGCGAGGAAGTAGATAATTTCTACCGGAAAAAGCGCCATTATCTGAGCCTGGAGAGCAAGCAACTGCTTCTGGAGCCGTTCCTCGCCGAAGCGGCACTGGCGGCCGCAAAGGATGCGGGTCTGCGCGCGGCACCGACGCTTGTTTACTTGGCGAACACGATCGCGGCCGATAGCGCCGATATTCCCTACTCGGTCGTCGCTGCACTCGATCCCACGCAACCGCCGCCCCTGGGACCGTTCTTGCCTCAAGACGCCAAAGAACTGGCGGAGGATGAGATCGTGCTGGCGGATTGGAAGGAATCGCCATTGCCGCGAAAGATCGGCGAGACGGTGACGCTATCTTTCTTTCCGCCGACGCATCAGGGCGAGGCACGAGAAGAGAAGGCGACGTTTCGCCTGGCCGGGTTCGTTCCGCTGGAGGGCGTCGCGGACGATCCCGATCTGACACCGGAGTTTCCCGGAATTACCGATAAGCTGAGCATCACCGAATGGGATCCGCCGTTTCCCTACGACAACAAACGCATCAAGCCGCGCGATGAGGATTACTGGCGTGCCTATCGCACGACTCCGAAAGCGTACGTGACTCTGGCGACCGGCCAGCGTTTGTGGGGCAGTCGCTTCGGCCGGCTCACGTCCGTCCGGATGGCTGCCGAGAAGGGCGACGATCTTGCCGAGGCAGCCACGACATTCAAGAAGCATTTGCTCGATCGGCTCAGACCGGAGCAGGGCGGTCTAGTGTTCAACGCCGTTCGAGTGCAGGCGCTCGAAGCCAGCAACAAGGGCACTGACTTCGCCATGTTGTTCCTCGGATTCAGCTTTTTCCTGATCGCGGCGTCGCTGCTGCTAGTGGGCTTGCTGTTTCGTCTGAATATCGATCGCCGGGCGGAGGAGATAGGCCTGTTGACGGCAGTGGGGTATCGCCGGGCGGCGGTGCGGAGATTGCTTTTGGGCGAGGGTGCTGTGCTGGCGGCGGCGGGAGCGGTGGTCGGCACATGCCTGGCGATGCTGTATGCTCGGATGCTGTTGCAGCTGCTGGCGGCGCTGTGGCCGGGCGAGACGTTGCAATCGTTCCTGCGGCCGTACTTTGATCCCTTCAGTTTGGCCCTCGGTGCGGGGGGAGCGTTCCTTGTCAGTATGCTCACGGTCGTCTGGGCCGTGTTTTCGTTGGGCCGTGTTGCTCCCAGCGCGCTCTTGGCCGGACAGATGCCGGGCGAGGGGGAGAAACTCGGCCGGCGACGGCGCAACTGGAGTTGGTGGCTCGCCGCTGTCTCTCTTGTGGGCGGCCTCGCTCTGCTTGCCGGTTCGGGGCGCGTCGAGGACCACGAGATGCGGGCCATGACGTTCTTCGGCAGCGGCAGTCTTTTGCTCATCGCTTGCTTGGCGGCGCTGTCGGGCTGGATGCGCGGCACACGCTGGCAAACTGTCGAAGGACACGGCTTGTGGAGTGTGGCCCGGCTCGGCATCCGCAACGCGGCGCGGCATCCCGGCCGCAGCCTCCTCACAGCGGGGCTGCTCGCCTCGGCCGCGTTTCTGCTCGTGGCCGTCGAGGCGTTTCGCCGTCATGTGGATGCGCACGAGGCCGTCGCCCAGGCCAACGGCGGTTTCAATCTCGTGGCCGAATCTGATCTGCCGCTCTTCCGCGATTTGAATACCAAAGAAGGCCGGCAAGAAGTGAAAGATAAGCTGTTGCCGATCTACCGCGATGAATTCGGCGGCGACAACGTCCGCGCCGAGCGCCAAGCCAAGGAGGCAGCCGCGCTACTCGAACGAGTGAAGGTCGTCGCCTTCCGCGTTCATGCCGGCGATGACGCCAGCTGCTTGAATCTTTATCAACCGCTGCGTCCACGCCTGCTTGGCGTGCCGGTCAGCTTCATCGAGAATCAGCATGGCGGATTCCGCTTCGCCGCCAGGGAGACGCATACGGAGAGCGAACGCGCCAATCCCTGGACACTGCTCCAGACGACCGGCGGGACGCCGGTCCCACCGGGCCAAGTGCCCGCATTCGGCGAGAAAAACACCGTCGAATGGATGCTCAAATCCGGTCTCGGTGGAGAGATCATTCTGCCGCCGGATCATCGCCTGCGCATCGCCGGCTTGCTCAGCGACAGCGTTTTCCAGAGTAGCTTGCTGATCTCGGAGCCGAACTTCCTTCACATGTATTCTGGCCATGAGGGATACAATTTCTTCCTTATTCATACTCCGGAAGGCAAGGAAGCGGAGGTGCGGCGAGTGCTAGAGAGCGCCTACGGCGATCGCGGCCTCCAGGTCACGCCGACGGTGGAGCGATTGAATGCGTATCTCGCCGTGGAAAACACGTATCTCTCGACGTTTCAAGCGCTGGGTGGGTTCGGGTTGCTGCTCGGTTCGCTCGGATTGGCGGTGGTGCTGCTCCGCGGCGTGTGGGAGCGGCGCGGCGAACTGGCGCTCTTGCGAGCATTGGGTTATCGCCGCGGTACGCTGGGCTGGCTGGTCTTGGCCGAGAACGCTTTTCTGTTATTGGTGGGATTGCTCGCCGGCACGGCATCGGCCCTGCTGGCGGTGTCGCCGCACTTGCTCGCGGGCGCCGGCAGCATTCCCTGGATGCACCTGTTCGCCCTGCTGGCCGGTGTGGTGCTGGTTGGTCTGGTCGCCGGGGCGCTGGTGACGATCTCGACGCTCCGTGCGCCGTTGATTTTGGCGCTGCGGCGTGAGTAAATCGCCCTGATGTTCGGGTAACTTTCTGGTTTCTGGTTCCCACGCTCTGAGCGTGTGAACGAATTACTTTTTTCCTTTTCGTAGGGCAGACCATTGGCCGTGAGCGTTTCGCTATTCTTGGCGCAGGAAGAACTCATCCTTGGCCCAGCGGGCTTGGTACGCTCCCTGAACCCTCGCCCCGCCTC
>DASRBG010000215.1:0-28616 GCA_035653735.1 Gemmataceae bacterium
AGGGTAGGCGGTGAAGGAGGGCAGGTGGATGGCTTTAGCTTATCCGAGAAAAAAGGAAGAGATGATGAGAGAGGGGGCGGCGCTTCGAAGGCTGGTCTCCCCTTCCTTGAACTAAACAACGCGGCCGGCTACATGCGTGCAGATGCAGCCGGCCGCTCTCGCTGAGGAAAAGGTCATGGTCGCATTGTAGAGGCATGGCAACACATTTCGATTTGTTTGTGACCGGCAGGACCGAAACCAGGATGATTCGTAGCTGAGATGGGACGAATTGGGCCGCCCTTCCTTGCACAAACAAATGCGGCCGTCTCTTCCGCTATGAGAGAGACGGCCGCCGAAACATGGAGCGTCTATCGAAGGCAATTGTAGGCAAAAGACGGGCGGCCGGCTGCGGGAGTACAACGCACAGCCGGCCGCTGTTTGTGAGGGATCCGTCCTTGTTATCCTAAGCGTTCTGCAACGCCATTTCGATTCATTCGGGGCAGACGGGTCTGAGGCGAGGACGATTTGTCCCAGGTGAGGGACACAAGGCAATGGCTGAGGTTGGTTAGAAGGGTTCTCTTCGTCTATTTAGCGGGCGGGACCAGCGTAAGTGAGAGAACAGCGATACCTACGCCTCCATGCTGGCCCGCCCCGGCCCGACGTCCGCTAGCGGATCGAGGCTGTGGTGCTGTCGCCCGTGACCGGCGCCTCATGCTTCCGGCTCCGCGAGTTGCCCGGGGCCGTGCACGACTTCGGGTGGGTGCTCTGGGAGTTCCGCGAGTTCGCGGCTATCCGCCGATCGGCGGGAGTGGTATTCTGGGTGGTCATGGCGATCGACTGAATCGCGCTGTCTAACGAGGCGATGCAGCAGACCCGCCTGCCGGCGGGCCCCTGATCTGGGTCGTTGGGCGGACAGAGCAACCTCAATGCTGCGAGCGTCCCGTTGAATGCTTTCTTCGAAAAGCTGGACCGCGGATTCGGCGGGATTCGACTCTATGGAATCGCGCCGCCGAAGCTCGCGACTGAAGCCGAGCGTTTGCGTGAGATCGCGGCTCAGCAGGTGTCCCGACTTCGCATGCTCGCGCCTGACGGCTTGGTCGTCTACGACATCCAGGACGAGCCCGGACGAAGTGGTCAGGCACGACCCTTTCCGTTTCTACCCACCGTCGAACCAGAGGTTTACGCTTACGACGCACTTGCGGAGCTCGCGATTCCAAAAATTGTATACCGATGCGTAGGCGCGCATTCGCGTGAAGTGTTCTCGAACTGGGTCGACACCGTACGTGCCGCGGCCGACCGACGCCTCAGCGTCTTCGTTGGCGCACCGCGTGGTCGGTCGAGCGTCGCGGGTTTGCCGCTGGCAGAGGCCTATAAGCTCGCGCGCACCGCTCCCAACCTACTCGTTGGTGGAATCGCCATAGCCGAGCGCCACGCCGCAAAAGAAGATGAACACCGGCGCATGCTCGCCAAGCAGGATGCCGGCTGTCGTTTCTTCATAACGCAATCGGTGTACGATGCCGCTTCCACAAGGTCGTTGCTTTCCGATTACGCGTTGTCATTGCAGGCATGCGGCCGCTCGCCCGTGCCTGTGGTGCTGACGTTCTCGCCATGCGGCTCGGTACGCACGCTCGAGTTCATGAAGTGGCTCGGCATCTCGTTCCCGCGATGGTTAGAGAACGAGCTTCGTCATTCTGCCGACACGCTGAAGCGCTCGATCGACCTGTGCGAGAACGTACTCACCGACGTACAGGACTATGCGCGCGAAAAGCACTTGCCAATTGGCATTAACGTCGAGAGCGTCTCCATTCGAAAAGCGGAGGTTGATGCGTCGGTCGAGCTCTATTGGAGATTGAGCTCGCGCCTTGGGGGGTAGCCGACCGTCTTGCTCGGAGCGACACGCGACGTTGCGGACACTTTCGGGCTGGACGGCCTGCTCGACATGAAGAGTATCGAGGATGGGCAGATACAGGGCAAGGCAAAACTTACGGACGATCCGTTTTTTGCGCTACCAATTGCCGATGTGTGGTCGATGTCGACCTCACATCGCCAGAGACAAGGCGATAGAATGGAGACATCGGGACGGCCGGTCTAGCTAACTGGCCCGGCTCGCCTTTCGCGCCGCTGATTTACTCCCGGTGGGCGAAAGGCGGGCGCCTCCCGGTAGGGAGTAAGGGTATGAGTATCGACAATGCTTCGTCACCGCCCCCATCACCACCTCCGTCTCCTCCGCCAGTTCCACCACCGCAGCAGCCAGCATCACCGCCATCCGTCCCGCCGCACCGCAAAGAATGGGAGTGGGAGAAAAAGAACAATCCGCCGGCTAAAGAGAAGTAATTTATGGGGACAGAGGAGATAGGAGAGTTAGATGACCTACAACAGCAACACAGCAACGATACCGAACCAGATCAGGGCAAACGAAAGCCACAAGCAAGCGGTCGCCTTCATGGAGAATTTCCATGCCAAAGAAGGCGTTGATTACAGCTGGATCATTGATTACGCCAAACTGCTCTGGGACGAAAGGAATGCCCAATACAAGATGCTCGATGAGAAAGCCGACAGCATAATCAAGTATCTGGGAGGAGGTCTAGGACTGTTCTCCTTGGGGGTTCTAGCCAAGGTAGATCCAGCAAACGCCTATCTCATCATTTGGGCATTGCCCGCCGTGATCTGTGCTCTTCTGTCCCTGTACTTTGCCACTAAAGCACGAGGACCAAACCCTGTTCCCACCTTACCTCCGGTTGAAACGGCTACTAGTTATGCAGAGAAAGAGAAAGGGCAGGCTGATTTTCTAGGGAAGTGGCATGTTGCCTGTGAAGACTTTCGATTGGCAAACCGAGATAAAGTGCGTTTATTGGAGTGGGGAACATGGTGCTACTGCCTCGCCCTAGCGTTCTTGGTGTTGCCGCTCGTTGTAGCGTATCTTAATCGAGGGTAAACCGCGAACGCCTCCTCAAATAGCGCCAGAGAGAACCCACTGCAGGCAAGGCTCCTTGTAGCCCGAAGCCTGCCCCGCTTCCCTCCAATGAAAGCCGTTCGGCTATTCCCAAAAGCCCCAAGGAGATCCTCGGCGATTTCATAACGCGGAATCTTCCGCGCAATCATCTCCCAACTGCGGAATTTCCGCT
The DNA here is from genome assembly GCA_035653735.1 of Gemmataceae bacterium. Lineage (GTDB taxonomy): Bacteria > Planctomycetota > Planctomycetia > Gemmatales > Gemmataceae > JAJPHU01. Next base: position 3,105 of record DASRBG010000215.1, read on the forward strand.
GTTTTTCACACACTTCCGCAATTATCCGCAATGTCTTACAAATTGTCTAGGATGTGCTTAAAATGCTGGAAATCAAGGGTTTTTCGGCCATTCGGAGAGGGCTTTTCGGCGCGGCTACGGAACCGACGGTTGCAGGTTCGAGCCCTGCCAGGTGTAGTCTTCTTAACCTCTTCTCCCAACACAATTTGAGCGTCCCTAGCTGATTATCCGTTGGCGTCAGGGCGCATGAACGACTTGCACAGAACCTTCCTCACGGGTTAGAATCCTCTCTTTCTTCTCGCCGCCGATGACAAAAGGGATTTAATAATCGGGTTTATGGATCGCTCCGCTTCCGGGAGGTGACAGGATGTTGCTACCATCGCAGACCACTACGCCCTTCACATCAGCCCTGACTATTCCGCCAACATGGATTGATCGCGGACGCATTCCTTGCCTGGATGGTTTGCGGGCGTTGGCGATTCTGCTCGTTGTCTATTCGCACGGACATTATCCGGGAGATCGATTTCCGCTAGTTCATATGCTCAAGGGGCGCTGTGGTTTTCTTGGCGTGCAGATCTTTTTCGTCCTCAGCGGCTTCCTGATAACCACGTTGATGTTGCGCGAGGTCGAGCGTACCGGACGGGTTCACCTCGGCCATTTTTACCTGCGTCGCGCTCTTCGGATCATCCCGGTCTACGCGACGTACCTGTTGTTGCTCGCGATCCTCGACGCCTGCGGTGCGGCGCGATTCGACGGGCGTCAGTGGCTGGCGGCGGCGACGTATACGGTCAATTTTCTGCCGTCGCCTCTGCCATCGGCGATGAGCCACCTGTGGTCCCTCTGTGTTGAGGAGCATTTCTATCTGATGTGGCCCTTGTTGATGGCGCTGCTGTCCCCGCAATGGTGCGTTCGGGCAATACCAGCGTGTCTCGCGATGTCGTTTTTAGCCCGTTGGTTACTCTTGACGCTTTCCTATGGTTCGATCGACCTTCTGACCTTCACCCGCATTGACGACATCGCCGTAGGTTGCGGCCTGGCGTATCTCGCTCGTTCTGAATTCGCGCGCCGATGTCTCGATCGTTTCGTGACTTTCCGTCAATTGACCCTCCTTTTCGGGCTGTTCGTTGCATCGCAGGTTTGCCTGTCCCGTGCTGTCGGGTCCATTCTGTTGCCGTCGTCCCTTCTGCCCTTCGGAATCGCGCTCGCCAACGATATAAACACGCTGACAATTGCCGTCTTCATGTGGGCCGTGGTGAAAAACTCGGGTAGTTTTTGGCACCGCCTCTTGAATCATCCGGCGCCGGTCCATCTCGGTGTGCTCTCGTACAGCATCTATCTCTGGCATGTTCTGCTCTGCGAGCGCGAAGAACCAGCCTGGCTCTGCTCGTTCCCGCAAAACCTCTTCTTCATCTTCGTGGCCGCGACGCTATCCTATCGGTGCATCGAGGCGCCATTCCTGGCCTGGAAAGATCTCTTTGCCGGCGATCGCTCTTCCGAACAGCTGGATGGGTTCCGACTCGGCCGTTTAGTCGGCGGAACTTGGCCGAAGATCGAAGCGACGAATGACTCCGCTGGCAAGTCCGACGATGGCATAATCGGCCAGCGCACCCAGCCGGAGCGAGACCGCCGGACTATCGAGACTTAACCGATCGCGAAGATCGCCCTTGCTGTCACGCATGGAAGCGCAGTCTTGACGGTCGACGGTGAGCAAAGTATCGCCGGAATAAGAGAGGGAGGCGAGGCGGCAGGCAGGTTCCAGAGGGATTCGCTGCGGTTTGGGTCCACCGGTGCTGTAGCGATACAGGCCGTCGCTGAAACAGGCCAACAGCACGGAACTACCCTCGCCGCTGACAGCGAGGGAGCCGACATGGGCGACCAGGCCATCGCGCCACAGGCATTCACCTTTGGCACCGAAACAAACCACAAGGCCGAAGTCCGCGGCTCCGACGAGGATTGGCTTTTCCGGCACGAAAGCGAGATGATGCAGCGCCCGCGGCGTCGTTGCTTGCCAGAGCGTCCGTCCCCGCGCATCCATCAGACGGAGCGTGCATCCAGCGTCAGCCACGGCGACGAATTGACCAAGTGGTTCCACGGCCACGGCCGTTGCTCGCTGCGGCAACGGATGCTGCCACCGCAGGGCCAAATCTGGAGCTAGCCAGCAAACCATCGGCGTTTGTGAGCCGCCGATCGCATACGCGCTTCCGTCCTCGGCACAGCCTGCCGCGGCGATCGGCGACGGGAAAGGTCGTCGCGCCTGGATCATCCCTGCGTGGTTAAAAAGGAACAAGCCCTCCTGACCATCCCAGACGAGTACCGTCTCACGCTCTCGCGCCAAACACAGCCCACGCAGGGGATTCGGGATGGTTTGCGACCAGACAAGCTGCACGATTGGCGATCCGATAGAAGCCAGCTCTCAGCGTCCGGCGAGCGGGGTCGCGACAGCGCCCCGAGTGCATCCCTCGGGGCGCTGTCGCGACCCCGCTCGCCCTTGCTTGCGCCACGGGCTAGCAAGAAGTCACACTTACAGCAAGTACGCGTAGTTGAGTAGGCGATCGTTGAGGGTCGCACTGGCGTCTTCCATTCTCCTCTTATCGCCGGAGCCCATCGCCTCGCGGACCGACCGGCACAGCTCTTCCAGCTCGCGGCGGTCCTCCGGATTGTCAATCCGTGGGATCACATCCTGCTCGGTCTTCTTCAACACCTCGACCGCATCCTTGTATTCCTGCGTGCTCTCCAGTTCCAGCGTTCGGTTGATTAGTTCCTCGTTGATGCGCTTCAGCTTGATGAGCTGCGAGGCGTCCATCTGGTCCTCGCCGGCCTGCTGGATGGCAAATCGCTTCTTCTGGCCGGCGTATTGATCGTGAATTTGCACGGTCAAAATGCCGTCGTCGCCATACTCGAACATGACATCGAGTCCGCCGTCGCGCTGCGGCCGCGGCGGCTTGAACTCCCAAGGAATCTCAGCCAACTTGACGTTCTCGGGGCTGTCCGGCGTGTCGTAGTTATCGCCTTCGTAAACGCTGATGAGCACGCGATCGGCCGGGTCGGCGACGGGATAATACATCTTGCTAAACGAGCAAGGGATGTCGGAGCCGCGTTTGATGATCGGATCGAGAAAAACGCGATTCGTTCGCTGATCGACCGGGTTGGCACACAGCGAGTGCTCCAGCTTGACGCTGTAAGCGTAATTATCAAGCCCCGGCGCGCCCTGCAAAATGGCCGATACGATAGCAGCTCCCTGGGCCACGCAGGTCATGGGATCGACGCGATCGAACGACTCCGGATCCTTACCGGCGAGTTTCTCCGCGACATAACGGCGAACGAGCGGGATTTTACTGGTGCCGCCGACCAGCAAAATGCGATCGATGTCGCGCGGCCGCAGCTTCGCCAATTTCATTGCCTCGTCAATGGCCGTGCCCGACTTGACGATGAGCGACATGATAATGCGCTCGAACTCACCGCGACTGATCTCTTCTTCGAGGCTCAAATGTCTTTCCGGGACTAGCTCAGCCTTGCGCGCCACCGCCGTTTGGTCGGTCGATAAATCGATCTTGGCCCGCTCGATGGCGAGCATGAATTGTTGCTTGTACGGTGAATTGAGGATATCAAAGCCGGTTTTTTCGTGGAAGCGCTCGGCCAATACCTTGGCCACGGCCGCGTCGATATCATCGCCGCCGAGCTTGCCGATGCCCTTGCTGGCTACCTCTTCGAAAATGCCGTGATGGATTTTCAGAATCGTCACGTCGAGCGTACCGCCGCCGAAGTCGTAGACCAATACCGTCTGATCGTCCTGGGCATTCAGTCCGTAGCAAATGGCTGCCGCCGTTGGCTCGTTGATAAGCGTCAGCACTTGCAATCCCGCGGCGCCGGCGCACAGCTTCGTGGCATGGCGGGCAAGTCCTTTCGAGTTGGCGGGAATGGTCACAACCGCCTTGGTGAAACTTTCGTTCAGCACTTGCTCGGCGTCCTTCCTGAGCAAGCTAAAAAGCATCACGGCGATCTGTTCCGTCCGCAGATTCTGGCCGACGAGCGGCACACGCTCGGGCGTGCCCAAAATTCGCTTGATGGAGCGAATGGAGCGCTGTTCGTCGAAATTCTCCTTCGCTTCCTGGCCGAAAGCCAGCGTTCCGTCGCGGCGGAGAGTGACGATGGAGGGGGTCCATTTCTGGCCTTCGTGGTTGGGCACCACCTCCGCCTGCCCATACTGAAAATTGGCCACGACCGAATTACTGGTCCCGAAATCAATCCCGATGTAGGGCATGGACACTACCTCAAAAGGAACCACGAAATACACGAAAAACACGAAAAAAAGAGAGAGAAAAAGACAGCCATCCGGTAATCAACCTCTTTCCTCTTTGTCTTTCTCCTTCTTATGCTTTTCTTTCGTGTATTTCGTGTGTTTTGTGGTGAATATTTGCAATTTATTCGGAGACAATCACCTTTGGGCGGCGGAGGACGAATTCGGGCTGTTGGCTGGCATAGCCGCGCTCCACCTGCTCGGCGACGAGCAGCGGCCCCATTCCCTCGACACGCTTGCTGCCTACACGCTCGTGGATGGCCGGGTTATAGGGTGAACTGATAACGGCGTCGTAAGGCTGGATCCCGTGCTTGAGCAGGGCCGCGTCTACCTTGCGCGATTCAACCTCGACTGCCTCGATCCACCGTTGGACTGCTTCAAGGCTCGGCGAAACGCCGGTCCCGGCGTCGTCCAGCTTTGGCCGAGCGGCTACGATGGTCTGCAAATCGTGCGCAATCTCGATCAGCTCGTTCAAAAGCGCGAGGCTGACGCGCTTCTCGCCATGCATCTCCTGACGGAGCTGCTGATAGGCGCGCTGCGTATCGCCGGCGAAGCTATTGAAGCCGGTCTTCAGCTCATCGCGAACCTTGTTGAGCGTCTGTTCCAGGGAGCGAAGCTGGCGTTTGTCGTATTCGCGCAGGGCGATGACTTCCTCGCACAGCTTGTAGAGAGTGGACGAACCGAGCGTGTCTCGTTCGCGGGCTGTTCCCGTCTCGGTACCGCTCGGCATGAAATCGTCGTTCATAGCAGATAACCTCGTCGGTCCGGCTTATGCGCCTGACCGTCAGGCTGGAAGCCTGACCTACGGGATGTCAATGGCCCAAGGATCCAAGGGTTGCTGCGCGAGACGTTCGAGCAACATCGGCACGGCCGGCACATCTTCGGGAACCTCCGGCACTTTTAGGGCGTTGAGAATCTCCTTCGAGTCGGGCACGTCGGCGGCCGGTTGATACTCGGCCAGCTCCTTCTCGCTGTCGAGCGCCTGCCACATGCGGTTGGTTCGACCTTCTTGCACCCCGTACCGCTGGGCGAGTTGAGCGAGCACTTCATCGGTGGTATCCGCGTTGAGGCTCGCTGCGTCGGCGCGAATGCGCCGCTCGACATCGCTCATGATCTCGCGGGCCCAGTTGATGTCCTCCAACGGGACTTTCGCTAACCCCTTGCGTGCCCATTTGAGGCGCTCCGCCCAGTGGGCGTCTACTGTCTCCTTGTCCGCCGTCTTGTCCAGACCCAGCAAAAGAAACGGCCCCACCTGCTCGCGCGGTAGGGTGGCCAATTCCAGAACAACCGGTTCAGAGCCTCGCCCCATATTATTCTCGCAAAGATTCTCTGGCGAGCGGGGCGCGTCAATGCCCGGTGATTCGTTAACCGGGGTGTTGAAACGCCCCGCTCGCCTCTTCCATTTTACGCCCCCATCGAGCGGCATGCCTCCATCTTTTTATCGATATGGTCCGCCAGGTCACGGATGATGCGGCGATGTTCATCGCTGCTGACCAGCGGCAGACATTTCCCGGTGATGCGGCGCAACTTCTGAAATTCGCGGAGCAAGTCGCGCATGACCTCGCGCACGGCCGACCAGTTGATCTGGTAATTCGGAAGATTCCGCACCTGGTCGATAACCTTGCTCATCTGGTCGGTCAGCTGATCGCACAGGTTGCCCATCAGCGGGATGACGTTGCCCACCATGTTGACGGCCCGTTCCTCGACGCGAGCGTCGTTGGGATAACGCTTCAAGATGCGATCGATCTCCAAGAGCAATTTTTCAATTTCGTTAAGTCCCTTGACCTCGATAAGATCCAGCTCATACAGTTCGTACTGCGGCTCACCCGGCCGCAGCTGTCGAAGTTTGTCCAGCGTACGGCGTGCGTCCTGCGGTCGCTTTGCCTGATTATACAGCTGAAATAGACGTTCCAGCGTATCGGGATCATTAGGACGCAAATGGGCGGCGCGCTGGACGTAGCTAAGGGCGCTGTTCCATTTCTCCTTCTCGCTGTAACGCGCGGCCAGCCGGCCCAAGCTCTCGTACGCCAGATGGTCGAGATAGCGCGGAATGTCCGTCGGGACCGGCACACGGTCATCGAGCAGATCGAAAAAGCGGTTCCAGTACGGATCAGATTGAGGCAGTTCGCCTTTCAGTTCGTAGGTAATAGCCAAGTTCTGATGTAAACGGGCATCGTTGGGCGCAAGCTTGATGGCGGCCATAAAGTGCTTGATGGCGCTATCGAAATCCTGAGTCATGCAGGCGCAGCAGCCAAGCAGATTCAGCAAGGCGAGTTGCGTGGTTCGGCTGCCGCTCTTTTCTCGCGCCAAGGGGCGAAGCAACAATTCCGCCTCGGTCCAGGCGCAGCGGTCAATCAGCTCCTTGGCCTTAACGAGCACCGCTTCCAGATATGCCTCGCGCACCGCCGTGCTGCGTGTCCGGGCCTCGCTGAGCACTTTTAGCAGCGTGTGAACGGTATCGAGCTGTCCAAGGCTGCGAAGAATTTGAAGTAGACGTTGCTCGTCGCTCGAGGTCAGTTCGTTTAAGAGAGGAGCGATCGGCAATGCACCATTGTCGCTCTTGCGGCAGGCCTGCAACAAATCCGCCAAAATCAGCAGAAATCGTCGTTCTTCGTCGCGATTCGCTGGCTCACGGTTCAACACCAGCTCGAGGGCATTCGGGATGAGCGCCAGGCAATCTTCCACCTTGCCCAGCGTCAGTCGCGTAAGCAGGAGGTTGTAGCAGATCTCGTAAGACCGCGGGTCCAGCTGCCAGGCGCGCGCGAGTTCGTCTTCGGCTTGGGCAAGCTGATTCTCTTGCAGCGAAAGCAGCCCCATTTGCAGGATAATATTGGCGTCGGGGCGCTGTATCTTGCGGAGAGCGTTGCGGGCTTCGTTGAGTTTGCCCTGGCGCTTGTGGGCCATCGCCAGCATGTACAAAACGTTGGCATCCTGACAGCCGGCCTGAACGGCACGTTCGAGCAGCTGCGCCGCTTCTCCGTGACGCGACGAATCCGTTTTGGCGATAGGAATCGCGTTGGGCATGGACTCTACCTCCATAGCCGGCACAAAGGACACAAAGGACACAAATGACACAAATGACACGAACAATCCGCAACTTAGCGCTTGGCGGATTTTTAGACTCTTTTTATTCTTTCTTTTTTTCGTGTATTTCGTGGTTCGCTTCTTCGTACAATAATCGTTGCCCCGCTCGCACCAGAGCAAGCGTCAATAGCGGCCCGAGTCGGCGATCGCGCAGGCCGAGCTTACCCGCCTCTCGGAAACGATCCGCCGCTTGCTCGAATCGTCCGTCCTCATAGGCCAGCAATCCCGATAGTAGAACCGTTTGTCGCAACGGTTCATCGATCTGCCATTCCCTGCGCCGCTGTGCATCAACGCTGCTCCACCACGTGATCGCATCATCGTAGGCATCGCGGCCGAGCTGCAATCGACCAAGCAGCGCGCGCGCGTACACGGCGGAGGGACTCTTGTCTACGGCCGCCACTTTTTGCAGCGCCTGCTGGGCGGCCGAGAGATTGTCCTGGTGCAGATACGCCCAGGCCATCAAGAATCGGCTCTCGACTGCCAGCGATTCATCCGACGCCGCCCGCTGGCTCAGTTCCACAACCGTATAGAATTGTTTCGCGGCCAAATGACAGACGGCCCCAAGGTAATGGAAACGCGCGTCCTGCACGGATGGTCGATTCATCTCCGGCGCTTGCCGAGCCAAACCCTCATGATCTCCCAACACCGAACGCACCGCCGCCAGGCACCATAGCGCGTCGGTGTGCTTGGGGTCTTCACGCAGGCATGTCTCCAGCAGAGTCAACGATTGCGCCAGCGACGACTTATCCGCGCCGCGACCGTTCGGGTGGGGTTCGCTCAACTGTTCACTAAGGCCGGCGGCTCGCTTGCTTCCAAAAAACTCGCGCAACGCCAGCCGTGCTCCGAGAAAGGCGATGGCAGCACGCACGGGTCCTCGTGTCAGACCCAGTGCGCGATCGATCGCTTCGGCGCGGCGTTGAGCGTTTCCGCGTTCCTGCTCGATGATCGCTTGCCGCACGAGCGGCCAGTGATCGTTCGGCGCCAAGCGATGCCAGCCCGACAGCAGAGAGACGGCGCGGTCCCTATCGCCCCGACGGTAGTGCAGATAAGCCAATCGATCGTGTCCTTGGATATTCGCCGGAGCCAGGCGCAACAAGACTTCGACGCAGATCCTCGCCGGATCATCGCGGCCGGACTCCTCTTCGCGGCGCGACCTTTCCATCAGAAACGATTCGCCGCGAGCGGCGTACTCAGCGCCGAGAACACGAGGGAACTGTCCGGGGTTGTCGGCGGCGCTGCGTTCGAGGTATGTGTACTCGACATCGTCAAAGTTCCACTCGTGCTCCGCAAAGAACGCTCGCGCCGCCGCCGACTCAACAAAGGCACGAGCGAACAGATCGAGATCGATTTTCGGATCCACCTGCCAGCCTGAAGCGCCCGCAACGGAATGCGCCATTGTCGCCGCCCTTGCATAAAGGAAGGCATGCTTCGGTTTTAATCCGTCCGGGTAAGTGGCGGCGAGATGCGCATAAGCCTCAGCCGCCCGCGGATCGGTGGCATTCACGGAGGCCAACACATCGCACAATTGCAGTTGCTCATCCATGCCGACAGCCATATTTAGCTGCCGCGCCTCCGCATGGACGGCGCTGAGAAGGCCGGCCCATTCGGCATTGCCCATGACCGGATAGCGAGCCATCAAGCGAATCGCCCAGGCAACGTTGCGGGGCTTATCGTCGGCATTGGTAGGTTTGCCCAATGCACCGCACAAGGCGAGATAGCCGGCCGTGAAGGGATCTTTCGGCTCCTCTTGCTCAAGGGCGATGCGCAGGTGTTTGTATGCCTGGTCGTAGCGCTCGCACCGCGCCAGGGCCAAACCCAGCCCGCGCAGGAGCGGCACGGTCGGCGGACTGTCTTGCAACAGCTTGGCGAACAACTCGGCCGATTCCGAAAAATCGCCGTGCCGATAGTGCGCCTGGGCCTGGGCGAACTGACCTTGCCGTGTGAGGAGAGTCAGGTCGGGGCCTAGAATGGGGCAGACATAGGTATGTTTGGCCGCGAACCGGCGGACGTAGGATTTTCCTTCTGGAAATGCCTCAAACCAGGCACGATCCGGGCGCTCCGCCCATAATCCAAGGCCGCGCGGCCCCAGCGCCCGCTGCAAGGCACGCAGGGCCAATCCGCTGTCGCCGCCCGCCGCCACTAGGGAAATTCCCATCTGACACGTTACAAACGGGCAGCTGGAATCAACGCGGTTGGCCTCGGCGAGATAGCGCAGGCTCTCCTGCGTTCTGCCCTGGCGGTGCAGAAGCAGACCGAGATAGAACGCGGGATCCATGACCGCAGTGGGACCGGCGTCCCGCCGGTCTGCTTGGGGACGCCCGACCTGCTCATGAGCCGCGGTCAGTGCCGCCATCGCTTCCTCAATCTTTCCCTGGCGAATCCGGCACAGTCCTTGCCAGAACGATGCCTCCGCACACGGCGTTTGCACAGCGAAGATGCGATCAAGCAAGCCGAGAACCGCCTGCATTTCCTTCTCTTCCGTGCCGCGCGAATACAATCGCCGTGCCTCGGCCAGCATCGCCTCGACGACTCGGCCGCGCTGCTCGGCTAAATCCAGGCCAAGCCGAGCGCCGGCTTCGAGTGAGTGGCTCAGGGCTTCCTCGAATTCTTTCTCTTTGAGCAGCTGATCGGCGGCTAACTGATGACACTCGCCGGAAAGGGCGCGAATTCGATCCTGCCACACTGGCGACAGGCTCTTTTCCTCGCTGAGAGCCGTAAGGATATCGAGGGCTTCCTTCCATTTGCTCTCATCGAGCAGTCGCCGCGCCTGCCGAAAAGCCCGATGCCGCCTCGGCCCGTTACCCAGGATCAGCCACAGGCACAGCGCCAGTGTAATCGCGAAAACGACGACGAGGAGGAGAATCTTGAAAATCACAGCAATCGGTTCCTTCGTGGCACTCCCATCGAGCCGGAAGCCCGAGCGATGAGCAATCCGGCATCCTCGCTATTTTAGACGTTCGGGCGCCGCTTTCGCAGCGCGTGTCTGCGGCTCATTCGTTTCCGACCCAACTCAAGGCGCGAAACCCTTCTTCGCCGAGGCGTCGCGCTGGTGCATCCGGAGCAGCGCCGTTTGCGCCATGCGCGCTTCCACTGTCGCCGCGCTAGTGGTGAGTTTGACCAGGATTCGCCGTGCCTCCGGTGTGCCAATGTGCTCTAGAACGTCGATCGCTCGGAGGACTCGCACCGAGTCTGTCGGCAAACGCTTCGGCTCGGCGAGAAGGGCTTCGATCCGCAGACGCAATTCCAGCGAGGGCTTTTCTTGCAGCACTTGCCGTAACCTCGGCATGACCCGATCGCGTAGCCGAGCTAAATTGCGATTTGCCGTCTCGCGCGCCGAGAACGAATCGCTATCGAGATCGGCCAACAACTTGTCGATCTCGGCGCGATCGATGACCAATGGCGGCAGGCGCTTGATGAGGAAAGCAACGGCCGGCTCCGGCTCTGCTGCCAAGGCGCGGACGGCTTTTTGGGCGGTGCGCGGGTCGCGCAGCAGATCGGCCCAAAGTGCCTCCAAGGGCTTGCGCTCGATGTCCAATTTCGGCCTCGGCCACTTCTCGGCGGACAAATCCCAGACGAGAATGTCGCCATCCTTCATGGCTGTCGCGAGCCGTCCGCCCGGCAAGACGGCCAGTGCATGGATTTTCGCCTCGCCATGCACAATTCCGACGCTATCCGGCCATTTCATCTCGTGCAGGAGCCGGGCTGTCTCCGTGTCCCAAACGCGAACGCCATTCTTGTTGACCGCGAGCAATCCGTCCCCCTCCGGCGTGAAAGCGAAGTAATCGAATTCTCCCGGCTCGATGGGAAAAAGCTCCTCGCCGGAGGCCGCCTCAATCAACGATAACCCCTTGAGGGAATCGGAATGCCCAGGTGTGGAAATGCCAGCAAAAACCGGCGCCGCAAGCAAGCGGCCGTTCGGCGAGAAGACTACCGGCAGCCCTACGCCTTTCGGCAATTCCGCCACCAACAGTCCTGTAGCAACATCCTCCAAGCCTAACCGAAGACCGCGCCAATAGTCTTCCTCTCCGGGCTGTAGCGTCTTCTCGTTCCACATGCGAAGTACGGCTTCGCCGTCCGGAGCGAAGGTCATCGGCGTCTGAACAGGCACGGTCGGGAGGGCGAAATGAGCGCCGACGCGGCCGTCGCATTTGAACGGACGCTGATTCAGCCGCTCTGCCGTGGACGCATCCCAGATGAACAACTGCGTGGTCCGCGTTACATCCTCGCCATTTGAGACAACCCCGGCCAATCGCTTCCCATCAGCGGAAATTCCCAGGCCGTGGACAACGCGAAACGGAGCGGGGAACTCGAAGCGCCGACGTTTCTTGCCGCTAGCGAACTCCCATTCTTGAAGAGCGGGAGAGTTTCCTGGCTCGATGCAGATCATCCGTTCATTATCGGGCAAAAATAGGCACCGGGCAGGGGAAGCGGACTCTTGTTTCAGAGAACGCAGAAATTGTCCCTTGACCGCATCCCAAAGATAGATTTCATCGCCTGCCTCGGCTGCGATGAGCTTTCCGTTCGGCGATCCGACTATTGTCTTGGCGGGCCGATCGTATTGGGGGTAATCGAACCGCTGACGGCCCGTGGATGAGCCCCACAATCGAATGGCGCTCCCGGTTGGATCGTGACAGGCCAGCGTCTTCCCGTCCGGTGAAAATGTGAACGTCGCATAACGTCTCTCGGGCAAATGCTTCGGCATCTTTGCACTGGCAACATCCCAAAGTAGGATCCCATGTAAGCCTCGTCGATCGTTCGCGTAGCTCCCAGCCAATAACCGGCCATCGGGGGAAAACGCGAGCTTGCCGAAGATTTTGGGCTGGATGTTGAGCGGCACTGGAAGGACGGTCTTTGTGCGATAGGTTGCCGCATCCAGTAGCTGAACCTGGGCCGGCTCGCTCCAAGCCGGTCCCCAACCGACCGCCAGCGTTTTGCCGTCGGGTGAGAAAGCCAGCGCTTCGACTGTGCGATCGCCGCCAGCCTCTTTTTGGTCCAGCAATTGGCCAGTTTGAGCATCCCAGAAGAAGATTTTATCTCGCTCGGAAGTGAACCCGGCCAAACGCTTGCCGCCTCGAGAAAAGGCGCACTCGATTACCTCGCACGCCAGGGAAACGTCCGCCAGCTTTTGACGTTTTTTGACCCTCTCAACGTCCCAAATCGCAAGGTGGCGCGAGCCGTCCTCCGCTCCGACCTCGACGACGAGGGCAGCGCCATCAGGGGAGAATCTCACCAGCGCTCTCTCGACAATGTCAATTTGCCCGCGGTCCATGCCGGTCTCAGCATCATGCAGAATCAAATGGCCACCCTGCACAGCCGCCACTTTCGAGCCGCCCGGAGAGAGGATCACCCGACTATATCGCCGTGTTCCACATTCCAGACACGAGCGCTGCACCAGCTTGCCATCGGCCGCATTCCAGACGCGAACTTCGCCATCTGCGCCGCACGAGATTAAGCGTTTGCCGCTTTGAGAGAACACAACATCGGCATCGGCGTGCCGCAGTCGAATCGTGCCTAAACGTGCTACGACTCCGGGCGGCAGTGGATCGCCGTACAGATCGGTTGGCGGTGATTTCGAGTCCGCCCCGTGGACCACGCCGGCTCTGAGGAGAAGCAACGACACAACGGCCAGCGACGTGGAGCGTACGAACATCGTGTCGCGGACTCCCACCGGCCGCCGAACTGCCCACCCCCAGCCAATCTGAGGGCAGCATATCCGCGGATTCCAGCCGGTAGTCCTAGATTACCCTCGCCTCACGGATCCTTCAAGCAGGGGCCTTTCCCCGTGGAAGTGATACACCGCTTGACTTCGGCCCATAATCCGGGCATCACATCCACCGCCCCGGATCTAGCCACACGCGTCAGTGCTTCGTCGGCTGAGCAACCCTGAACATTGGCGAGCGCGGCTGCGGCGATGCAAGGCGAGCGGCTCATTCCCGCACCGCAGTACACCAAAGGGCGCCAAACGAGAATGGCTATGACAGCTGAAACGCCTACCCGGCCAGTTCACCTCGGTCTACAAGGGTCACACTCGTGACTGCGGCAAAAGTGCTGAATAGACGCAGCCGATTGGAAATCACATAGAAATCCTCGGACCCTCCGGTCCCATCGGCGGGAGCGGGATCGAAAGCGATGTTCTCCGGATGCTCAATAATCACTCGCTCGCCGTTTTCCATCGCCAAAGCGAATGGGCGGAATGGTACGGAATGGAGCAATCGCTGGATCTCAGCACGAACGGCTTCAACGCGGGGCATAAAACCTCCGTGAATTGGAAAGAGAGAACTCCAAGAGCATTTTACCTTCGCAGACCGCAGAGTGCCAGAATACCCAACCGCCGCCTCAAGCCGTCTTTTCTTCCGCAGCCGATCGCAGGTTGAGCAGCTCGATGGCCATCTGCCGTAGGCGGTATTTCTGAATTTTGCCGGTCACGGTCATCGGGAAGGTTTCGACGAAGCGCCAGTAGCGCGGCACTTTGAACCCGGCCAATCGCGAACGACAATGAGCTGTCAGCTCCTGCTCGGTTGGCGATGCACCGGGGCGCGGGCGAATCCAGGCCATCACTTCCTCGCCATATTTATGACTGGGCACGCCGATCACCTGCGCCTCGCTGACATCCGCGTGGGTCACCAGCACTTCCTCGATTTCGCGCGGGGAGATGTTCTCGCCGCCGCGGATAATCATGTCCTTGAGGCGGCCAACGATGTGAACATAGCCGGACTCCTCCATGACGGCGAGGTCGCCCGAGTGCATCCATCGGGCCGCATCGATGGCAGCGTTCGTTGCCGCCTCGTCGTTCCAGTAGCCGCGCATCACGCTGTATCCGCGCGTGCAGAATTCCCCTGCCGTGCCGTGCGGCACGATCCTCTTCGTCGCTGGATCGCGCACGCTGATCTCCAAATGCGGTTGCACACGCCCTACCGTACTGACACGGCGATCTAACGGATCATCGAGAGCGCTTAAAGTGGAAATAGGCGATGTTTCCGTCATGCCGTAGCCGATGGCCACTTGCGGCATGTGCAGTCGCTCGACGACTTGCTTCATCAGCTCGATGGGACAAGGAGCGCCGGCCATGATGCCGGTTCGCAGCGAGGTGCAATCGAATCGTTCAAAATCGGGATGGTCCAGAATGGCACGGAACATGGTTGGTACGCCATACAGCGAAGTACAGCGCTCGGCGTCAATCGTTTGCAGAGCAGCGGCCGCGTTGAAGCATTCGCTGGGATAAATCATGCAAGATCCATGCGCCGTGCAGGCGAGATTACCGAGAACCATGCCGAAACAATGATAGAGAGGGACCGGAATGGCAACACGATCGTGTGCGGTGTACCCCAAGGCCAGGCCGATGAGGTAGCCGTTGTTGAGGATGTTGTGATGCGTCAGCGTCGCGCCCTTGGGCGAGCCGGTGGTGCCGGATGTGTACTGGATGTTGATCGGATCGTCGCACTGCAATACAGCCTCACGACGCTCCAATTCGGCGATGTTCACTGTCTGCCCCGAACGAAACAAGCCGTCCCAATCGGACTCCAGCGACAGGGCATGCTGTAAATCGGGGCAGCGCGGCCGCACGGCTTCGAGCATGGGGGCATAAACGACGTTGCGGTAGCCGCGTCCATGCAGCAATACATTGATACCCGATTGTCGCAGAACATATTCCAGCTCATTCACTTGATAGGCCGGATTGATATTGACGAGAATGGCGCCGATGCGGGCGGTCGCGTATTGGATCACGACCCATTCATGGCAATTTGTCGCCCAGATGCCGACACGGTCCCCGGCAGCAACGCCGAGAGCGAGCAGCCCACGCGCCGCGTCGGTAGTCGCGTCCCACAACTGCCGATACGTGGCGCGATAGTTCTGGGAACGTACCATGAGCGCTTCGGCGTCGCCATGTCGTGAAACCGTATCGCGCAAGTTATCGCCGATGGTTTGACCGAGCAACGGCGTCAAGCTCGTGCCGTGAGCGTACGATAAGCCAGTGTGCGATAAGTCGTCCATGAGAGTGTCTCGCGGTTGTCGGGAACGCGCTGTCCGGACTGTCCGGACGAGAGCAGCGCCTCGCGGATGGCCGACATCATTGCAAAGCTGAGAGAATTGTGCAAGATGCGGGAGCGGAAAACAGCCCTTCTCTTGGCCCTTTATATCAACGTGAACGCAGCCGAGGTCGTGATAGCCGCGCTGAACTTCGCGCATTTTTCCAGTTAGCGTGCTGGATTAGAATTGGTACGACAGCGAGAAAGGGCCATATCGCATGACCGAATGAGGAGAGATGACCCTTCTTTCGTTCATTTTTACCTCTCCATTTTGGGCATATCCATTTTGGGCATAGGACGACCAGCCTGTGGAACCATTCCTGGGAAATTCCCCATCGGCATGGCTGGTGCGATGCCGCCCGCTGGCTGCATCATTCCTCCCATCCCTCCACGCCAATTAGGATTCGGCGCCGGCCACATCCCCGACGGCGGAGTTGAATCCGCTTGTATTGCCTGAGATCGCAGGCTTAGCGCATCGGTGAGCCTGAGTTGCACAGAGCCGAATTGCGATGTGTGCGCTGCGAACGCTGCCCCCTCGATACGGCCGGCAATCATCGAGTCGGACGTGTAAACCACATCCTTTGGCCGAACGGTCAATCGGTCGGCGGGAACATTACTGGAGATTTGCTGAATAAGTTCCTGAGCACGGCGTACCGTTTCCGGATCGTTCTGTCCGGCTGCGCGGAGCAGTGCCGGATACGCCTTCTCGCGTAACTTGAGGAGTTGAGCGCTCGCGGCCTCGCGCTTTTGGTAGTCATCACTTCCGAGATCCGAAATCGATTTCTTGATTTGTTTGGCGTCCTCGTCGGATAATCTTGTTGCGAATTCGATGCGTTGAATATCCGAAACGGCGATATGCAGCTTGCCATGCGGCGTATCTAATGCGATCTTTTCCTCGCGCAGCACCATTTTCAGATTACTGCCGTCCACGAAAGCAACCTCCACTGCTCCCGCTTCCGCCGGCAGTTTGACAAGCGTGTGAGACGCCTTTTGCTTGGGCATCTCCATTCCCTTCTTCTCCTCCGCCTTTTTCTCTACACCTTGCGGTAGTTGCGAATAGGCGACAGTCAATGAGACGAGCAACAGAAAAACACAGCCCAAGCCGGCGCGGACCCATCGGACGGTGCGTGAGGTGTAGGGCATGGGATACATGGCTACTCCGCGTTCAAAGGTGAGGATCGAGACAGAACTTTCCCATCATATATGGAATCATCCTGTTCTGTCGATTGGTCAAACGGTCCCTCGGTGAAGAACGTCCCCCAGCACAGATTGACTCCGTACGGCTGCCATGAGAATCCGAGAAAACGACTGCTGAGTGATGATCGCCCTTTTCTCAACCGTGCAGAAAAAAGTAGAGCGCAGCCAAGCAGAGAAGCAGCACGGTGGTGCCGATCCCAAAAAAGAGGATGTGCCCTCGGTACCAAGGCTGTGCGACGAACCGCGGCCGAGCGGCAATGATTGGCTCCGACTCGACTTTCGATGGCTGCTTTTGCGGCGGACGGGACGGTGCGATATTCTTGAATTCCGGGTAGAACGAGAGAGGATGATAATCCTTGCCACAAGCATGGCGCGCCTCGACCTTGGCGGACAGCCGGCCATGGCGCAGACGCACGACGATCTGCTCCGTGCTCGCCTGCGCTCGGCACAGTTTCCCAGCCTGATTGCGATAGCGCAGGATCCAGAAGCCATCGCTCTGCGTTTGGGGCGCCGGCTCAGCCGTGGAGGTCGAAGGCAACGGCGGCATCTCGGGATCGAGTCGCGTCGGCTCCGCCGATGTGGTTAGACACTGTTGCACCCACGGATCTTGCAAGGCCTGGTTTGGATCGGCGAACGTCGGCACCGGGGCGGCCAGCCGGGACCGCTCCAGATCAACGATCAATTCGCTCGCGGTCTGGTAACGATCACGCGGATCGCGGGCCAACATGCGGCTCAGGATGTGATCGAGAACCGGCGGTACGGTCGCGTTGAGCGCGCTGGCCGGCATGAAGTCGCCCTGATTCTTCTTCTCGACGACTTCCAGGTGATTGTCGCCAGCGAACGGAACACTTCCGGTCACGAGATGATAGAGGGTCGCACCCAGAGCGTAAATGTCGCTGCGGCCGTCGGCGTACTTGGCGTTGATGGCCTGCTCGTAGGGCATGTAATAAGTGGTGCCGAAACCCTGTCGGGCCGCGGTGAGGTGGCTCGCCTCATCGATGCGCCGCGCCAGACCGAGATCGACCAATTTCGACACGCCGGAACGGGTAATGAGGATATTGTCCGGCTTGATATCGCGGTGGACGATGCTCCGCGAATGAGCATGCTCCAAAGCGCGGGCCACGTCCAAAGCGATGTGGACCGCGTCACCCAATGCTAGCCGGCCCTGCTTGTCCAAAAGAGCCTGCGCGGATTGGCCATCGACAAACTCCAGGACAAGATAATACAAGGAGGTGGCCTGATCCTGACCAACTCCGAGGGTACGGACGATATTGGGATGGTTGAGCAGAGCGCCGCTTTTGGCTTCGCGGTAAAAGCGATCGACGTAAGCCTGGTTACTGGCCAGATGATCGGCGAGCACCTTGATGGCGACTTGCTGATCCCTGCCCTCGTGATAGCCGAGATAGACCGCCCCCATGCCGCCTTCGCCGAGCCGGCGCAGCAGCCGGTAGTCGCCGAGCGTACGCACTTCATGCAACAGATCGCCGGGCATGCCAGGGAGCGGTTGCGTGGGATCGAGGTTGGTTTTGTCCATGATGTCGGCCGGTGCGCGGTTACCCAAAGCCAAGTGCTCGTCGCTGAAACCAGGGCAAGCCAAGGGCGAGCGAGGTTGGGCAGGAGTCTTCCGCACCATAGGATAGTTTATCGCCTCCCGGCTAAGACCGCAATTCATGATACGACGAATGTGCGGCGCGGGTTCTCGCTACCGGCGGAAAAGCCCTGTTCTTGACGTGGACTCCAAACGGTCAACCATCATTATGGCTACGTTTAATCGATCCGTTTCGCCAGCTGGAATCGTATTTGTTTATCGCGTCCAGCTCAAACTGTGCCGGCAGCGGCAGCCGTTGCTGTTGTCAACCATTGCCCGAAATTGTGGATGGGAGCGGAACTTCTGTCTGTGAACCAGGAATCTACTTCCGAATCCTCCTTCGTCACCGGCGAGTTGTCGGTTGTTATGCAGATCCCTGCACGAGTCCGAAGGCTCGCACTGGAAAGGTCCCAAAGTTCTTGACCTTGACTGGCACAGCGAAGAAACGGAACTCGGCATCAGGAAGCTGGCTCAACCCTCGCAAGTGTTCGACAATCGGGAGTTCGGCACCGAGCAGCAGGGAATGCACGGGACGGCTCAAGTCGTCGGTGTCATCGATGTTTAGCGAGTCGATGCCCACAAGGGCCGCGCCTGCGTCGATAAGATAATCGGCTGCGTCTCGTGTCAGAAACGGATGGCCTTCAAAATACTGGTCCGTTCGCCAGTTCCGGTCCCAGCCGGTCTGCACCAGGACCGCCTTGCCGCGCAGGTCATGACCCTCGAAGAACTGCCGGTCGATGGCCCGACCATGCGATTGGCCTATACGGATCACCGCTCCTTCAAGGTTCGCCAGGCGTTCCAGGGGCAGCTCCGACAAGTCCTTGCCGGTGGCGAAGCGGTGGAACGGCGAGTCCAGATAAGTGCCGGTGTTGGCGACCATTTCGATCTTGCCGATCTGGAACTCGACGCCCGGAGCGTAGTGCGACTGGGATTGTTGCCGACTGAGAAAGTCGCAGATTAACGGTGCTGGCAGGCCCTTGTAGGTTACCATCCCGTGTTCGACAACGTGACTTACGTCCACAAGCGTTCTGTCAGACTTCATGCGATGTCCGTTCTGTAACAACTCCAGCCTTCCGCTTTCGTATGATTGCAATGAATGCAATCGCTGCCCAGATCAGGTTAAGGATTGCGGAAGGGTATGCACCGTAGTACGACGAATTGACGATCAACAATACAGCTCCCACGATGTTGAGAAGCTGGTATCCAACGCTGGTGCCGCCTACGTATTTCACAGACACAAGCGCATAGGCGATTAAGAGTAGAATGGCTCCAGACCAGCCAATCAGGTCTACCATCGGCAATTAGCTCCTTAACACGCTAAAAAGGGCGTCTTCCGCACCCTGGCCGTTCGGTAGCACGCACTGGCAGGCAGCCCATAGCATTGGTCTATTTGGATTGGTTGCGGACGAACAGCCGCTTTATCTCGCAGACGCCTTCTGCCGGTTTCTTCAAGGCCATCGTTGCCGCGCCTGTGGACAAGGAACGTTCGCATCATTAGGTGGTCAGCAAGGGTTTCAAGACGCGTCCTTCGGGGAAAACCGAGGCGTCGCGCAGGGTCGCCAGCCGGTGCGTCGGTTCAAAACCCAGGCGGTGGAATATGGTTGCCGCCACGTCCTGGGGCGTACAGGGGTTGAGGCGCGGTTCCGTCCCCAGCCGATCCGTCGCCCCGTGCACGTACCCGCGCTGGAAGCCACCCCCGGCCAGGATCGTCGCCATCGAGCCTGGCCAGTGGTCCCGTCCGCCGGCCACGTTCAGCCGCGGCGTCCGTCCGAATTCTCCAACACAGTAGACGATCGTGCGTGCCAGCAGCCCGCGGCGATCCAGGTCCGTGATCAGAGCCGACAGAGCCTGGTCCAGAGACGGCAGCAGCTCATCGCGCAGATTGCGGAAATGCGAGGAGCCGTGGGTGTCCCAGTCCCCAGTCCCAAGCGTCACGAAGCGAGCCCCCGCCTCGATGAGCCGGCACGCGGCTAAGGCCCCTCGGCCGACCGTGGAATAGCCGTACTCCGCTTGCACGGCCGGACGCTCGGCGCCGACATCGAGCGCCCGGCGCGTCTTATCCGCGCGGAGGATGTCCAACGCCTGCTGCTGAAAGCGGTCCAACTCGGCGGGCAAGCCGGAGCTATCTAGCTCTGCGAGCGACTGGTCCAGCCGTCGCCGGAGCCGCTCGCGGTCCTCCAGTGCGGCGACGGGGAAGATTTTCGGCAGGGTCAACCCCTCCAGCTGCGGCGGGCCTGCCTGCAGATCGACGCGGAGTGGCCCGTAGGCCGGCCCCAACTGGCCTGCGCCGATCGATGACCCCAAACCTACAGTGATGAAGGCGGGGATTCCGTCGGCCGGGGGGAGCAGTGCGGCAGCCAGGGAGCCTAGTGAGGGGGCCTCCGCCGTGGCGGATGGCAACCGCCCCGTGAGGACGTATTTTGCGCCGGCTCCATGATCGTTGATCACATGGTGGAGCGAGCGGACCAGCGTCACCCGGTTCAGGATCTGGGCCAGCCGTGGCAAGTGCTCGCAGACCTGCACGCCTGCAACGCTGTCGCCACCGGCCGAAATGTTCCACGCACTTCCTCCGGCGCCTCGGGTTTCATGTCCCACATGTCGATGGTGGACGGACCGCCTTGCAACCAGATGAGGATGACCCCGGTCGCTCGCTCGTGGGTGCCGCCCGTCATGCGGGTTGCCCCCTCCCCTTCCAGCTGGAGCATCTTGGGCAGCGTCAAGCCCAGCAGACCGGCCGAGCCGATTCTCAAAAACGCCCGGCGGTCACACCCTCCCCGTCCGCTCGATGCCGATATTCGCATGATCTCCCCTCGCTTCAAGTCCCTGCATGGGACCGGTTAATGGACCAGGATGAATTCGCGCGTGTTGACCAGCGCCCACAACAGTCCTTGTAGCCCGTCGGCACGGTTTGGCTTACCGCGGAGGTAATCCTCGGCGGCTTCCCGTTCGTTCGGGCGGGGCCTCCTCGACAGGACGCCCAGGTACAGTTCCTCGATTTCCTGTTCGACGGAGAGGTCGCTCCGTACCAACTCGGCCACGCGGCCTCGGCCCGTGAGGTCCAACAGAGTCGGATCGCACATCAGCAGCAAGCTTTCGGCCATCGTCGGCTGGGACCTCCGCTCGCAGTCGCACAACTGTGACCGCTCGGGGCGCCCGTATGTCCGGGCCAGCCGAGCCAAGAAGGGGTTCTGGGGCCGGCTAGTCGCCACCTCCACCGCCCGCACGCCAGCCGGGGCGTCCGGGCGAAAGTCTGGCGCCACCCCGAGGGCATCGTGTAGCAGGTCGGCCACCACTTCCGCCATTGGACGACGCGGTTGGAAGCGGGCGAAACCGGATCGATCCTCCTTGTTGGTCGCGTTGGCGGCGAGAGAAAGCTGATAAGTCCGGGAGTTAAGAACCACTCGTTCCAGGCGACGGAGGTCAAAGTTGCCGGCGACAAAGTCGGCTGCGAGGGCGTCGAGCAACTCCGAGTGTATCGGCGGGTGGGAGTCCGAGAAGTCGTCCACCGGTTCGACTAACCCACGGCCGAAGTAGTGCTGCCAGACCCGGTTGGCGAAGTTCCGCGCGAAGTACGGGTTGCGCGGGGAGGTCATCCAGGCGACCAGCGCCTCCCGACTGTCCCCCGTGTCGTCCAGTGTCGGCCCGCCCGGTGCCCTTGGCGACAACAACTCGCTTGTCATTGGGTCCCAGAGGTAGCGCTCCTTGCTGTCCTCCAGGTAGACCTCCTGCACCCGCGGCACTGGGTCGCCGGATTGTTTGTTGGCCCGCCGAGCCTCCAGGAAATCGACCATGGCCGCCCGCAAGTCGGGCGATTGGCCGAGACGGACGCGGGCGAAGACATTGGCGAAGGCTCGGTAATCGGTCTGGGTCCAGCGGCCGGTAGGGTGGCGATGGCACTGGGCACACTGGAGCCGCAGGCCCAGAAAGGCAGAAGCCGTCACTTCTGCAAGGCGCTCCGGAGAGAATGGGACACCACCGGCCGACCGCTGCCAATACAGGTCCAGAAACGGCCGGTCGGCGTAGCCGGGGTCTGTGCCACGGTTCCGGGCCGCCTGGAGCCGGGCGATTTCACTCGGCAGCCACGTCGAAACCTTCTGCCCACCGCGGGTCGTGCCGCACAGCACCCCTCGGACGATTCGGTCGCAAGATATATTCTCGGACAGGCGTTTTTGGAACCAGTCGCGCCACATCCGCGCCTTTGACAAACGCAGATCTCGAGGCTCGCCAAGCGTGTTGACATCGCAAGCCGTCCAGTCGCAGAATTTGGTCGCCCATAGAGCCGCGTGCCGTGGGCTGGACAGCAGCTGATCGATCTTCTTGGCACGCTTGTCGGGATCCTTGTCGGCCAGGAACTCTCGTACCTCCTTGGGTGTGGGTAGGCTCGCGGTGACATCGATCGTCAGCCGGCGCAGGAATTCTTCGTCGGTGCATGTAGATGAGGGGACGACGTTGAGGGACCGCAGGCGGTCGAGGACAAGGCGGTCGATGAAATTCGTCGCCGGCACATCGGGATAGACGAAGTCGGCGGAAACCTGGCGCGGCACGAGCACGGTGGCAGAGGCCCACGACGCGCCATAGCCGACGACGACGGCGGCAGCCCCGGGTCGTCGCCCCTGAACGTGACCGTTGCCGCTCACGTCAACTACTTCTTCATCGGCAGAGCGGAATGTGCAGAAGGCGGTCACGTCCTCATGCGTGCCATCGCTGAATTCGGCCGTCGCGCGCAGGTCGCCCCCTCCGCCCGGCCCGGTCAGGCGCACTTCGGTGGGAGTCACGATCAGCTGGCGAACGGAGGCGCCCTGGCCGCGTTTGGCCCCTTGCTCGATCCAGCGGAGAACCACCTGGAATTCCCACGACCCAGTTTCTATCCGCCGGCCGCCGCCGTGCTTCACCTGGCCAATGGGCTTGCGGAGCAGCAGGCTCTCCGCGGGACTATCCCTATCGATGCGGCCCCCCTCGAGCAGCGTCGCGTGGTCCTTGGCCGGGTCGGCGCCAAAGAGGCTAAGACGGAGTCCTCCCTTGCCCTTGGTCGAGCCGTGGCACGTTCCGGCGTTGCAGCCCAGTCGGCCGATGAGTCCTTCGACGTGCCGATCAAAACCCACTGACTTCGGAGTGGTGGCAGTCGAGCTTACCTCCCCAGCGTCCGACCGCGCGGGTATACAACATGATGCGGTCAAGGTAAGGACCACCGCAGAGAGTCTCCACGGGTGCATGGCGTACCTCCGCTTATTTCCAATGCAGATTTCTCTCGATCCGGTGACGAGAATCGATTTCAGTCGGAAACAGGTATCCGCCGCTGTCCGACTCGGATCGCGGCCGTCCATATCTGGCGCACGCCCGTGCGGTTATCCACCCAGGCGGCGTGGAAGACTCCGTCTCCGTCCGCGACCAAGCCTGCCGTGTCCCCGGCCCGCGTCGATAGATATGCCGGTCTTTGCTTGAACAGGCTCGCCTTTTCGGTCACACGAACGCTAGGCAGCCAGGTTTCCCCACCATCGAGCGAGGCGCGGAATCGAATGTTCCATCCCTGCCTCTTGGCCGGCAAGTCGCGCGAATCGTACCACATGACTCCGACGACGCCGGCTTTGTTGACCGCCACGGCCGACAGGAAGGAATCGTAATTCTTCGCGGTATCACCCTCTCCGGACTGTTCGCTGAGCAGGACCGGCTTGGACCACGTTTCCCCACGGTCGCGCGAACGGGAGAGCCAGACACGCAGCCCCTTCGGGGTCTGTTCGGCCCAAACCAGGTAAAGGCGATCCTTGTAGGGCAGGCTCGCGGGATCCGCCGCGAGACTGGGCAACCCGAATTGGCCGGGGCAAATGTATCGAGCAATGATAGGGGTCTCGCGATATGATTGGCCGCCATCCGTGGAGCGCGCGGTGGTCAGGCCAAGCGGGAGGGGTTGCCTTTCGCCCATCACCTTTAGCGGGTACGCCACGACAAGCGTCCCGTTCGAAAGCCTTACTCCGTTGCCCATGCCGTACGGCGCCTTCGTCTTGAGCAACGACTTCCAAGCTGAGAACGACTTGCCCCGATTCCGCGAAACGGCGACTACCGGTTCCCAAAAGCTGTTCGCGAAACAGGCGATCAGCCCGTCGCGCTGACCGCCGCTCCCATCCGTCACCAAGAAGGGGCGGTCGGTGTAAGGCAAGAGTACAGGTGGATCCCACGTTTTTCCGCCATCCTGGGAGCGGTCCAACTCCGTATTGCGCCCCTTCAGGCTATTGTAATTGCAACGCAGCGTAACCATGTAGACCGAGCCGTCGGCGCCGTAGGCAAGGTGCGGATCCGCGTAGGTCTCGTTCTTTGCCTGTGCGTTCTGAACCCGGGCGAGTTTCCACGTCTTGCCGCAGTCGCAGGAAGTGAACGTGGCGACCTCGTGCAGGTCGGGATCCTTCGGTGAGGCGGACGCCATTGAGGCCACAACTAGGTTTTTGGCCGCTTTCGGACTCGCAGCAATGACGACTTCGTAGTGGGCGATGTCCTTGCGTGTGTCGCTCACCTGAACGTTGGTGCCGACCTGTATCCGGTCCACCGCATCCCCGCATCTCGCGCCCGGCGTGACCATCAGAGCTAAGAAAACTGGCGTTACGTTCCTAGCTAACAGATACCTATTCATGTTTCGTTGCTCGGATAACCTGTGAAAAACCCGGTTCCTCCAACCAAACCGGTTTTTTCGGATTGGTTCTTACTTCTACTTCTCCAGGGTCATGTCGATCCGTTTGAGGCCGCCGGCCGGCAGTTTGATGGTTGTCGTCGCCTCTTTGTAGCCGTACGCCTTTGCCGTGACGGTACCGGGGAGGTCGGCTTTGAGTGACCCCTTTAGCTGGAAGAAGCCTTCGCCCCGCGGCAACACGATTACATGGCTCCCATCGCCGTTCTGGGCCCGTATCTCCAGGTTTTTGATGGCAGAACCATCCTTGGCCGTGACGTGGAGCCAAGCTTCGGCTCCCCGCTCCCAGCGCACCTCGAAAGACCTGTCTGCCTCAGCCTTCTCGATCCATAAGTAGCTACCCCCATATCTGTCGATCTTGGTACCTTCCCCCGGTCGGAAGCTGTAAATATCGGCCGATTCGTAGTTCCGGCCTAGTTGCACAAGGGTAGCTCCGTGGGGAACCTGCAGGAGTACGCGGCCGTCCTGGTCGGTTCGGGGGGAGTAATCAAAGGATGCGGGGATGTATTTCCCGTCAAAATAGTAGGAGATTACACCGACCCAAGTGTCGGCTTTCGGCTTCCCGTCGCGGTCCACGACTTTGAGTTCGACATTGACGTGGGGCACCGCATTCAACACGACGACCTGGGCACCGCCTGGGCGGACGGTCACCTTGTGAGGGACG
>DASRBG010000216.1:0-12562 GCA_035653735.1 Gemmataceae bacterium
CTCCGCTAAGGGCCGCGCACCTATCAGTTACTTCTTCAGCAACTTGGCCACCTCCGACTCGACGACCTTGTAATCGACTTCCTCGCCGGCCATTTTCTTCACCCGGTGATTGTCTCGATCAAAGACAAAAACCGCGGGGACGGCACCGATCTTGAGCCGACCATACCAATCATCGGGATCGCCCTCGGCAATCAGGTTCGGGAAGCTCGCCTGTTTCTCCTGGAGAAACTTATCGACTCGGGCGCGGATCTTCTCATCCTTGGGGTTGTCGAGGCTGACCGACAGGGCCACCAGGTCGTCGCCGCCGTATTTCTTGTGCATCTCGACCAGATGCGGAAATTCTCGTTTGCACGGAATTCAGTCGATGGACCAGAGGTCCACGACAACGACCTTGCCGCGATAGCCCCGCACAAGCTTGCCCAGATCGACGTAGGTGATGGGGCGAGCCGCGGTCTTGTCCGCCGGCGCTTGGGCCGTCGCCGCTGTCAGGGCCATCGCGCCCATCAGAATCGCTAAACTGCCTATTTTCGTGTATCGCATGACCGTTTTCCTTCCCACGGTTTCCTGATTTGCCCGGCGAGCGGGGTCGCGTTAGCGCCCCGAGGAAATTTCTCGGGGCGCTAACGCGAACCCGCTCGCCGGGCGCTGCGGGCTGGCAAAATCATACCGAAAACTCCATGAAATCGAAAGCCGTCTGCTCAGGCCGAGCGGGTGATGCGGTACAGTGTGCCCTTGAGACGCCGGCCGCCGGGTTCGCCGGCACGCATGATTTTGGTGGTGAACGGCAAGCCCTCCGCCGTCAGCGTGTCGCGCAGCACGTGCGATGGAACGCGGTCCTGATCGGTCAAGAGACAAACACCGCCCGGCTCCAGCATCTTCTGGATGAGGGCGACGAGGGGCGCGACGTTCCGCATCTCGTAGATCAGGTCCGACGCCAGAAGCAGGGGAAATTGCAGGTCGTCCGGCGGATAGCGCCAATCCATTTGCAGCGTATCAAACGAATGGAAGCCATTCACGCGAGCATTGTCGGCCGCGAAACGCAGGGCGGTGGCATCGTAATCGCTAAACGTGACGCGCAACCCCATCGCCAGGGCGGTGATGCCGGGCAGACCAAGGCCGCAACCGACTTCCAGAGCGCGTAGTCCGGGGGGCCAGGTTTCGCGGAGGATGGCCTTGGCCAGCATGCGCGCCGCCGGCCACAGGTCCGCCCAGTAGGGCATGTATTCATCGGCGGCGAAGGCGGAGCGCACGCTGGGATGATCGAGCAGGCGGTCCGATTCGCCCGGACGCGAGATGACAAACGTGCGGTCCTCGATGATGACCTGTTCGCGGATCAGCCCTCCCAGGGCTTCAAGCGGAGTTTCCGGCATCGGCGGCCGGGTCATGGGTAAGTCGGCATTCATGGCAATTACAAGGTATGAACGTTTTGGACCAAATCCGCCAGCGTGAGCGGGCGGTCGGTGGGAAACAAACAGTAACAAGCGGGAGAACCAAGGCTGTCGAGAATAAGCTGGCGATCATTGGGCGTATCGAAGCCGTCATCGCAGGGAACATGGCCGCTGATGAGCAAATCGGCGTCCATCTTGGCCAGGAAAGCGGCGACCGTCTCGGCGCGGGTATCCCGGCCCCAAACGAGTGAATGCACGGAGCCGCCGGGCACCAGGTCAGACTCGGCGGAAACATCGCGCTCCAGGGCCGCGGGATCGAAATCTTCCAGGCGCGATGCGGGCGGCAGGCTATGGCTCAAGAGAATGCGGTTTGGCGTTCGCAGTGCCAACGGCACGACGCCCAGCAATTCCCGATAGACTTCGTACACTTCCGGCGCTCGGCCGACGTAGGCGGTGCCGACGCCTTCTCGGAAACACTGGTTGAGATCGAGATCGCCCTTGGCGATGCGCCGCTGCGTATACTGCGCCAATTCATGATTGCCCAGCAAGAAATGCACCTGCCGGGGAAACTGGCACTTGAGCGCCGCCAGCAGATCGAGCAGCTGGTGCGATTTATCGCCGCCGACGGGGTAGTGATAGGGGCCGTGAATGACTTCCTGAAGCACGAAATGCCGCTTGGGATTCTGGACCAGGTTAGCCCGATTCAACAGTTGCCGAAAATTCTCCAGATTGCCGTGCAAATCACCGCTGACAAACACCTCGGCCGCTCCGTCCAACGATACAACCCGGCCGCGGCGACCGGGTGTATCGCGGAAATACTGAATGGCGCGACGAAGCGTGGTGAGAATGCGATCTGGGTCCGGCATGATGGTAGGGCACTCGATGGCGAACGGCCGGCGTTAGCCGGCTGGTGTGCATAGTCACCCACCAGCCGGCTGACGCCGGCCGTTCGCCTGTTAGGCGATTTCGACTTTGGCTTTTTGGTCGCTGGGCGGTACGTCGGGTTTGTCGGCATCGAACCAGGCGTCCTGGAATTCGACGCGTTTATGCTCGTGCATGGCGTAGTTGGCCGTGAGGGCGACGATGGCATCGACCATCGCTATTTCACCGTGGCAGCGCGTCAGGCGCTGCTTGTATTTGCCGTCCCGGTCCTTCTCGTAGCCTTGCTTGGGATCCCACTGGCGGACGCAGAAGGCGAAATCTTCCATCTCTTCGCGGTAGCCACGGCTGGGTGTCTTGTCGCTGGGGCCGACCGAAGTGCCCGTCACCGACGCCGTGGGGCCGCCCCAGGTTGAGCCGGACTCCAGCACCGGCTCGCCCTTGCCTTTCGCATCGACGCCCACTTCCGTGCCGCGCGGCGGCGTCTTCACCTTGCCCGGCTGATTCTCCGGGAACAACATTACCGATTCCTCTTTCTCGACAATCAACGTGCCGCGATCGCCCATGATGCACTCGCCGTAGTTCTCGAAGCTGTTGGTGCTGATCGACGAATAGGTGACGACGACGACATCGTTCTTGTCCTTGGCGTAGTTCTTGCCGGGGAACTCATAGGTGGCAAAAACGTGATCGTCGATGTCGCGGTCATTGCGGTCCTTGCCAAAGAACGAACGCACGCCGACGCCGGAGACCGCCAGCGGATGAACATGGCCCAGGAAGATGCTGCACGCATCGAGCTGATGGCTGCCCAGCTCCGCCATCAAGCCGCCGCCCGTCGCTTGATACAAACGCCAGCGGATCAACTGTTCGATATTATCGAAGCCGTACTTTTTGAGCATGTCCTTCTTGTCGGCCAAAGCGACGTAATCCTGGTTGGTGATCGGCGGAAACCAGCCGTCGCGGAAGCGCGGTGGCGTCGCTTCCTTATCGCTGACCATGTCCGGCGCCGATTTGGGGTCGAATGGCCAGGAGAAATTGCGATGCCACAGAGCGCGAATGTGGCGAATATCGCCCAGGACGCCGGCGTTGACAACTTCCGTGGCATGCGCGTAGAGCATGCTGTAATGCCGTTGATGACCGACCGACAGGATGCTGCCGCACTGCTTGGCCGTTCTGATCATCTGCTTGCACTGCTTGATGTTCCAGGCCATCAACTTCTCGGTCAGCACGTGGATCGGTTTGCCGCGTTCCTTGCCGATCATCATGGCGTCGATGGCCGCCTTGGCGTGCATGCACAA
Source organism: Gemmataceae bacterium (assembly GCA_035653735.1). GTDB lineage: Bacteria > Planctomycetota > Planctomycetia > Gemmatales > Gemmataceae > JAJPHU01. Next base: position 3,563 of record DASRBG010000216.1, read on the forward strand.
GGGCAACGCGATGACGACGGCCTCGATGTCCTTGTTGTTGCGCAATTCTTCCGTGAAGGCGTCGTAGCTGTCGAGCTTTTTGATTTTCTTCGCCCGGTCGCCGTAGACCTTGTTGAATCCTTTGCGGAGCTTGACCTTCTCATCGCCCTCGAAGATGCGCTTCATGTTGGAGGGGCGGATGTCGCAGACGGCGATGAATTCGAGATAGGCCGGATTGTGTTCGCCGACGAGAACGCCGCCCTCGTCGCCGCCGCCGATGAGGACGGCTTTGACGGGCTTGCCCTCGATGCTCTTGTAGCCGAAATAGGCGGCCGGCGCGGCAATGGCGACGGCGCCTCCGGTGGCCGCGAGGCTTTTCATGAAGCCGCGCCGCGTCAGTCCGTCGGCCGTGCGATTGAAGTTGGCCTTGCCGGCGGCGCGTTGTTCGGGGGTTAAATCGATGGCCATGTTGTTATTCTCCCACTCTGAGTAATCCGGCGAGCGGGGTCGCGTTAGCGCCCCGAGGGAGGCGTTCTCGGGGCGCTAACGCGACCCCGCTCGCCGAGTTTAGTTCCTCACGCCGTTGGGCGTCGGCCTCCAAATAGCATCCAATGAACCAGCGCATCCAATCCCAGCCAACGCCCACTGGTCGTCGTCGCCAGGGCCAGAAGCGCCAGGCATTCAATCACGTTCTTGTTGACAAAGAGATAAAAGCCCTCGTTATTGGGCGCCGAAGGCAGCCAGGGAAACGGCGGCATGCACAGGTACGTCATCACCAAAAAACCGGCCGCCAGCAGGCACGACAGCCGCGTGAATAAGCCGACGATCAGGCAAGCCCCCAGGACCGTCAGGCCGTACATGGTGGCCAAATCGAGCCACTTTTGCTTGGTGTTCTCGCCCGCCGGAGGCTGTGGCTCGGGCGCCTTGCCCTTGCTCGCCGCCTCTTGCTTTTGCTCGGAGGACGGGATTTTCTCCAGCTCTTTCCGCAGATCTTGTGTGTATTCGTTGAGATCGTTGAGTAGGCCGACGCGCAGCCGAACCACATCCGATTTGACATTGTGCAGGCGCACCGATTCGGCGTCCGAACCGATCGAGATCAGATGGCTGTGTTTCGGTTCCGATAATTCTTCGAGCTTTTGCTTGTACTGCTCCAACCGCACGGGAACAGGCAGCCGGCCTTCCTGCGTTTTCGCCTTGAAATTCTTCTCGTCCACCTTGGTGCGCGTCAGCCACTCCACCGCGGCATCCTCGGTTTTGGTCAACGCATCCTCGGCCTTTTTGCGCTGCTCGTCGTTGAGTCCGTAGTAATCGCAAAAACGATGGACGTAATCGCCCCATTCCTGATGGAGCAGAGGCGGCGTGCGCTTATGCGGCGGCGCACTTGGCGATTCGGCGCGCTCCGGCGTCAGCAGCTTGAGCGCCTCCTCGTCGGGATCGCCGACTTCCTGGCGGATGAACTTCGCCAAGGGGCCGGTGCCTTCGCGGAAGTAGCCGGCGCTGCTGAACGGCTTCGACCTGCCCACAACCGTTTCCGTCGGGCCGCGCCAGTATCCGTCCAGCTTGTGGTAGCCCTCGGCGAAGAAGTGCCAACCGATCGCCAAGCGCAGCAAAAGCAGAAAAATCGCGGTGAGTTTATTCATGATGCCTGTCAATCTTATTCAACGATAATCTCATGCGGAGCGAATCCCATCACGATGGGTTCGGCCTCTTCGCCTTCCGGCAGCAGGATGGCCGCGATGTTGGGGTGGGCGGCGCAATAACTCTTGGCGCATTCGACACCGGCGACGTAGAAGGCGGTCGAGAGCGCGTCGGCTTCCGCGGCGCTGGGGGCGAGGACGGAGGCGCTGGCGATGCCCGAAGCCGGCCAGCCCGTTCGCGGATCGAGTATGTGTCCCAACTTTCGTCCGTTATATTCCAGATGCTGGTGCGTGGCAGCGGAGGTTCCCAGCGCCCGATCGCGCAGCCATACCCGCGCCAGCCGCCGGTCTTCCCACGGATGCCGGATCGCCACTTGCCAACCGAGTTCCTCTCCATCGGGGCACCCTCCAGCGTACACGCTGCTGGTGCCTCCATGCAACAAAATCCGCGAAACGCCCCACTTTTCGCGCAGCAAATCGGCCATGCGGTCCAGCGCATATCCCTTGCCGATGCTGCCCAGGTTGATCTCCACTCCCGGCTTTTGATAATACACGCTGCGCCGCTGGGCATCCAGCGTCACCCATTGCATGCCGGCCCGTTCGCGCGCCGCTTCTCGCTCCGCGTCGGCCGGGACCCGGCGCGGTCCTCGGAAAAAGCCCCACGCCTTGATGAGCGCCCCCGCCGCGATGTCGTAGGCGCCTTCCGTCTCGCGATGAATCCGCTCGGCCAATGCCAGCAAATCGAACAGCCGGTCCTCGACGCGCACCGGCCCGCGGAACGCCCGGCGGTTGAGCCGGCTAATTTCGCTGCTCTCGCGGTAAACGGTCATCTGTTCTTCCAGCACGTCGAGCAACGCGAACGCCTCTTCACTCATCGAGACAGCGGCAGGCGTGCCGAAGGGCAGGAGGATCGCGAAATGGGTGGCCATCGCCCGGCGGCGGAGATGGACAAGATATGTACTCGCCGGCGAGGTATCGTCCTCAGTCGATTCGACCGCACCGAGCACCAATCCGGCATCATAAGCGAGACGGCGAGGCTCTAGGAAATCGCGCCGATTCATGCGAGGGATGCAACCGAGGGAAGGAAAAAACCTCCCTTCATTGTGCCTTCCGAATACGTCGTTGACAAGTGCGCCTTGCGGGCCTGCCTCCTCTGAGCGGCGCGAAGAGCCGCGACCGTAACAGTAGTTTCAAGTTCCTTCTCGTTCCCACGCTCCTGCGTGGGAACGCACGTCCGGCCGCTCTGCGGCCCGTTATTTCGTGTCCTTGACGGCGGCGACATCGCGGCGATAAAGCGGCAGGTGGCGGTAGTACACTTCCAGACACAACAGCGACAGCGATGTCGCCATGATGCGGCCACCCTGAGAACCGCCCCAACTGCCGATTTGATGCGGGTACTTTGTGTCGGTGCCCCTGTCCTGCTTGGAGATGAGATACTCGCGGATCCCTTTATGCACCAGTTTGCCGTCGACCTCGCGCCCTTCGTTCCAGTAGCGCCAACTTTCGCCCTGCATGTGGTGCATGACCTGCGTGGCATAATAGAGATAGTAAATGTTCTCATTCTTGCCCGGCGGATGATCGTGCAGTTTCTTCACGCCGTTCTGCAAGGCTGGGTTTTTGGGGCCGACGCCGCTGTATTGGCGGCACAGCAAACCAACCGAGGTCATCGTGAGTGTGGGCGACTGGCCGGGCAGATAGGCAAACGTGCCGCCCCTTTCGGCCGCCGAGGAACCCTTTTCCGCCGCTTCGACGGAATCGAGGAAGCGCTCGGCCAGCTTGAGGGTGTTCTTGGGCACGTTCAGTCCGGCCATCTGCCCGCTTTTGAGGGCCATCAATTCCCAGCCGGTCACGGAGGTATCGCCGGCCTGTCGAGGTCGATAGCGCCAGCCGCCGCCGGCACTATCCTGGGCCGAGCCAATAAAATTCAAGGCCCGCTGAGCCGACATCTTGATGCGCGGATCGGAAGTCAGGCCGTAGGCTTCGCACATGGCGATGGCGGCGATGCCATGCGCGTACATATCTTCGCTGTACGAGCCGTCCCGGCCCTGCTTGCTGATGAGCCAGTTGATGGCGCCCTCAACGGTCTTGGTGTAGTCCTTTTGCGCGTGCTTGCCGGCTTTATGGGTAATGCCGGCGCCGAGGAAGGGCAGCAAGCCGAAGCCGGTGGCGGCGATGTCGTTTCGCTGGGCGGTGCCTGGCTCACAATTGCAGGTGAAGACCTTGCCGCCGGGCCGCGGTTCTTCGCGGGCATGATGATGGAATTCGTGCAGCGACCATCGGCCATCCTGGTTCTGATGCAGGGCCAACCATTGCAGTCCCTGGGCCACTTTCGCTTCGGAGACGTTATTGCCGCCCTGGTCGTTGAGCATCCTTTCTCTGGTGCCGGCGCTGCGGCCGGCGAACTGATTGCCCAGATAACTGCCGCCCATGCCGCCGAAAGAGCTGTTGATAGCGCCGATAGCCGCGGCATTGTCCAGATCCGGCAACGCCGCACCCAAGCCGCCGCCGCTGCCCGGCGGCAAAGGCACATTGCTCCGCGGCGCATCCGCCGGAGCATCTGGGATGCCCACCGACTGCGTCGGATCGACAACGCCGGGAACCACGATGTCCTCTCCAGTGCGCTCGACATTGAGGTTGTACGGTGTCTCGCTGTCCATGCCGATGTCGGTGTTGGTCAGGTCGAAGTCTTCCTTCGGCTGCTCCTCCACTTGCGTGGTCTGGACTTGCTGATCGAGATCGTCCAGCGAGCCGGCCTGTGCCTTGCTCAACAAAGAGAACAGCAAACCGGCCAGGCCGACAATGGCAAGATTGACCACGGCGCTGGCAATCCAGATGGGGATAATTCGCATCCAGGCAACGCCGCTGTCCTCGATGTACACGGGCGCCACGACGACCCGTTGCCGACCGTTATCCGCGGGATTGGTTGACATGAGCAAAGTCCCCTCAAGATGCAACTTTTCCAACGCTTCTGCGAAGCATCGCTAACCCGATCATTCCTCCGACGGCGGCACGAAATCCGCGTGCCGGCTGGCATGGAGGCGATGGCGCACGCGCCGATCATGATAGCGGAACCAAACCATCAACGCGATCATCCCCAGAAGCGTTCCGCCAACCACCCCCAAAAATACCCAGATGAGATTGTGTCCCCAAGGTTCGGCTTCCTCGCTTGGCGGCTTCGTCTCGAATCGGCCCGTCAGCGAGTGGCCGATCAACAGCGGCGCATCGCGGAACTCGTTGGCTTTTTTGCTATCGGCAGCTTTATAGCGATAGCGCTTGTAGAAATACCCGTCGCAACTAACTTCATCATTATATCTGCGCTCGTTGTCCACTTTCAGACCAGGCGGCAGATCGGTGAAAGCGAAACAAATCGGGTTCTCGCCGTAGGCGTCGGTCATGATCCACGCTTCGTAGAGATTGGCGACGCCGGCAGCGCGGGCCTCATCGGGAGCGGTAAAGCCGCGCAGCCGAATGAGCCGGCCCGATAGGTGAACCACTTCCCCGCGATACTGTTCCGGCTCGTTGAACAAATGCACATAGGCAACATCGCGCCGCGCCGCCTTCGCGAATGCCTTCGCCGACGTAAAGTGCGCCTGCACGAGGACTTGCCAGAATGCCTCATATTCGAGAGCGCCATTGTGGATATCGTCGCGATCGCGGATGAGGCCGGGCGTCAGGAAATACTTCGGGAACGGGCGGAGCGTCTCGGAGTCGATCAGCGCCCAGCAATCCCGCTGCTCGCCGGCCTGGAGCATGATTAGCTCCGTCAACGGAGTCGTGGCGGGCGGCCCGAATCCGGCCAGATACAGCAAACTGGCGCCGATGTTGATCCGTCCCGCCTTCGTCGAAAATATACCGCGAAGGTCCCAAACCGGAGGATCGAGACTGGCCCCGGCGTAGACGGCGGCCAGGGCCGAATAGGGGCCGATCTGCGGAGTGCAGGGGGCGGTAAAGCCAAGGGCGGCCAGATGCTCCGCTTTGAATTCAACAGGAGCCAATAATTGGCCCATCAGGAACGCAACGAGGAACATACGGGACCCAAACGTTTATCGGTCCGAGCCTGAACCGGCGAGGGGGGTTGCGTAAGCGCCCCGAGAGTTTGTTCACTCGGGGCGCTTACGCAACCCCCCTCGCCGTTGGATTTAACTTCCAGATGGCGGCGGCACGAAACTGATGTTCTTGAAACCCGCCTGCTGGCAGACATCCATCACGTTGATGACCTCTTCCCATTTTAACTTGCTATCGGCCTGGATCTTAATGTTTTCCTTGTTTTCCACCGTGGCGCGCCGCGTCTTCAGCTCGTCGCGCAACTTATCGAGCGTATCCACCGGCCCCGTGCCGGCGTCGTCTTGCAAGGAAATGCCGCTGATGAGGCCGTTGTTGACGTTGTCGCGCTGCGTGCGGACGATCACCGTCAGGTTCGCCGACAATTTCAAATCCTGTTCCTTGTCTACCTGGGCATCCTGTTTGATGTCTTCCTTGTCCTTGGCCTGCGTGATGGCTTCCGATGGCAGGCTCAGTTCCATCTGTCCTTCGAGATCGGATGGGTGATAGGTCATCACGAAGAAGGCGAGCAATTGGAAGGCCATGTCGAGCATGGGCGTGACCGGCAGGTTCGGTTCCGGCCCTGGCTCGGTTTTGCGGCGAATGGTCATGTCGCACCTCCGGGGACGTTCTTGGTCAACGCGCGCAACATGAGCCGGCGATAGCCGACGTTCTTGCACATTTGCAGAATCTCGAAGACCTGGCCGTAATCGGCTTCCTTGTGGGCGCGGATGACGATGGCGGTGTTGACGTTCTTGGCCCCGCGCTGTTCGGCGACCTGCCGGGCATCCTCGTACTGCTGCTTGAGCCAGACGCGCAGATCGTTGCGGCGCATCGGCTCCTTGCCGGGGACAAGGATGCACTCATCGCCTTCGCGGAAATTGGCTTGCACGCGCGCCAGCACATCCGACGGCAGGCGATCCTGAAAGTCCTGGATGGCGAACGGCTTGAGGTTGATAAAGAGATAATCGGCTTCAGCTTTATCCATCGGCTTGACGGCGAGCGACTTTGGCAGCTTGATGTCCTCGTTGACTTGTTCGCTGACGAAGTTGACGCACATCATGAAGAACATAAGCAGCTGCAAAACGACATCGAGCAGCGGCGTCAAGTTCGGTTCGGCATTCGCGCCTTGGCCAGCTGGTCCGTGACTCATATGCCCCTCCTCAAAAATCCGAAATCCGAAAATCGAAATCCGAAAGAATTCTCAGAATCAAAATCTCAAATCTCAAAACAACTGATTCCGTTTTCTGGTTTTCTTCTTCCTCATTCGGTTTTCTTTCGGATTTCGGATTTCGAGTTTCGTTATTTTGGCTTGATGGCTGCGGCAGCGGGGACGCTGCGGACCTCGGCGACGGCGGGGGTTTCTGGCGCAGGCGATGAAGCCGGCCTCCGCGAGTTGTGATACATCTGCGTCAGCAGGTCGTCGGCGATGTTGCCGACATCCATCGAGATGCGGATGAGGCGATTGCGGAAGAAAGCGTGAAAGAAGATAGCCGGCACGGATAAGGCAATGCCGACCAGGGTAACAACCAAGGCGTGGGAGATGCCGTTGGCCAGCGTGGCGGGGTTCGGCGAACCGCCCCGGCCCAGTTCCATGAAGCTAAGGATCATGCCCCAGACCGTGCCGACCAGGCCGAGCATCGGCCCCAGCGTACCGATCGTCGCTAGGTAGGTGATGAGTTGGTCCTTGCCGGCCTTGACGCTTTCGACCATGTTGAAAGCCGCCTCCCGCGCGTCGTCGATGCCATATTGCAGCCGGCTCATGCCCGTCGTCATCACCCGGCCAAGGAACGAGCCGTCTTCCTTGGCCATTTCGAAGGCTTCCTTGAATCGACGCTTGTTCACCGTGTCGGTAAACTCCTCGACGAAGCTGGGCGGAATGGCCGCCACCATGCGCAATTCCATGATGAGCAGCATGATAAGGGCGATCAAGGCGATGGAAACTATCAACATGATGGGGGCGAACCAGCTGAGCGATTTGATGATGTGCATGAAAATGTTGGCCGACGGCTTGGGCTGCTCGGCGGGCTTGCTCGGTTCCGCCGCCTTGGCATCACTGCCCTCGGCGGGGGGATTGTCTTGAGCGTGAATCATCGGCACGGCCGGCGGGAGGAAAGCGAAGAGGAAAAGCGCCAGTAGGCAGCTGAGGAGGAAAGCGGCGAGACGTGGGTGCGTTTGCGCTGCGAAACGGGTCATGATTGTGAATTCCTAACAAAGATATGGGCGCGAATGATCGCTCTGGAGATTGGGACGCGGCCAAGCGCTGTTCGGTTCCCGATCCTCGTTGTTTGGCATGTTATTAATGTGACGCCCGAAGACGGACACTGTCAAGTTCTTTCGGCGCTCATCTGTGCGGCGTCTGCGCGATCCGGCGCTGGAAATAGGCGAGGGTGCGTTTCAACCCTTCGTGCCGATCAATCCGGGGTTGCCAACCAAGCAGGCTGCGCGCCCTGCTGATGTCCGGCTGTCGCACCTTGGGATCGTCCTGTGGCAGGGGCCGATATTCGATAACACTCCTGCTGCCCGACAGGGCGAGAATTTCTCTGGCAAACTCCAAAATGGTCACTTCACTGGGATTGCCGAGATTGACCGGCTCGTGGTAGTCGGTATCGAGCAGACGGACGATGCCCTCGACGAGATCCTCGACATAACAGAACGAGCGCGTTTGCGAGCCGTCGCCGTACACGGTCAACGGTTCGCCGCGCAGCGCCTGGCCCATGAAATTGGGCAAAACTCGGCCGTCATCGAGCCGCATGGCGGGACCATAGGTGTTGAAAATTCTACATATGTGAGTATTTACATTGTGCGTGCGCCGGTACGCCATGACGATGGCCTCGGCGAAGCGCTTGGATTCGTCGTAGCAACCTCTTATGCCCACGCAGTTTACGTTCCCCCAATATTCCTCGCGCTGCGGATGCACCTGCGGGTCGCCGTAGACCTCGCTGGTGCTGGCCAGGAGAAACCGCGCGTTTTTGAGCTTGGCCAGGCCGAGTGTGTTGTGCGTGCCCAGCGCGCCGACCTTGAGCGTCTGAATGGGATGGCGCAGATAATCGACCGGACTGGCCAGCGAAGCGAAATGCAAGACGTTATCCACGGGGCCTTCAATCTCCAGCGGATGCGAGATGTCGTGGCGGATGAACTGGAAGCGATCGTTTTTCCGCAGGTTCTCGATATTCTCCAGGGCGCCGGTGATGAGATTATCCACGCAAATGACCTCATCGCCGCGGCCGAGGAAGCGCTCGCAGAGATGAGAGCCAATGAAGCCGGCGCCGCCGGTGATTACGGTTCGCACGTCGAGAGCCCTCCGTGTTCACTAGCCGCGGTGTCCGGCGAGCGGGGTCGC
>DASRBG010000217.1:0-4774 GCA_035653735.1 Gemmataceae bacterium
CGGACGCAAGCCGAAGGCACGCGGTGCGGCGAGCAGATGTGCAGCCTGGCGAATTGGCGGGAAGCGGTCCTGATCAGCCGAGACCCACGGCGGGGCCGGCTTCACAACGCATCCTGAAGCTGTCGAGGCCCGTCTGGCTCGAACCCGAGACCGCACTTGCACTGATTTTTGCACTGAAAACGTTTGCGGCCTCGTTGCTCGCGCTCCTGATTGCGTTCTGGGCTGGGCTCGACGATCCACGATGGGCCTTTCTGACCGTGTTCGTGGTTTCGCAGCCGGATAGCGGTCTCGTTCTCGCCAAGAGCTTTTATCGTATCCTTGGCACGATCGCAGGCCTGCTGGTCACGGTCGCGCTTGTCTTCGCGTTTGCGCAGTATGGCGAGCTCTTTCTCGCCTCGCTCGCGATCTGGATTTTCTTCTGCAACTTCGCCGCCCAGGCCAGGCGCAATTTCGCCTCCTACGGCTTCCAGCTGGCCGGCTACACGGTCGCCATCGTTGGTCTTCCGGCAGCCCTCAACCCGAGTGGAGCCTATCCTCTCGTGGTGGCACGGGGCACCGAGATATTGCTTGGCATTGGCTGTGCCGTGCTCGTGAGCCGTCTGCTGCTCGTTCGCGAACTGTCCCCAAAGCTGCTGGCATCGGCGCGGTCGCTGGCCGACCGGTCTGGCCGGTTCGCTGCGCTGGTGCGCGATGCCGGGCATGATGACCAGCGCGCGTTTGCCGAGCGCGCCGGCATTGCCGAGGATTATCTCCGGGTCGCGGGACTACAGAACTCCGCTTATTTCGAAAGCGCTGATGCGCGTATCCAGGTCCAACGACTGCGTCCGGTGACCGATGCAGCCATGCAGCTTTGCGCCAAGGCCGTCGCCTCACGTCGGTTCGGTGAGATGTCGGGGGCTGGTGGCGACGGCGCCTTGATCGAGGCAATGGTGCGCGCGGAGGACGATCGCGAGATCGCCTCTGCGCGGGCGCGGCTCCGCGAATCCGTTGCGGCATTTGAGCGGGGCGATGCGCCAGCAGAGCAGGCGAGGGCCTGCGCGCCCTGGTCCGATCCGATCTCCGCAGCGCTCGTTGGGTTGCGGGCCGCGCTCGCCATCGGGATCACGGGGACGATCTGGTTTGCGACGGCCTGGCCGAATGGCCCCACCGCGGTCGTCGTTGCGGCCGTTCTATGCAGTCTGCTGGCCTCGCTGCCGAACCCGGAAAGGCTCACTGTCGCCGCTGCCGCCGTCGTGATCATGGCGGCGATCACAAGCTTCGCGACCGAATTCTACCTCTTGCCGCTCGCGGTCGACTTCCCCTCAATGGCGCTTGCGCTTGCCCCGATGGTGCTGACCTGCAGCTTCCTCATGGCGCAGCCGCAGATCGGCACCCTTGGGCTCGTCGCCATCGTCTACTTCGCGTTCTCATCGAATATCGACAACGTCATGAGCTACGATGCAGCGGCAACCCTCAATGCCTCGCTTTCGGTGCTCGTGGGGATCGGCGTCGCGCTTGTCCTGTTTGCAGTCTTCTTCCCGGATACACCAGGCTTCGCGTGTCGGCGCTTTCGCAGCCAGCTGGCGGTGCACTTGCGGGCCCTCATCAAGGCGCGGTCCGGTACGACGGCTCTTCAAGCCTACGAGCTCGCCCTCTACGAACAACTCGGTAGCACACTCTCGCGACTCAAGGATGAGCCGGCCGCCACGCGGGAATGCGTGACCAGCGCCGGGGCGGCGCTGTGCCTCGCTCAATCCATCACGCGGCTGCGGACTTGCCTCGAGTCAGACATGCTGGTGCCCGAGATCGCCAGCGAGGGCGCTCGTCTGCTTTCGCGCCTGTCGAATGCGCTGCGCAATCCCTCAGCCGGCAGGTTGAGAAGGAGCGAGGAAGAGGCGCAGTTGCTGGCGCGAAAGGTGCTCGAAGCGGCTTGCAATTCGCCGGATGCAGACATGTCGAACGGAATCGTTGTCGCGTGCGGAGCGCTCAGTGCTGATCTATCGCGCGGCCGCCCGCTTTTGGAGGAGAAGTCCGATGCAAGCTGAGCTTGATCTCCTGGGGGCCCTGGTCCCCGCGATCGCCGTCTGGTTCGTGATTTCTCTTGTGATCTTCGTCCCGATCGACGCCGTGCTGACCCGACGCGGCGCCTACCGGCTGTTCTGGCACCCGCCACTGGTCCGCTTCGCCCTGTTCGTCTGTCTGTTTTGCGCGGGCGAACTGGCGGCGAGCATTCAATAGAGGAGTGACCGCGATGCATCGCGCCATAGGTGTAGTGTTGACGTTGGTTCTGCTTGTCGCTGCCGGCCTGCTCGGCCGGGACGTTGTGAACTACTATCTGTATTCGCCGTGGACGAGGGACGCCCGAGTTCGCGCCGACGTCGTCGCTGTTGCTCCTGATGTATCCGGCTATGTCGATGATGTCCGCGTGAAGAACGACCAGTTCGTGCACAAGGGCGACGTGCTCTTCACCATCGATCAGGACCGGTACAAGCTTGCGCTGGCCGATGCGGAAGCACGGCTGGCCGCGCAAGATGCTCAGCGTCAGATGCTGTCCGAACAGTACGAGCGCCGCTCAAAACTGACAGCGGGCATTACCATCACCGCCGAGAATCTCGACAATGCGCGCCAGATGGCCGAAACCGCAGCCTCCCTCTACCGCCAGCTCGTCGCTGCACGTGAAACCGCCGCCCTCAATCTCAAGCGCACTGAAGTCCGCGCCGGGGTCAATGGCTTCGTTACGAACCTCACGCTTGCGAAGGGAACGTTCGCGTCGGAGGGCAGGCCGGTGATGGCGCTCATAGACAGCGATTCCTATCGGGTCGAGGCCTATTTCGAGGAGACGAAGATCCGGCAGGTCAAGCCTGGCTCACCAGCCGAGGTTCAACTGATGGATGGATCGCCCGCGCTGCAGGGAACGGTTTCCAGCATCGCCAGAGGCATTACGGACCAGGACAACAAAGACGGTCCGCAACTACTGTCGTCGGTCAATCCGACATTCACCTGGGTTCGGCTGGCGCAGCGCATTCCCGTCACCATCCACCTGCCGAGATTGCCGCAGGACGAGTTGATCAGCGCTGGAATGACCTGCACGGTCGTAGTGAAGGAGGACGGCGAGCCCGCGCGCTGGAGCGTCATTCGGAAGGCAATGGCCGGGCTATCCCGGATCGGTTGGCGCACCCAACATGGCTAGGCATGAGAAGCCGGGATTTTCCTTTGTCACGTCAGTTCGTTCAGAGTAGGGCATGGCCATGCTTTCCGGTGACTGCAGGCGCACGCCGTTGTCGTTGAGCCAATCCGCGATCCCTGCGGCAGGCAACCCCGCTCGCCTCGAGAACCTTCAGGCGCTTGCTGAGCGGCCAATCGCGCTTCTCGCTTGGGTGCGGTCGCTCGCCTGAGGGGACCCTTCGCGCCTGGTTTCTGCGGGCTCCGCGACACCACCGTCGGGCTTTCCGGCCCGCCTTGATAGGTCAGTGCCGGAGTGTGTCAGCGGGGGCTTCGTGCGACCCACCGACGATGAAGACCGATGTCCGCTCGGCGCTAACGGCGAAGTCGCGAACTTCGAACGCTCGGCGCTCGATATCGCCGGCTGCCCCGGCGCGAACGACTATATAGCAGCGGCCGGAATCAAGCGGCGGGATACCCATGAAGGCGGCTTCAATAGCCAGTTCTCGTCGCGATAACGAGCGCCAACGTTCGTTCCCCGACGAGATCATCTGCATTCGCGCCAGCAGCCTCACACCGCTGACTTGCTCACAAAGAACTCTGATCTCCGAAACGTCGAGCCGTCCGCTTTCCAGCCATTTACTCTCGGCCGTTGCCGAACTCGTCGCGCACACCGCAATCGCCATACCGCACCAAAGCGCACGCATGGGGCCCGCTCCGATAAAGAAATTCAGTATCAGCAAAACGCCATGTGCTGGCTTGATCAGGATCAACCGCGTCTGGTCGTCCATCGGCGCCGTGCGAGAGGGCGCATTCGGTCCTGTTGTGACGGGCTCCGACTCGAATATCCCTTAAACCGACTCGATTCAGTTTTGCGGGCACACGGGAGCCGATCTGACCTGCCATATGCATGATTCGCATAAGGTATATTATGGAATATATTTATATCCAATTCGATCAGATATTTAGCTCAAAATCCTGCGGCACCGGATTGGCTTTGGCACGGTTTCCGACGCCGCTCCCTGTGCCATGCCATGGCATTTTCCGCTTCCGCTGAAAGCCGATATTGCCGCCGGCCACGGTCGCTGCAATAAGCGGACATCGCCTTGAGTGTCGCGACGGATCGCGGCTCACAACAAGAAGCTTGAAGGGAGAAACAGATGAGCTTTTCACGTCGCGCGCTGTTGAAGATGACCGCCGCCTCGGCGGTCCTGGGCGGCATGTCGGCGCCCATGGTGGCGCGGGCTCAGGCGGCTGAGTTTTCCTACAAATACGCCAACAATCTCCCGGACTCCCATCCCATGAACACGCGGGCCAAGGAGATGGCCGCCGCGATCAAGGCCGAGACCAATGGCCGGTTTGATCTGCAGATTTTCCCCAACAACCAGCTCGGGTCCGATACCGACATGCTGAGCCAGATCCGCTCCGGCGGCGTCGAGTTCTTCACGCTATCCGGGCTGATCCTGTCGACCTTGGTCCCGGCCGCCTCCATCAACGGCATCGGCTTTGCGTTCCCGGACTATGATACGGTCTGGAAGGCCATGGACGGCGATCTTGGCGCCTATGTGCGCGGCGAGATCAAGAAGGCCGGCCTCGAGGTCATGGACAAGATCTGGGACAACGGTTTCCGCCA
>DASRBG010000218.1:0-13902 GCA_035653735.1 Gemmataceae bacterium
GCCGGCTTAGCTCAGCGGTAGAGCAGCGGTTTTGTAATGCGCAAAGGCGCGTTATATCGCGTGCTGCTCTGTCTGATTTTGTTTAGATTTCAGGCTCGCATTGCTGCTGATCGTCTGTCTGGTGATGGTGCGTATTGAGCAGTTTGGGGCCGATCTTGGGGCCAGCATGTCAGCCGAGTTGCCAGAGGCGCAGAAGCACATGATCGACCGCGCGATATACCTTCGCGGTCGGATCATCACGCATTTCGCACAATGCGAGTTTCTGCTCGCAGACATCTCCGCCAGGGTTGACGGTCGATTCGTCTACCTTCTGGAAAAGCGCGTGAAGGCTCTAGGCGCCATCACGTCTGCCGGCGGTCCCTACGAAATGTATGCGGACGAGCTCGTTCCACTCGCGGAGCACATCCTCAAGTGGGCGGGTTTTCTATGCCATAGGCGCGCGATCCGAAAGCCGCGCGCCTTCACAATTCGAAATCCCCTGGGACGCCACTGTCGCCTTACCGCCAAACCTCTCCGTCAAAAGAACTGCCGATCGCAGGAAACTCCAATCCGCTCGGATCCTTCCCGATCTGTTCAGATACCCAGCCTGCGATATTGTCCGCAAATGAGCTGCCAACGTCATCTTTGGCATTATTGAAGGTCATGACACGTATTGTGCCGGCTACCAGCGCCCGATGTGCCGCGCCTGACATGATCGCGTGAAAAAGCGACCCCATGGGACCTCTTACGTCCCCAGGAAACTTATTAGGCATCAATTGCCAATCAACCCATTCGATCTTCGGTTGTCGTTTCCTTATGATTGGCATCAATTGCTGGTGCATACGAAGCAGGTAATGACAGATAAAGATGAGCGGAACCGCTTGTCGTTCGGCAATCTCGAAATGCACAGGCTCTGGATCGCTTTGGCCATCCACGCGGTAGAAGGGTCCGAACCTCAAGTACGATTTTTCGTTCCTGAGGAAGGTCTCGACGAGACCTGTCAGACCTAGTTGTTGGATCATATGGGGATAGGATCGCAATATCGTCCGCCCTTGGGCGCAGATTACTCGTACGAAAACGTCATGCCGAGATAGTGCATTGGCAAGCGCGGCGCCGAAGGTGCCTCCGCGCCGGTAGGATGGGTTTCTCGACCACTTTCGTAGCAATCCGTCGCGACACCCCAACTCACGCGCCAAATCGTTTGCTGCATCAGTATGCTGGCCGGCCTCCGACAAGATTAGAACGGTGGTGTGCCAATCGTTTGGATCGCCTAGTTGTTCGCTAGGGCTGTGGTCCATCGATCCGATGTACATCGTTATTTTGTTTGTCATCGACCTTCTAGGCTCTCCAACAAAGCCGGGATCGTCCGGCGAGTTCATGATTTCGTTATCCGCTTGTGGCTCCCGGCGGCGCCGAAATTGCCCGGCGCCGCGGGATTGTGGATAACTACCGCCTCAGCCGCCTTGCATGTGTGGCCAGCCGCTGGCGGTTTCGCTTCCTCAATCGACGGCGCCGCCTCATGACACGCTCCGCCAGAACGGAAGCCCGGCAGCCTTGCGGTAGGCAAGCGTACGCCTTAGCCCCTGGAGATCACCGCCGATGAACCAATCGACGCTGATGTGGTGTCGCTTGAGGAACGCGAGCTCTCCCTCAGAGGGATTGTTTCCGATCCTGGGCAGCGTCTCGGCCGGTAGCTGAAGGACATAGGCCAGCCACTGGAGACGTCGCCGGATGTGCTCGCGATTGGAGCAGCCGTCCTCCACCAGCCGCCCCAATGGCGTGCTCCGGCGCTTGGCAAGATTGCGCCTGCGAGTGATGGCGGCTTTCGAGAGCTTGGCTTTTTGCTTGGCCATGGCTCAGCCCTCCGACGGCTTGCGGGTCGACAACAGGGCGGCCACGATCGCCGCGCTCAGCTTGGTGTCCGCTGCGGTGAGCTGTTGTATTTGGGCCGCCGATTGCTCCCGTATTCCTTGCAGGCGCTGCCTGACCTTCTTCAGCTTGATCTCGGCCTTCCGGATGTCGCGGCCGACATCGCGGATCAGGTCGGCCTCATCGGACTTCAAGATCAGGTCATAGCTGCGGAACAGGGCATCGTGCATGTTGATGCCGCTGGCAGCGGGACGGATCGCCCGCGCTGCCCGGTCTTGCCGGATGTGCTCCCGGAGGCGCTTGCCGGGGAAACGGACCACCGCGGCGGACGGCCTTTCACCGGGCTTACGGGAATCGCTGAGAGGCCTGTCGTTCGGCCGGTCATCGGGTGGGCTGAGACGGATTATCGAATCCACGGAGTCCGCACCGGGCGGGAACATGGGTCTGTCTATCGACATGATGGTGGTGCTCGCGGTTTAACGGCTTTCTGAGGGCCGTGCGCCAGCGGATCGGCACTGGCACCGGGAGCTCAGAAACACGCCGCGAAGCGTGCGCCAGGGCCTTTACCCTTTCGGGCTGTTGCATAGCCGTGGCACTCCCGGCATAGTGAGCCGGTCGCAGCCCACGGTCATGGGCGCGGCAGTCCTTTTCGGCGGGTGATAGGGCCGGCAAGCCCAGACGGCCCGCCTATCGCGGATGAAGCGCAATCCCCGGCAAGGGACCGCTTCGGGAGTTTCTGAGGCTCCGCCACTATCCCATCACTTATTTGGTTAAAAAACAATTCCCTGTGTGGGGCGACGGGGTTGAGTTTGATCTCGCCGATGTGCCAGTACCATGGCAGGGCATGGTGCAGATGTCGCATGGTGGTTGATCGCTCGGACACGGTTGACTATCGTGCGGCCGCTTGTGGGGGCTGGATTCCTTGACGAACGAAAAAGAGACCTTCAACCCACGCCTTGAGAGCGTGCGAGGCATCGCTGCGCTTGGTGTAGCGTTTACGCATTCTCAAATAGTCTTCAACCTGACGTCACGGGACTATGAGGCACTGGGCCCTCTGCGCAACTGGGTTTTCATTGGCTTGCCTTCCGGTGGCTCCGTCATCGTCTTCTTCGTGCTTAGCGGCTATGTCTTAAGGCTCGCGATTGAGCGTGAGCAGAGTGCTTTCAGATTTATTGTCCGACGACTGTTCAGGATATTTCCCGCGCTCTGGGTAGCGGTGACCGCGATGTTCCTTGCTCTGCTGTTCGTCGCGCCGCAACTTCCGAAGGACCAGTTTCACCCCGCGTTTCAGAGCTGGTTCCTGAACCTCCCGACCTGGAAT
Source organism: Gemmataceae bacterium (assembly GCA_035653735.1). Taxonomy (GTDB): domain Bacteria; phylum Planctomycetota; class Planctomycetia; order Gemmatales; family Gemmataceae; genus JAJPHU01. The sequence continues at coordinate 3,170 of DASRBG010000218.1, forward strand.
GATTACTGGTTGAACCTGCTCCTCCTTAAGAACAACATCGATCAGGTAACGTGGTCCTTGTCGCCCGAGCTAATCTGGTCACTCGCGCTTCCCGTCTGTGCCTGGCTTCATTTCAGAGCCAACACTGTCTGGAGACTGGTGGCGTTGTTAGTCCTCGCTTGGGTCGGATACTCATCGTATCGCAGCTACATCCAGTTCGGTGCGGCGTTCTATGCAGGCTTCTTCGTTCCGAAGGAAATTCTGATCCCGCGCCTGACTAGGGCAACCGCCGCAGCGGCCCTCTCGGTCGCCGGCTGGGTGCTTCTTTGTTACGGCAACATCACGCTCGTGGCCTACACGCCGTCAATGCGACTTTGGTGCGCCGCGAGCGCTGTCCTTGTGGTCAGCGGCGTCTCGACCAGCGGAAGGTACATGGTATTGCTAGAGACCGCGCCGTTGCGCTTTCTAGGTCGTTTGTCTTACAGCTTTTACTTGCTTCACCCGCCGACACTCTTCTGCTTCGCTGCTATCGCCGCCTACTGGCCGGTCATAAGGCCGATCAACATGCTCGGATCTCTGAGCTTCGGATGTGCATCAATCATACTTGCGATTGCTGTTTCTGCAATCTGCTACCGATTTGTCGAATTGCCCTTCATCGCGATCGGACGTCGTTTGGTGTTCGCGCAGAAATCGTCAGCCCAACTAGATGAGACGGCGAGAGCTTAGAGCTAACGCTTTCTCAGATCCCGCTCGGCTGACCGAGTTTCTGCGGGCCAAACGCAATCGGCTCTAATAACCACTGCCAAAGGGAGACCCGCCATTGCCGACGGGCCAGTCTCGGGAGGAAGTGCAGCGAGGTTAGGCCGTTCCAAGATTGTGTGGCGCGAAAGCATCACCCGTCTAAATAGCGAGCCGCGGTCTGTCTGCCGTCAAAGTTAAACTGCTAAAAATTACTTCGTTCTGGGTACACGGGCTCGATTTGGAATGATCACAAACTTGCAGCTGCTGCGGGGACTCGCAGCGCTTGGTGTCGTCGTCTACCACACCAACCTCCACATCAACGGCGTTCATTCCGAACTGATGGGTGTCGCGATCTTCTTTGTGATCAGCGGCTTCATTATGGTCCACATCACGCGCGAAACGGATAAAGATTTTCTTCTTAGGCGCCTAATCCGGATTGTGCCGCTATACTGGATACTCACTGCGACGGCTTTCCTGTGGTTCGGTTTGGGATTCGCCAACCCGCCCTATACATGGCCGCTGTGGGCCAACTTCATCGCACACAATCCTGTTGGTCTGCTGCGCTGGTTCGCCGCCCAGGCGTTCTCCATCAGCACGCCGGACTCAGCGCTGGCGCTGGTTCGTAGCCTCACGTTCTGGCCGACAGCGCAGGACCCGATGCCGATCCTGGCAGTTGGATGGACGCTCAACATCGAAATGTTTTTTTATCTGCTGTTTGCGCTCGCTCTTTTGGGCGGACGCGCCGCCGCGCCGTTGCTATCCGGAATGGTGCTCGTGGCGCTGTTTTTCCTGAATAAAAGCGGCCTCTTACAAGGGAAGGTTCTCGGCACCTTTGGCCATAACTACGTCATCTATTTTGTATTTGGCATGGCCATCTATTTCTTGTGGCGGAAGATCGAGCCGAAGATCCAAACTCATCGCAGGACGGCCATCGCGGTTGCGGCCTCCGTTTTTGGCTTCCTGGCCCGTCATCTGCTTCACGCCTTTACCTTTCTCCGAAATTCAATTTCTGCTGCTGCCCCCACTCGTGGTTTTGTCGTTTCTTGCTCTGCATTCGGCGGATATAAAGCTAACTTCTCGACTGCTGATTGACTTTGGCGGGGCTTCCTACGCTCTTTATTTGGTCCATATTCCCGTTGTTGAAACATTGAGGGCCACGTCCGCGGCCTATCCCCTCCTTGAGCTTGCTACGCCGATCGGCGCGACGGTCGCCGCTTGCATCAGCAGTCTGCTGGCGATGCTGATCTACTACAAATTGGAAATGCCGTTGTTGCGATACTTGCAATCTCGCTTTAGATCGGCGGCCCCTATTGCCGCGCCTGTGCCATCTGGCGTCTAAGCGAGCCGATTGGCGGTTTGTCCGTGGCTAATGTGCCCATACCCTACCAGCCGATTGAATTGCCTCCCGCGGTCGCGTCGCTTCGTCGAGGACATGCGCGCTTTCCATGCCGAGCCGAACGCCATCAAGCGCGACGAGATCGCAGCGCGCCAGGCGCTCGCTCATGGTCGACCAGAACCCGAACCTACACCACGGAAGAAGGCGGCCAAGAAATACCGTGTCATCCGATTAAATTGACTAGAGTGCATTGACTCAACCCTTGCGAGAGGAGTGAGATGCGCATCCTGCTGCGGAGGGCCTGGGGCGTGACTATCAACATCGGCGATATCGTCTCCTGGCTTCTTCAAACCGCAACAGCCGCGGGCGCGGCTGTTGTTGCATTCCTCGTTCTATTGCCAAGCAAGTACGGCGAACGATACCTCGGATTTCGTTTCGATCAGAAGCTCGCCCTGCTGAAAGATCAGCAAAATCAAGAAATCGAAAAGCTAAAAGAGCAGCTCAATCATCTGTCCGATCGTGGGAAACGATCCAATGAGATGGAGTTCTCCGCAATCAAGTCCATTTGGGAGGCCTTCGTCGAAGCTTATCTGTCGACCGCGACTTGCGCATTTGCCTCGGTCGAGTTTCCTGATTTTCTGCGCATGAGCGAGGAGGAGAAGGAGGCGGTTATTTCCGGCAGCAACCTTCTGGATGAAGAAAAGGATAGGATGCGCAAAGCAAAAGACCCCAACAGGGAGTACGTTGCAATACTCAATTGGCAGCAGATCGCCAGAGCCGGACGTGAACAGCAGGAATTGAGATTACTCATCCGCAAGCAAAGGATTTTCATGCCTAAGCAGCTTAGTGATCAGTTCATGGACGCGGTCACAAAGCTGACCAGTGTCTATGTTCATCGAAAGATGAGTTTCCAACACAAGGGAACGATTGATCCTTTCGGCGGTCCTGTTCAAGAGTTTATCTTAAGCCACGAAACTATGTTCGATCAGCTCTGTGCGGCGGCGAACGAACGGCTATTCCGATACGAGAAGAACGACCTGCCAATCAAAAAATTTGAAGTGGTTAAGAACGGCTGAGTAACACCCCCGCCTCAAGGCGCTCTTCTTTTTTCTCTGTGTACTCTTCGTTGGCCTTTCCAGACATGGAGTCCGCTCCTATGCGTAGGCGATCCAGCCGAAGATTCGGTGACCAGCAATTCAAACAATACAACGTTCGACGCGATATTGATCCCAAAAGGCTCAAGGCAATTGGAGCGATGATTCTACAGTGGAACTATCTGGAAGGCGCCCTCAACCTCATTCTCGATTTATCTCTCAGACTTCCACCTGCATTATGGGTACCGGTACATTCCAGGATCAATGGGACTGATGGCAAAGTCGCGCTGATAAAGGAAACCTTTGGTCTCCCAGCGCCGATCCCGGAAGAGGCTCAGGCGCCTATACGGAAAGCTCTGAATGCCGTTGAACACTATAAGAAATACCGAGATGGTATAGCCCACGCTTTTCTCACTCACCCTGATCAAGTCGTTGCGGAGAGCATCCAACGCAAGGGGATGACGGATGAAGTTCTATTATCTCAGGACGCTCTCGACCGCTTGAATGATCACCTTGATTGCCTGCAGGGCGAATTGGACGCCCTTGCTATGATCTTTCATCATCGCAGCGCGGGTTTTCATGCCAACGATAGTGAAAGAGAACAACTCGCAGAAGATATTCAACGTTCGATGGCTCTACTCCACCACCATCAACAGATGAGAGAAAGTCTAGAGCCGCTTCCAGAATTTTCGGACCAGCCCCAAGCTCAGAAAGGCTCGGCAGCTGCTCCAAAGCCCGCGGACTAGTGTCGATACGTGCGGGCGGACCAACGGCCTTCGACCCAAAGATGCGGCCGCAGCCATCGCGATTGCAAAATGCCGTGCTCATCTTTCGTCCCCACGAGGTGCGGCCAGCGCATTTATCGGCGTGATGTCGATCGCATGCTGACTGGCGCGCGCATCCGCGATGAGGATCGCAAAGCCAGGCACCTGCGGCATGTTGTTGCCGGCCGGCCCTCGATCACTCTCCTCGAGCAGCGTGCGGGCGGCTGCAACGCGGGCGGAAGCGTTCGGGCCATCCAGCTCCTTGATCAACGCGTGCGCCGCCTTGGCCTTCGCGAAATGCAGCAGTGCCTTGACCTCACTGGCGTAGAATTCCCGCGCGGCTGGGTTGTCCTTCATGCCCTTGCGGACAGCGTCATCCGTCAAGCCTGCCAGCTTCGCAGCCTCGGCGCGCGACTTGCCGTCCTCGACGATCGCCAGGATGGCCAGGCGCATCTTGGGCGTCAGACGGTGATCGGTCGGCTCGCCCGGTGCTTTCTTCGGGCGCCCGACCTTGCGGGGCCGGCCTGGTCCGCGCTTTTTGGTCATGCAAGGATCCGTCGCAATGACCGGCGCGCAGGGGCAATGCGTGTCGGCTTCACCTCAGCCGCTGGCCTAAGCCCCGTCATCCGGCGGCCTTCGCCGAGCGACAGGCAGCCGTATTGCAAGCAGTCGCAGAGGTTCGAATATTTGTCCTTTTTGGGCCGCAGTTCGCCGTCCTCTTCCTTCACGAGGTGGTAGCGGCCGGCCATGCCTACGATCAGCGTCCGGCACAGTGGCGAGATCACTAAGCGATTGACGCCGCGGGGATTGTCATTGAGCGCGTAGGCGACCGCTTCGAGGCGAGTGCTGATGTCGTTGGCCTTCACCGGTGCGGGCGTCACCGGCATGCCGTTATGTTTGAAAACATCGTACGAGCTCTGTTCCGTTGCTTGGCCCTTGTCGCGTCCCTTCGGATCGCCGACACAGCGGAAGTTGCAGCCCTGATAGTGCTGCTCGAGGAACCGCTTCACCTTCGGTGCGAAGATAGTTGCGCCTTCATTGAAGCCCAGAATTTCGCGCTGCACGTTGATGCGGCCGTTGATCTCCTGAGCGAACAGCGCGGCGGGATAGACCCGCCCGAAGTCGAGCCACACCAGCACGTCATGGTTCGGCACCGGCCGCAGCGGCTCGCGGGCGACGTGGAAATCGCGCCTGAACATCGGCCAGACAGGCGAGCCCTCGACCACGAGGATGGTTTCGTTACCGAGGCGGTTGTCGATCCAGTCCTGCGAGTTGCCGTCAAGCAAATCGAGATAATAGTCCGACGCCAGCCAACGCAAATTCTCAGCGTCGAGATTGATTTCGTGGCGAAGAAATTCACCGCGAGTGCCGCGGATTTTGAGGCTCGCCGGTGGCTGCAGAAAGAATCCCCAATGCGACGGCCATTGCAGCCCGCGCCGCTCCTCCAGCGTCATGCCTTCGGGCAGGTCGACTTGGCCGGTCATCATTGCCAGCCAGTGATCTTCGTCCGGGGCGTTTGCGTCAGCAATAATGCCGTGCCACATCGCGCCGCCGTCGGACTCGGCGGGATAGCGGTTGGTGCGCGACCGGATTTCCCGGAAGAGCGACAGGTCGATGTACTGAACCTCGTGCACCGCGGCACCGGTGTAGTCGGCCGATCGGAGCTTCTTGATGTCGTCCTCGTCGTCGAGCGCGAGGAAATCGACCTCGATCCGCACGTCGCCGAATGCGATTTCGTGGCGTGGCGGGCTGCCCATCTTGACTTCACCATACATGCTGGGTGGCCACACGCGCCGCCAGGTCGGGATCGTCGTACGCTTGAGCTCGGGGAACGTGTTGCGGACAATCGCCCATCGCGTTTTGCGTAGCCCGTCGCGCGAGCTCTTGGCCTGCTGCATGGCGTGGCGGCCGAGCCGTCGGAACATGGCGTTTGTCTTGCCGCTGCCAATCGGGCCCTGGATGATGTCGAGCTTGTTGTCCGACATTAAAAACTTAGTGAGCACCGCCCCGTCCGGCTCATAGATCTCGCGGCCGTGCGCATCGGTCTTGATGATCGGAGGACCGCGCCGCTCGCGTTCGGCGGCGATCGCGGCGATATCGAGAGTGCTGCGATGAATTTTGGGCGTCATCGTTACAACGGCTTGCGCGCGCGGTGCGCTTTCCAGCACGCCGGGCAGTAGTTCACGCCGCGCTCGTCGTAATGCCATCCGCCAGCGACCAGCGCCCTGATGCGCGCTTCCATGTTGCCGCCAAGCGGCGCGCGAGCGTCGCAGCGTTCGCAAATGAGGAGGCGTGCAGTGGAGCTCATTTGCCGCCGCTAAATTGGCTCATGCGCGCGGCGTAGTTCACGCGCTCGCTATAGGTCATGCGGTCATACTCCGCCTGCGAGACGCGGCCGGCAGGCACAGTCTGCGCCGGGCCCTGCACGAGATTGCCGCGCGCATCCCGGCTCAGCGTACGCGGGCTGAGCCACGGGTCCGACGCCTCGAGCTGGCGCTGGTCCTCCTGCCAGCGCTCCTGGGGCGTCATCGAGTAGAAATCTTTCATGTGAATCGCTCCTAGGTTGACGCTTGCGGCGTGTAGGTCCAGGAGCCGACGACGGTGACGCCGCCGGGGTCCAGGATGTTGCCCGATGTCTTCTTGCCGCCGCTCCCGCGGACGTCCTGCGCGGCCGCATTCAAGTAGCGATGAATGCGCTCAACCTCGTGGTTCTGCTTGTCCAGAGCGGGAGACAGGTTGTTGATGGTGAGCGTGAAGAGGGACATCCGCTAAATTCCTTTCAGCACTGATCATCCTCGCCGCATCGAGCGGCGCTCGGGGGTAGATCGGGTCAGGGTAACGCCGGCCGCCGCATACGAGACCGGTTCGACGCCGCCCGGGTCGAGCGCGATCGGCTCGTCGAAATGCGGATCCCTCGGGATGCCGATCTCGGCATCGATCTCGGCCCAGTCGGGCAGGCTCTGCAGCTTTGGGTCGAACCCCTCCAACGCGCCGGCGTGATTCAATATCCGCATCTTGAGGGTGGTCTCGAGCTTGCGCAGCGATGCTGCAACGGTCTTCAGCTCGGCATGCCGTTCCTCGACGAAGTCGGACTTGTCGCTAAGCTGCGATCGGAGAGCGTCAAGGCTCGCCTCCCGCTTGTCCAATTCGGCGACACGCGCGGCAAGTTCGCTCTGAGCTTTCACCGCCGCCGCCTTCTCCTCGCGAGCCTTGGTGCCCGCCGCCGTCAGCTCGTTGAGCCGCGCCTGGAATGCCTTGGGATCGGCCGCCAGCTTGATCAGCGCGATTGCGTCATCGAACGCGGACGATGGGATGGCAGTCGGCATATCGGTGTCAGTCTCGAACATTTTAAACTCTCCTAAGCCGCGTGCTGCTGGGACGGCTGTTTCGAAAAAGCTCGCTGCGCCAGCACCGTTCGCAGTAGCCAATTCACCTGACTGGAGAACGTGCGCCCCTCCTCAACGGCGAGCTGCTCGACCTTCTCCCGCACATCATCCGAAAATCGGATCGACTTCTGCTTGCTTGCCTTCGTCATTTATCGCGCCTTCGCAAATCAGTTGATGCGACATTGCGTGTCGCCCGTACTCTCCGCAACGCTCTGTCATTCGCTGTCATTCAAGAATTTCAGCCTCGTCCCCAGCCGTCGGAGGGCCGCAATATTTTTCCGATGACGACTCCGCATTGATCGGGTTTTTTCCCGAATTGTTTCTCGCCAAAAACCAATTTCTGTTCCGGATGTCGGCGGCAAATGATGCACGCGAGAGGATGGAGCGCGGCGCCGAGACTCGTTTTTTCGGGCCCCCGGGTCGGCGGGCGGCGAATGAGCCTTCCTGCGCGGAAACGGAGGCCCCGCGGGCCGGTCCTCGCGCGCGGCAGAAGAACAAGCTGCTCCGTGTAATACCTTCCGACCGAGAGTCACCGGTTTGCATATCCGCTGGCATAGGCGAAGAAGTGCCTGTGACACGGCCTTTTCCGCATCGATGGCCGTTTCTTAGGGCCAATGTTGGCCCAATCGAGCCACTGACGGCGCGTTGGTCTTATAGGTCTATCCCTTTTTCGCCTTCTGCCTTCGATGGCCGCCAGGCTGTCAGATACGGGTCGGAGCCTGCCGAGCTCATCCACGGCCACGGCAGGAACGGCCAGCGCAGAAACTTTCAAGACTGATTGTCGCATAAGTGAAGTAGGTCCTGCCCCAGACCGGACACCGGACATACTGGACACCCTATAGGGTGGTGTCCGTGTCTGTCCGGGTAGGGTGTCGCCGGACATTTGGCATGATGTCCGGGCGTTGTCCGGGCATGTCCGGGCTAAGCGAGCCATACGTGATCGCCATGTTTTCCAATGAGATGGATCTCCTGCAGCCGCTTCGCAGCCCGGACAAACGCCTTCTGTTTTGATGTCTGGGTGAGGTCGTCTGAGAACATTCCGGCGTAGCAGTCGGCGCGCCAGCGTTGCTCGCTGATTGTCCGGGTTCCGGCTGGGATATTTGGGTTTGCAGCCGGAACTTCACCCCCAAATGCGAGCGCGTCTTGAAGTATGCGGAGTGCGGTCGCGGCTTGTCCCGTAGCTTTCGCCTTCGTGCCGCTGTGGGCGCCGTCCGCCGGCGTGACGATGCAGGACGTAATTTCGTCGCCCTCGTCATCTTCGCCGACAGTGACGGCATCAAGTGTGCTGATGATCTGATCGCCTTCAGGGCCGTCCTTCATGAATTCGACGCGGGCTACCACGTTGCGGGCGGCATCGCGGCTGACAGCAATCTGAGCGTCCGCCGCAGCTGTAAGGCTCGTGTGTCCGCGGGGACGGTCGCCATCGACGCCGCAATGGTGGATAACGATGACCACGCATTTGAACCGGTCCCGGATCATGTCCGCGGTTCGGACGTAGGCGGTCATGTCCTCGGGAGCGTTTTCGCTCCCCGCGATCGACCTGTTGAGGGTGTCGAGCACCACGATTCCCGGATGCACGTGGGGAAACTCATCCTCCATCGCCTTGATGACCGCAGGGCCGTCGTGCGGTAGTACAACGCGGTTGCCCGAAAGATAGAACGGCAGATCGGTGACGTCGTGCTGCTTTCGGAACGCCTCTACGCGGGCGCTGAAGCCCTCCTGGCCCTCGAAAGCAAAATAGACCACCGAGCACTGCTTGACGCGCCGGCCGCGATATTCCCAGCCTGCCGCGACATGCGCGGTGAGATCGAACACCCAGAAGCTTTTGCCGCACTTTGGTGGGCCCCAGGCGACGACCAGGCCGATACTTGGGATAATGCCCTTCACCAGATAGCGGGAGCCTGTCGAAAGCAGGATCTTCGAGAAAGCAGTGAATGTAATTCGCTTCTTTTGTTCGGCGTCCGTTTGCTCTTTGGTTTCATCTCGCTTGAAGCGCTTTCCATTGTCGGTCAACCTCCTCAATTCATCGGGACCACCATTTAGCAGGATCGCATTGGCATCGAGCGTCATGCTGCCCTCCCCGGCCGAACCATGAGGACTTCGATGCCGCGCTTATCCAAGCGTCGCGCCAGCTCGCCGGCATTCCTCTCACCCACCGGATCCGGGTCGACCATGATGGTGACACACTCGATGTATGACGGCACGTATTCCGCCATCCCGGGAAGTCGCCCAGCTGTGCCGGCTGCCCATGCACCTAGGCCAGTTGCCTGGTGAACGCTGAGCGCATCCTCTACGCCTTCACTGATGGCCAATCCCAATCCGTCGTTCGCCGGTGCGAGCCAGATGGGAGATTTGTTCGCCACGCCGATCGTCAGCTTGTCGGCGTCGCTGCCAGCCTTGCCTGAGCCATCGGGCGCAAGCCGCGTGATGTGCACGCCGCGGATAGCGGCATCGTAGATGACGATCTCGCCCGGCAACGTCTCCGCGGCCGTACCGAAGGCAGCGATCATTGCCGGCGGATAGTCGTCGCGGGCAGGCAGGAAGCCGAGCGTGCCAGGCAGCCGGCCCTGATAGCCCCGGCATTTCCGCAAATAGGCCTCGGCGATCGAGCCGACAATTGGTTGGCGTTGCGACCATAGCCAACGCGATTTCTTCAGGCTTTCGGAGGCCTCGATGCGTTGCCGCTCTAGGGCCTTGGCCCTCGCCTTCTCTATTTTGTTCGGCTCGGCGCGCTCGCCAGCGCGATCGACGGCATATCCTTCGATTCCGCACCGCGCACAATTGAACGAGGCAAAGCTCGGTTCGTGGTACCAAATCCGCAGAACACGTCGGCGCCGGTTAACTGGCGATCGGCAGGAAGGTCCGCATAGTGGGCAAGCGACATCGTGGCGACCAAGGACACCGCCGACTAGGTCACCGAGTACTGTGAGGGATATCGCAGCGGAATTCATTCGCCGCCCTCGCCATCGAGGAGGCCGAGGCCCTTTGCGCGCTCCAGCGCATTTTGAACTGCCGCTGCAAGGCGCGGCAGATCTTTAAGGCGGCAACTAAATCCCTTGCCAGGATGGACTATATGGTCGTCGCCGAGCCACCATGTCCTGACGTCGAACAGCGCGTGGCCGCCATAACTGCGCAGCGTCACGCGGTTCGTCTGCCCGCGGCTGTTGCGGGGCCATTCGGCTATCTCGACGTTTTCCTCGAGCTTGCTCTTCGCCTTCGGCGGCGGTTTGACCATGGTCCGCATGGGCCTACACGCCGAGCAACCGCTCCAGCGCGAGACGCGGAACTATCAAACGCCGCCCGACGCGCACCGTCGGGAGAGAGCCGTTCTTGGCAGCGGCATACGCGCTGCACTTGGAAAGCCCGAGGATCTCGCAGCCCGCTTCTTCCACAGAAAAAGTCGATCGGCCGTTCCATTTCGGGTCGTAGATCG
>DASRBG010000219.1:0-6016 GCA_035653735.1 Gemmataceae bacterium
CCGCCGTCGCGCGGTTGCGGCCGCGTCGAATATTGACTTCAAGGTTCTCCCCAAGGCTCCCATGCATTTCGGCTTCTATCTGATGATCGCAGCGCTCGTTCTGATGGGCGTGGAGGTCGGCTACGCGCTGTATCAGCTCGCAACGTTTGTGCTCTAGTAGTTCGGTTGGAGGCGGCGCGTCGCGCGATGGCTGGCGGCTCAATCTGTGGATGAGTTCGAATCCAGCTCGCCGACCACCATGTTTCTCAAGGCATATGCTCCCAAATCAAGAGCTCTCGATCGTGAAGCGGGCCAGTTCCGAGGGATCCCCGACCTAGTCGCTCGACGTTGACGCGATCCGGCTGTACGCTCCGCTGATGAGGAGGGCGCGCCCATGCGAAATGGGCTTTATTCCATCCACATTCACATGCTCGACGGCGTGCAGGGCCGCGATAGCGGCGTGATCATCTTGCGCGATGGAAAGTTGATCTCGGGCGGTCCCTATTTCTGGTCCACCGGAACCTATTCAAGCGGCAACGGCAGCTGGAAGGGGCAACTCGTCACCAATCAGCACACCTCATTTCCCGATCCGTTCACGCGGCCGCTGTTCGCAGGTCAGGAGGTCGCGAGCGGATTTTCCGGGACGTTCTCGGGCGACGAGGCGGAAGTGTTTGGCACGACCCTGGTCGGCACACGCAGCCTGAGCTTTCACGCGACGTTGAAGCGGCTTGCGGACCTCTAGAGCCGGGTTCTAATTCTGGTGCGGAAGCGCTAGGGCGCAAGCCAAAAGCAGCAGGTTAGTGCTGCGCCCTCTCATCGTCCTTGCGCGGCGCCTTGTGCCAGATCGCAAGCCCGATGAAGCCGGCGAAGCCGACGAAGTCGAGCAGGATTTCCAGCCAGGGTGGCACGATTGCATTCCAATAAAGATACAAGCACCGCGACGGTTATCTTTACCTCTCGCGCCTGAGCGGTAACAACACACAGGCGCGTGTGGTTCCTGCTTCTGTGTGCTTGTGAACAAACCCGCCCGAGTTCCCGCCGGCCAAAGCGACGGATCGACGCAGCCGCCCCCGAAACCACTGCCGGGAGTTTGCGTTGGTGACGCAACGCCTTAGCGAAGAGGAGGAGGACTGATGACAAGGACATTGGCAGTTTTGGCGACCGCCGCCACGTTGGGCGCAGCGACATTGGCCGCGCCGGCGCCCGCAGAGGCGCATTGGCGCGGTGGGGTCGGTCCGGGTCTGGCGTTCGGGCTTGCCGCCGGCGCATTGACCGCGGGCGCGCTGGCCGCGAGCAGTCCCTATTATTACGGCTACGGACCGGGTTACTACTACGCCCCGGCTCCCGTCTACTACGGACCGGGCCCCTACGCCTATTACGGCGGGCCCTATTATTACCGCCACCACTATTGGCATCACCACTGGTAAGCACAAAAAGCCCGGAAGCGTCGCTTCCGGGCTTTTTGTTTGTGCGCTTTGCTAGGTTTGTGATGATGGCTTATGGCCAGAAGGATGGCCGGCCGGTCTTGCGGGCGTTCTCCATCGTGGTCTCGAAATATTCCTCGCGCGCGCGCTCGAATTTTTCCTGAGTGGCGCGGAAATTGGCGACGCGCGCGGCGATTTCCTCGCGCTCCTGTCTCAATCGATCTTGCCTGCCGCGCTCTTGCGCCCGGCGCTCTTTCTGTTCGGTCATCCCAAAGCCTTCTTGTTCGACTCCTGTTTGCAAATTGCGGAGTCTTGTTGGAGTCGCATCGGACCCGTTTGTTCTGATCGGCCGTTCGACTAGCGTGAGTCGCTTCCGCTGTACATTCACTCTTTGATTGGGGCGCGAGTTGGGACGCAGTTGCGCGACATTGTGACTCAGACGAACGATGACACGCATCACACTCGGACGGGAGACTCACTGTTGCTCGTCCTTGTCGAAGGCAAGGGCTGGTTTGGGCGACGAGACGACATTCGCCAGGCCGTGCTATAGCTTCGGCCAGCATGTCCGGATGAAACGTCCATGATCGCCAGGGATCTTCAAAGCGGCGTCGAGCGCCTCGGTGAGATGATCGCCGCGGCCTCCATCATCGTGCCCTTTACCGGCGCCGGCATCTCGACCGAATGCGGCATTCCCGATTTCCGCTCGCCGGGCGGATTGTGGACGCGCAACCGGCCGATCCCGTTCGACGAGTTCGTAGCTCACCAGGAGGCGCGCGACGAATCCTGGCGGCGGCGGTTTGCCATGGAGCCGACATTTGCTGCCGCCAGGCCCGGACGCGGACATCGCGCGCTCGCTTCGCTCTATCGTGCCGGCAAGATCCCGGCCGTCATCACCCAGAACATCGACAATCTGCATCAGCAGTCAGGCTTTGCGGCCGATCATGTGATCGAGCTGCATGGCAATACCACCTACGCCCGCTGCATCGGTTGCGGCAGGACCTATGACCTTGCCTGGGTCAAGCCGCGCTTCGACGAGAGCGGCGCGCCCGACTGCATCGACTGCGGCGCGCCGGTGAAAACCGCGACCATCTCCTTCGGCCAGGCGATGCCCGAACAGGAAATGGAGCGCGCCGGCGAATTATCGCGCGCGTGCGATCTCTTCATTGCAATCGGATCGTCGCTCGTGGTGTGGCCTGCTGCCGGTTTTCCGATGATGGCGAAAGAGTCCGGCGCGCGCCTTGTTATCATCAACCGCGAGCCGACTGATCAGGACGATCTTGCGGATCTGGTGATCCGGCATGATATCGGCGAGACGCTCGGTCCCTTCATCGGGAACTGAGGCGCGAGTGATTCGCGCCTGTGCAATCTGTTCATAGGTTCCCGTTAGTCAGATTTTTATCTATGCGCCGCAACCGGGGATGTTATCTTCGATTCGAGAGATTCGCGCGGATTCGTGGCGACGAATCGTTGAAGGCGTGAATTCGGTACCGTTGCGCGGCGCGGCGGACCGCATGATGTGTGAGGTCCGGGTTTATGGGGTCGGACGGATTTGAGTCCAAGAAGGGAGCGGGTCCCTTGGTCGGCGGGACCGCGGCGAACCGGATTGGATCTGGCGAATACCCGGGTAACGCAGCGCGTGACCCGGCGATCGAAGCGATCTCCGGGTTGGGCGACACGGCGAGCCTGGTCGAGATCACGGGAACCATCAAATGGTTCGATGCCTCCAAGGGCTATGGTTTCATAGTACCCGATAATGGCTGGCCCGACGTGCTTCTGCACGTCACCGTGCTGAGGCGCGACGGTTATCAGACGGCCTATGAGGGCGCGCGGCTGGTTTGTGAATGTGTGCAGCGCGCCAAGGGCTACCAGGCCTTCCGCATCCTCTCGATGGATGAGTCCACCGCGATCCATCCGGCGCAGATGCTGCCGCCGCGCACCCATGTCACGGTCACACCGACCAGCGGACTGGAGCGGGCGCAGGTGAAGTGGTTCAACCGGCTGCGCGGCTTCGGCTTCCTCACCATGGGCGAGGGCACGCCTGATATCTTCGTGCACATGGAAACCCTGCGCCGCTTCGGCATGACCGAATTGCGCCCCGGCCAATATGTGCTGGTGCGTTTCGGGCCGGGCTCCAAGGGCATGATGGCCGCCGAGATTCATCCGGAGACCGGATCAGGGGTGTCGTCCCACTAGGGCTCGCCGCGGCGATCGCGGCCTGATCGGCAAGACTCGACGGCAAGGCTTGACGGCAAGGCGCCGCGAGAAGGCCCCACGCCAAGCCGCGCGCCAAAACCTTGCTGCGGACGCCGCGAGCGTGTATCGACCATGCCAGAAACGGGGTATAGCGCAGCCTGGTAGCGCGGCAGTTTTGGGTACTGCAGGTCTCAGGTTCGAATCCTGATGCCCCGACCAATAAAATCAAACACTTAGAGCGACATTCGGCAGCCAAATCTTTCCAGTCATTGTGATCGGAAGATCGTGGGGAAGACTGGTCGGGTGCGCGGCCAGTCAAGCCTCATCTTCCGCGATCGCGCACTGGATCCGCTCGGGTTTTATCCATCGGCATACGCCGCCGTTTTCGCATGACGGTGCGGACGTCGGGGGCGGGCGTCAGCATCCGCTGCATTAGCGTTGCGCGCCAGTTCAAAGGCAGGCTCGAACTGCACGAGAGCGGCACCTTTGTCCGCTTCACCGCGGCTGGCGCCGCCTTATTGTCTTGACTGTAAGACCCCAAGATGGTTGTGGCGAGAAATAATAACCCGCCTAAATAGCGCCGAGCCGCGGCCTGTTTGCCGTCAAAGTTAAAGAGCCCAATGCTTCGCTCTGCGTACACGGGCTCGAGTTGGAATGATCACAAACTTGCAGCTGCTGCGGGGACTCGCAGCGCTCGGTGTCGTCGTCTACCACACCAACCTCCACATCAACGGCGTTCATTCGGAACTGATGGGTGTCGCGATCTTCTTTGTGATCAGCGGCTTCATTATGGTCCACATCACGCGCGAAACGGATGAAGATTTTCTTCTGAGGCGCGTGATCCGGATTGTGCCGCTATACTGGATACTCACTGTGGCGGCTTTCCTGTGGTTCGGTTTGGGATTCGCCAACCCGCCCTACACGTGGCCGCTGTGGGCCAACTTCATCGCACACAATCGTGTCGGTCTGCTGCGCTGGTTCGCCGCCCAGGCGGTCTCCATCAGCACACCGGACTCAGCGCTGGCGCTGGTTCATAGCCTCACGTTCTGGCCGACAGCGCAGAACCCGATGCCGATCCTGGCAGTTGGATGGACGCTCAACATTGAAATGTTCTTTTATCTGCTGTTTGCGCTCGCTCTCTTGGGCGGGCGCGCCGGCGCGCCGGTGCTATCCGGAATGGTGCTCGTGGCGCTGTTTTTCCTGAATAAAAGCGGCATCTCGCAAGGGAAGGTTCTCGGCACCTTCGGCCATTACTACGTCATCTATTTTGTATTTGGCATGGCCATCTATTTCTTGTGGCGGAAGATCGAGCCGAAGATCCAAACTCATCGCAGGACGGCCATCGCGGTTGCGGCCGCCGTTTTGGCGTCCTGGCCCGTCATCTGCTTCACGCCTTTGCCGTTCTCGGACATTCAATTTCTGCTGCTGCCCCCACTCGTGGTTTTGTCGCTTCTTGCTCTGCATTCGGCAAATATAAGGCTAACCTCTCGACTGCTGATTGACTTTGGCGGGGCCTCCTACGCCCTTTATCTGGTCCATATTCCCGTCGTTGAAACATTGAGGGCCACGTCCGTGGCGTATCCCCTCCTTGAGCTTGCTACGCCGATCGGCGCGACGTCGCCGCTTGGGTCAGCAGTCTGCTGGCGATGCTGATCTACTACAAGTTGGAAATGCCGTTGTTGCGATACTTGCACTCTCGCTTCAGACCGGCGGCCGCTATTGCCGCGCCTGTGCCATCTGGCGTCTAGGCGAACCGATTGGCGGAAAGGAAGCGACGACAATGTGGACTTTAAGTCCCCGGGCGCATCCTAAGCCCAGCCGACGGGCGGGACCGCTGCTGTTTTTCCGAGTTCCGCCAAGCCTGCCTTGATGGCACCGATATCCTCCTCGACCTGGCGGAGCGATCCGCTGACGGCCAGGCCCGATCTCCTCCTCAAATCGAGCGCCAGCCGCTGTCGATGCAGCAACAACTCTTCAAGAGCCCGCCGTTTCTTCAACCGGACGTAAGTCCGGACGATCAGCTCGATAGCAGCCGGCATGTTACGAACGCCTTGGTTTCTCGCAGGGGGACTCGACAGATTCGGCATGCACTCTTCGGCAATCGTGTAGTCGAGTCGGAACCGGTTGGCGGCAACAGTTGGGCATCATTTGCGCGGCTGCCCCGCTGCGGTCCGTGCCTAGCTTTTTGAGCGGTTGCAGCGATCGGCACGGCGGAGGGGCCGGCGAGCGACGGGTGGCGCGCGGCAATTCCTCAAAGCTCCGCCCGGCAGCGATCCTGGCCATGCACCCCGGCCAGTAACCTTAACAATTGGTTTCAGTTGCCGGTAAAATTTTATCGATTAGGCTGATCGGCAGTTGAGCGGTGCGTGGACCCGCTTGATGAGAGGTCCAGCCGATCTGGCGCAGCTCCACGGACCTCG
>DASRBG010000220.1:0-2728 GCA_035653735.1 Gemmataceae bacterium
TGAGGGTTGCAACACCTCGATTCTCAGGACGGGGCTCTCCAGTGCTACCACTATCCTCTCAACCGGCTACCGGCCTCTCGGCTCTTGCCCCCGCGCAGCGGGCTGGAGCGCAGCGACTTTGTGCATTGGCCCCAAGCGGCGGTTGGCCGATGTGTGCTTTTCCGCTGCTGTCAGAGGAGAAGCCGACATTCAGGGGATTGCTCACGGCCTCCTTTGAACGTCATGAGTTGGCGCTCTCACCGTCAACGCGTTTTCGTCGTCACTACTCCCAGACAGCTTGGGCAATCGCGGCATGACGACTGCGAGAGAAGCGCGTGCGCGGTGTCGGGAAACAGGCAAAGCGGGCGGCAGGTGGTGTCGGGCAAATCACTCTGACTCATCCTGGGGCTTCACGCGGACGTGCTCGACGGCGCCTCGAGCCACAAAGGGTCATTCGATCACGGCCGAAGGCACGGCGCCGCGCGAACGAGCGCAATTAACCGCCGCGTGGCGTAAATCGCGGGAACAAAGGCAGCGTCGCCGGCTTGGTCATGCGCTGGGGGAGCAACTAGCAAAAGAGGCGAATATGGCTAGAGACGAGCACAACGAGGCTGCGCAGCATCACGAGAACGCAGCCAAGGCCCACCGCTCTGCTGCCGAACATCACGGCAAGGGCGATCATGCCAAGGGCAAAGAGCATTCAAACGCAGCAATGCAACATTCGCAGACCGCTCATCAACATTCGGACAAGGCTCACTCGAAGAGCCAGCAGCAAAAATGAGTGAAAAAAGGCCCGGCTCGACTGCCGGGCCTTTTTTTGGACCAGTCACATCGAAACGCTCGCAAATGGGTGATCTTTCAGAAGGTGGATAGCCGGAAACCGGAGAACACGCATGTCCAAACCGCCCAGGATCGATCACGCGTACCACGCCGGCAAGGACAAGATGAAGATAACGATCCGGGGCTATTCGCCGAGCAAAAAGGCGCGCAGCGCAATCATGGAAATGCTGATGCAAGAACTCGAGAGCAGTCCGGACCGCCTCGTCGCCGACGCGAAGAAGAAATCCAAAAAGAAACCCCACAACCCGCAAAAGCAATCGAGATTGATCGAGGTTGGTGACTGAAGGCGGCCACACTCGCGACGTGCCGAACGTCTGCTGAGGGTCATCAGCCGGCAAGGCAATGCGAGGCCGACTGTGTCGTCCACAGGCTCGCCCGAAAGCGGCGACGTTCAATCGGCTGCGGCGTGTAACGGCACGACGAGCGTCAAATGGGTGCCTCTGGTCGACGCTTGCCGCGTCAACTCGCCGCCCAGCTGACCTGCCAATCCCAGAGCAATGCGAGTCCCCAGGCGCTTGCTGAGCGCCGGATTGAAGTCGCTGGGCAGTCCGACGCCGTCGTCGCTGACCGAAATCGAAACTGTTCTGTCGTCGCTCAGAACGAGTTGCAGGCGGATCATCCCGTCGGATGAATCGGGATAGGCGTGTCTGCCGGCATTCAGGATCAACTCGTTGACAATCAATGCGACAAGGATGGCGCGGTCTGCGGCGAACTGGATTTCCCTGGGTGCATCAAGTTCGATCCTGGAGGGCGCAACTGCGGGCTCCAGATCTTCGACGACTTCCCGCAAATAGGCGACCAGATCTATGTTCTCATAGTCGGCATTGTAGGCGAGACGACTGTAAGCGCGGCCGACCGCCGAGATCCGGGTGGATGCCTCCATGAGCCGTTCGCTCAATGCGGGATCGCCGGCGGCGCTCGCCTGCAGGTGAAGCATGCTGGAGACGACCTGCAGGCTGTTCTTGACCCGGTGGTTGACCTCCTTCAGCAGGATCTGATGACGGTCCAGTGCGGCTTGCAGCTTGCGCTGATATTGTTGCTGCTCGATCGCCATGCCGAGGATATTCGCGGCACCTTGCAGGAAAGCGATGTCATGCTCGCCGAACTCTCCTTCAGATCGGCTGTCGACTTCCAGCACGCCAAACGGCAAACCGTCGCCCTGCAAGATGACATTCATGGCACGGCGGATGCCGTGCTCGACAAGCAATTCCGGCGTTCGAAATCGTTCTTCATTTTCGAGATGATTGGAGATCACCGGCTTGCCGGTGTGGAGGGCGTAGCCAGCCGGCGAATCCAGATCGGCTCCGACGGTCGCGCGCCCGACCACGCCTTCGCCCCACCCGATGCCGGCACGAACAAGCAAACGCTTTTCTGCCGGAATGTACTCCAGGATCTTGCAATATTCGGCATTCAGGCCTTCAGCCGTCATCCGCGCAGCGTGATCGAGCAGGTCGGTGAAGCTCGTGCGCTGCAGGGCCAGGACCCCGAGTTCGGCGAGCAGCTCCTGCTGCCGAATACGCGATTGCAGCGCACGCCCGGTCAATTCCTCGGATTCGTTGCCTGGCTTACCCTCAACGACGGGTCCGGCTGCGTCAGGTGTCGAGTTCATTCTCCCCGATAACACAACGAGGATCACAATTCCCGCAAACTTTTGTTCATCAACTCCATGGAACTTCCGGATCTCGCCTTGCACCGGGCCGGCCCGGGTTTGCGAAAAGCGCGCATGCACCGTCTGCCAGGTGGAGCGCCGCCAAAGCGATGGGTTTCGACCCAGTCATTGCATGTCCGCCAGGAGAAACAGCCTCACCTTCACTTCATCGAGCAGCAAGGCGAAACCCTTCGCGCCCAGGAACAGGCTCGCGACGATCCAGGGCGACAGCGGCGCCATCAGGGTGTCGAGATCAAGCCA
>DASRBG010000221.1:0-60611 GCA_035653735.1 Gemmataceae bacterium
GCGTACCAAGCCCGCTGGGCCAAGGATGAGTTCTTCCTGCGCCAAGAATAGCGAAACGCTCACGGCCAATGGTCTGCCCTACGAAAAGGAAAAAAGTAATTCGTTCACACGCTCAGAGCGTGGGAACGAGAACCGAATGCCAGAAACATTTCGCGACAACAAAAGAGGACACTATCCTCTCGTGGCTGCCGCGGGTTGGCGAGGTTTGGTCCGTGCGGTGCCATGCTCGTCGATAAACTTCCGCAGACATTGAGTGAATTTCGGACTGACAAAGGCGGTCATATGATCGGTGTCGTCGATCACGACGACTTTCAAGTTCGCCAGCTCGTCCTTGATGAGGTTGATGCTTTCCCTGAGCGGATCATCCGCGCCGATGAGGGCGAGCGTGGGCACCTTGTTGTTCTTGAGCTGTTCCTTGCTGACGGCCAGCGTCTTCCAGCTGCGGACGACGGCAGCCAGCACTTTGCTTCGGTCGCCGACCACTGTGCGGTTGATTGCCTGAACCGCGGCCTGAGGAGGTTTAGGGTGCCCCGGCGGTGTCAGCGCCTCCAGCAGCGGCCCAATTCCTTCGCCCTTCTCAAGCGAATCGGCCAGCTTCTCGACAAAAGGCGGCAGCTTGACGCCTTCGGGGAGCACTCCGGCGCCGCCTAAGGTGGCCGACAACAAACGGTCGGGATGCGTTGCCAGCAATTTGCCCGTAATGACTGCCCCCATCGAATAACCGACAACGTGGGCCTTCTTGATCTTCAAATGATCGAGCAAACGCACGGCATCTTCGACCATTTCCGTGCCATATTTCTTCGGATCGGCGGGTTTATCGCTCTTGCCGTGGCCGCGCACATCAAGGGCGATGACGCGATGGTCCTTGGCCAACGCCTTGATGATGCCCGGCACGCCCCACTGGAGCTGAGCATTGACCGCGAAGCCGTGAATCAGCAACACCGGCTCGCCCTTGCCCTCAACGACGTAGTGGATCTTGACTCCGTTCGAGTCGAAGGATCCTTTTTCGGCCCGGCCGATGTTTGATGTAAGGAACAGAGTGCAGAACACGGCCAGTGGCAAACGGCGAAGCATAGGAAACTCCTTTACCTATTTCTGGAAGCGTTTGACCCGCGTGGCCCCGGCTTCCAATTCAAAATGATAGCCGTCCGCGAACGCTTCGGCGAACTCTTCCTGATGCGAGACGAGCAGGATGCAGCGCATCTGGCTGCGGAGGTTTTGCAATTCCTGAATCATGACCTGTCGGCCCTGGCTGTCGAGGCAGCCGAAACCTTCGTCGATGATGACTGACTCGATGGGGCGATGTTGCCGGCTGGCGTATTGGCCGATGCCCAGGGCCAGGCTGACGGCGACGCGGAATTTCTGGCTGCCGCTGAGGAAGGCGACGTTGATCGGCTTCTCGCCGGTTACGCGGTTGAACGCTTCCAACTCCAGCGCCTTGCCCGAATTGCCCTCGCCTTCTGCTTCGCCGCGCAGCTTCAAGTAGAGTTGGCCGCCGGAGAGACGATCGAGTACGGCGTTGGCGTACTCGACAACTTGTTTTTCCGCTTGACGTACCAGATACAGTTGCAGGTGGTCCCTGCCCAATAGCTTGGCCAGCGTCTCGCATTGCGAATATTCGCCTTCGAGGCGGATATAGTCCTCACCGATTTGCTCGCGCTGTTTGCGGTAGCTTTCCAGCAGACCGAGATGCCGTCGTGCTTCATCCAATTCCTTGTCGCGCTGGGCTTCGGCGAACTTGGCTTGATCGAGTTCCTTCTTGATCGACACCGGATCGCGGCGTGCTTCCGCAGGAAAGGCGTCCTGTTGCGACTCCAGCGTTTCTTTATCCTCGCGGAGTGAGTCGAGCTTGATACGCGCCTCTTGCAGTTCCTTGCCGCGCTGCTCGACGCCGGATTCTTCAAGATCGATGCGTTCCTTGTCCCACTGGCTGTACTCGGCGGTGCCGGCCGTCTCGGCAGCAGCCTTCCACGAAGCCGGCAAGACCTTCTGATTAGCGGCGATCGTTTGCTTTGCGTGCTGCCGCTCCAACTCCTTGTCCTTCAAGTGCAAGTCGATGCGATTGACATGTGCCTGCCCTTGATCGCGTTCGCGGGTCAAGCGGTCGATGTCCGCGTCCGTGTCCTTGAGCTGACCGCGCTTGGCTTTTAACTCTCTGTCGAGCGCATCGAGTCGCAGGCTAAGGTCGTTGTACATCCGCCGCACCGACTCTCGATCGTTCGGCAGTTCCCCTTGCAGGCGTTTCAGCGTGGCAAGTTTTTCGCCTTCTTGCGTCTTGAGCTTGTTCCATTGTTTCAAAACGAGTTCCGCGTTCTGCAAGCGCTGGCGCGCGGTCGAGTGTCGGTTTGCCTCCGCGCGCAGTCCTTCGAGATCTTGCGGAGTAGGATAATCCGTTTTCAGCCAATCGGATGCCGGCGCCGGGCTAATACGCTGCTGATACTCTTCCGGCAGCTCGCCGTAGGCGCGGGTGCATTCGCTTTGCAATCGACTTACCTCGGCATGGGCCTGCTGCGATTGGCTATGCACTTCACGATATTCCTCGCGCGTCTCTTGATACGTCTTCTGAATCGCGCTCTCTTCCTCGCGCAGCCGCTTCTCTTCTCTCTGGGCAGCTTGCAAAGCGGTGGCGATTTCGCGGAGCCGCTCCTCGGCCGATTGTACGTCCTTGCCGCGGCGCCGCTTCTCGTCTTGAAGATGGCCGGGCGTCAATTCCTGTCCGCAATGCCGGCACCGTTTGGAACCGTCCAACTCCGTGATTTCGCGCAGGCTATCGCGCGCCTGCTTGTGAATCGTCCGTGCTTCGGTCTCCCGATCTTTCGCTTGCCGCGTCGCGCCGTCGGCCGCATGGACCAAGGGCGCCAGGCGCTCCAGCTCCGCCTTCAATTCCTTGCCGCGCGCCTCCACCTGAGTCAGCCGAAGTTTCGCGGTTTGTTCGCGTCCCAGCGCTTGGCGAAGTCCCTCGCGGTGCTCTTGAAAGCGACCAAGCGGGAGGAGGAGCTGATGCAGCGCGGCGAGCCGGTCGCATTCCAACTTCGCATGATTCACTTGTTCGGCCGCATCGCCAGGCAACAAGGCGAGTTCGCTCCGGATTCCTTCCAGTTCAACGGATTGACGCTCATACTCCTCGAGCTTCACCTTCTGTTCCGCGATGACGCGTAATTTCGGGGCCAGCTCGCTCTGCTGTTTTTCATGCCCTTCGATGTGTTTCTGCAAGGTCGTTCGCTTATCGCGCGCTTGCTGGAGGGCGCTGGCGCACTGCGCCAGTTGTTCCGCGGCTTTTTCTCTCTCCTGCACCAGCCCCTTGCTGGTAAGCTCCGCCTCTCGAATGGTGCCGCGCTGCTTGACGATCTCGCGCATTTTCGGCAGCACTTCGCGCAGTTCATGCAGTCGCACCATGTCGCGCTCGATGTCCGCCGCTTTTTCGAGCAACTGCCCGGCTCTCTGCCAGCGCTCGCGTGCGGCGGCCAGTTTGCTTTGCAGCTCCATCCAGGCGCGGGCTTGCCGCTCCATCTCACGCGAACGTTCAACCCCGATGCGGGCCTGTTCGCGAGCCTCTTCCGCTGTTCGGATAGCCTCTTCCGCGGCCGTCACTTCCTCTGCCTTGACCTCCGGCAACGCCGCCAGACGGTCGGATAAGGCTTCCAGCTTGCCTTTCAACTCTTTTCGCTTGGCATCCGCTTTCTCGTGTAGCCGTTCGTAGCGCTCCAAATCGACGATGCTGGCCAGCACCTTTCGGCGATCTTCCGGCTTAGAGCCAAGGAGATTTTCTGCTTTTCCCTGGAGCAGCAGCACAGAGGAAGTGAACGTCTCATAATTGAGACCGATATTGTCGCTTATCCATTTGTTGTAACCGTCGCGGCCGCCCGTATCTTCGATAGCGACCCACTTACCGCTGCCATTCGCGCCGGGATCATAGCGAAAGAGCTGCTGCGTGCCGCGCGCGCTGCCGCGGGTGTCGCGCTTGAGGGTGCGCTTGGCGCGATAGCCTTTGCCGTCGAGCAGGAAATCGAACTCGACGAGCAATCCGTCGCTGTCCTTGTTGATGAGTTCCTGATTGTGCTGCCCGCCGCCGCGATGATGGCCGAATAGAGCGAACGTCACGGCGTCGAAGATACTCGATTTGCCGCTGCCGTTGAGTCCGGACAACATCCACAGGGTGGAGTTGCCGTCGAAGCCGATTTCCTGCTCGTCTTTGTAACACAGGAAACCCTTCAATTTGACTCGTTGCGGGATCATGTCTATACCTCCGCCATGAGTGCTTCGGCCCGCGCCAAAATGGCGTCGCGCTGGGCTTCTTCCAGGTTGGTCAATTCCTGCCGCAGATAATCGCGCACGGTCTCTTCAAAACTTTTGGCCGGACCCGCTGATCCCCCGACAAGTGTGCCCGTTAGCGTGTTCCGTTCGATGATCTCGCGGGCATACCAGCGGGGAAAGATTTCGTTCAGTTCGCGTAGAATCTCTTCCCGATTATCCACCCCGGCGGTGTACGTGCAGATGACGCGCACCAGATCGTTTTGCGCATCGGGATAGCGTTCTTTCAACGCGGGGATCTCGTCCTGCGGCGAGCGGATTTCGATTTCGTAGATCGGCGTCGCTTCCAAAGGCAGCGGTGCCGGTTCATCTCGCAGCCCCTCGGGTCCCAAATCGAACAAAACAACTCCTTTTTGATCGTCTTTCTCGCCGAGGTCCATGCGTTCGATGCTGCCGGAGTAGCGGATGTGCTTCTGCCCGCCAAGGAACTGCGCTCGATGGATGTGTCCCAGGGCGATGTAGGCGAAGCCGGCCGGCAGATCGGCGTCGGAGAAAACCACGTCTTCCTGTTCGGTGATTCGGAAAAGCGTGGGCAATTCGGCGCCGCGAACGTGGATGTGGGCGGCGAGGACGGTTTGCAGGCGCGGATCGAAGCGCGGATCGGCTTGCAGTTTGTTCAATTTGCTCGTGTAGGCCGCCATCAGATGACGGTTCTTTTCGTCGAGGCTCTGGTAGCGCTGGGTCTCCTCGTCGGTGAGATAGCGCGTGGGCGTCGGATACGGCATGAGGATAAACTGGACCGGCTTGTCCGTCTGCCGATCGGCCAGCCTCAACAAGGTTGGACCGGCGGCGAGATAGAGCCGGCCTGGCGGCACGATGTTGCCGAACTTGCCGGCGCTGGGAGCGGCCAGGTTCATGGCGTGCTTCAGCGTTTGGCAGAAGTTCTCTTTATCGTGATTGCCGGTCAAGGTCAGGATGGTGCCGCCGCCATGAAGAAAGGACTCGAATGTCTCTTGCAAATGGCGGATCGATTCGCGAAGGGCGTCCGGTCCCGCCAATTCGCTGAACAGATCGCCGGCGACGAGCAAGACATCGACTTTTTCCAGACGGCAATAGTCGGCCACGCGCTCGACGGCTTTGCGTAGATCGCCGGTGCGATCGATGCGGCCGAGCCGGTCGGCCAAGTGCCAATCGGCGGTATGGAGAATGCGCATGAGGTTTTCCTATGGGGCGAACGGCCGGCGTAAGCCGGCCGGTGGCAGCGTGGACCAGCCGGCTTACGCCGGCCGTTCGCTGGGGACAACACAATCTTTTGCATTATCGCAAAAATGGTCAAGGATCATCAAACTCAGTAGCGTCGTGAACTGCCGGCAAATCCTCGACCGCTTCCGCCTCCCGCAGCGCCCAGGGGGGAAACGGGATCTTCACCAGCATCGGCTCGCGGAAACTGTCCTGCATCAGCAGCTTTTCCGTCGGCAACAACATCGAGGCCTTCCGCCGCGCCGATTCGCTGAGGGAGCGCCAGACCGCGTGACTTAACTCCAGCGAACCGCTTTTGCCCAGCGCGCGGATACCGGCGTTCTCGACGACGCGCTTGGATACCATTGACGCCTGCTGTTGCGCCCCAAGCAAGATGATCCCCTGCGAGCGCATCTCCGCTGCTACGTGTTCAATCAGCTTCGTGATGGGGTCGTGTGCATCGTGGGGCGCGAAGCGGTTCAATTCATCGAGTGTTACCAGGTAAATGAGGCCGCGTTGAGCCTTGGAGCCGGTCCGCTCCTCCTTGAGCTGGTTAAAAATCGTCGCTGCCACGAAGCGCTGAAGCGACGGCACGGCAGCGAGCGAGGACAGATCGATGACCTTGGGATCGCAGGTGTCTTTCTCGATCACGGTTAATGGGTTGCCTTGCTGGTCCTTGCGGCGCAGCACTCCCTGACCTTCGGACAGAATGAGAAAAAGCCGGCGATACAGCTTGCGCATGGTGCCGGTATGATGCTGCTTGCTGCTAAACGGCGAACTGCCATCCTCCGTCCAGCTACGGATCTCCTTGAGCAATTCATCGAATGTCTGGGGCCTGCCCGCGTGCCGAGCGAGCTGGCGGGTGCGGCAGCCGTCGCGCTCGGTGCGTTCCTCAGTCAACCAGCTATCGAGGTCGTGAACGAGGGCGGCGAAATTCGCGTCGTGGCGATCGTCTTCCGCGAACAGATAAAGCAGCAGCCCGCGTTCGATGATGTCCTTGAGGCTCCAGCTGTAGGGCTGGACATCCGGCTTGCGGCGGCCCGTGTCGATGGGCACATTCAAACCGGCCGCTTGCGGAGCATAAAACGACACTTTCTGAAAAGGACCGGGATCATTGATGCCTAGAGCCTTCCAATCGGCGGCGTGTTTGGCCGGATCGTAACGTTTGCTGAGATGATCAATGTAAAACAGGTCGAAATTTTTGACGTTGAGGATGATCGGCACAATTCGCAGACGGTTGCGATCGCCGGGGCGTTCCAGTTTTTGACGGCGGGCCTCGTGCAACAGCAAATAGTTGATATGCAGAAGAAAACTCGATTTCGTGCCGCGGCCGGCGACGCCGTTAACATTGAGATGGCCGCCGTTGGCGCCGAGCAAATAATCGAGATCGATGCGGCCGGGGCCGGCGAAATTGCTGCCGCCGTTTTTGACCAGGCCGATGGACAAGGGGTTCTCGATTTCATCGGCGCCATAGGCCATGTACGCTTCGCGCTCGCCACCGAGAAAGACATTGCTGCCTTCGGTTGGCGGGGTCATCACGGGCGGTTCTGTGCGGAGGATCGTCACCGCGGCGTAAGTGAAGCCGGGCGAGTCGAACGGCGGTTGATAGTCAATATCGCCGTCGAGCCGGTCGTACTCCTCGCCCAGGGTGCTTTGCCGGCTTTGGCGATAAACCTCGCGGATGAGTCCGTAAAAGGTCAGCTCTTTATCGCCGATCGTGCATTCCGTGCGGACGATCTGCGATTTTTCGACCAGCATGCCCGGCGCGACCCAGAAATAGAATTCCTCGCTCGTCGATTCGTGACGCGGCGGCGAGGCCACCTTGCCGATAGCGCCGGTCGTCGCCGATTCTGGAGCAAAGGTTTGCGGTAGTTTCAGCACGTCATTCATCGTTGAAGCCTCCGGAGGTTCTGCTTCATAAGCCGGTCAGATGATAAAACCGCTGGGCCAAGGTTGCCGGCGGCGTGAGTAGCGATTTCAGGCTTTCTTCCGCGCGGACAATCGGTTCCATCGACACCGGAGCACGAGCATAGCTGCTCTGCCGGCAGCGCAGGTGCAACAGGGCATTCGATAGACGATCGAGATAATCGAAGTCGCTGCCCTGATGCTCGAAGTGAGCGCTGCTAATCTCGATGCGAATGATGCCCCAATTCGGCATGGCGCCGTGCGCGCCTTGGAGCTTGAGAAACCATGACACAATCGGCGAACTTTGAGTGGCCAGACGAAACGCAGGGGTCCGCTGCCCTGGTTCGAGATTGTAGAACACCTGCCAACACTTTGGATTCGGTCCCAGATAATCCTTGCGATGCTGTTTGACGACTCCGATCGCCTGAGCGTGTTCATACCGCCCGAGCGGGCCATCCACCAGGCTGAGCGTATCGGGAGCTTGGCTCAACGCCAACTCTTCGAGAACGCGCATTTCCACCTGCGCTTGGGTATAAGTGCGCTGCTCCATGCTTGCGTAATCGTAGGTTAATTGGCGCACGTCGTCGATTATCGGCGGCAGCGCGGGCAACAGCCGCATATCGATCCCTGCCAGGGAGGCAGCGAATTCCTCCACTTCATGCCAGGGGAACGGATCGACAATCAAACAAACGATGCGTTCGACATGAGCAAATTGCCGGCGCAAGGACCGGCCGTCCACGTGCATACACACGCCGCCGATCTCAGCCAAGCGTACAGGAATGGGATGTCCCAAGGAATCCCGTAACCAAGCGGCTGTCTGACCGTAATGACACCCATCAATGAATCTCTGCGGCATGGTCGCCGGATCGATGACATCCGCGGCGATGGTACGCGGTTGCCAGGCATCGGGAGGCAACTCGAAATCGAGCGCAACTTTCTGCTCCTCTTCTTCATCCTCTTCAGGAGGCGATTCGAGCAGCGGCTGTTCGACGTATTGCCGCAAGCGCCGGCCGCCATAGTGGAGGAGAAAATCCAGGCTCATTGCTACTGTCTCGTCATGACTTCGACCCGTCGCTTGCGCTCCGGGCTTGTTAGTTCGTGAGATTCAAATTCCGCAAGCGCCAGCGCATCGCGTCACGGCTGACAAGCAAGTCGCCGGCCAAGTGATGTTCCAGAAATCGCGCCGGCGTGCGGAAACGAGCCGCGTACAAATGCGTCGCCGTGCGGCATACCGTCTCCGGCATCAGCAGCTCCGCCGCGAACTGATTGGCCTGCCGTTCCATCTCCGGCAGTGACATTTCCTTGTCTTCCTCACGCACCGTGTCGCCGTTGTCGTGCAGCACCAAGGAGGTTTCGACATCCCGCGCCGCCTGCAAACGCGGCAGGAAATGGAGCAGATAATGACCCAATTCGTGGGCCGCCGTGAAGCGGCGGCGCGGCAACGGGTCGCCTGCATTGACCAGAATGTAGCCGCCGTGGGCGTTGGCGAAGAGAAACCCGGCCAAGGGCGCCGCATCTTCGAGAAGCTCCGGGCGATGCACGCCCCAGCGCGCGAGATAGGCACCGGCCGCGGCGCGAGATAGTGCCGGAACCTCATCGTGCGTCAGATTGTACGCTTGGATGAGCGTATCCAAAGGCACCGGTGTGACGGTGCGGCGGGCAGGCGGCGGCCACGGCAAACCCGCGGCGTCGAAGAGCCGCTGGATCGCTCCGCCGATCACCACGCGATCATCGGCCTGGCTCATGACCGCCCTCCTTTCGCAGAGCGCCCGGCGCGGCGCGCCGCGGCCAATTCGCCGGCTTGCTGGCAGCGTCCCATAGCCAGCAGCACCGCCGCTTGCCGAAAGGCACGCCAGTAGTGGGCGCTGGCATTTACACCCAGTGAAGTCCGCCATTTCTCGAAATGCGGCAAACCCAACTCTTCGGGGAGGAGAGTCGTATCCGCGAGCAATCGGGCGTTGGCCGTGCGATCCTCCTCGTGGAAGCGCGCGGCCAGGGCGCTATCCGTTTGCAAGCGGGCGGCCACGTCGCGGACGGTCAGAGGCGGCGGGGCGTGTTCCTCATGGAAAGCGCTGGGCAAATGCTCGCGGAGCAGGCCGCGCACGCGCTCGGCATCGATTTCCCAGGACGGCGAAGGACCTTCGAGGTCAGCCAGGCCGTCGGTCAGGTCGCCCAGCACTTGCTCCAGTTGCGGATCCTCAGTTGCTTGCTCCCACAGTTCGGCTAAGGCGGCGGCATCGCCAGCATCGAGAGCATCAAGATAATGCAGCGCCGTCTCGGCCCAGGCGGCGGAATGTTCCGGTTTTGTCATGGCTGTTCCTCATCTCCGCTGGGGCCGAACGCTGCCCTCAATGCCTGCAGCGCTCGCGCCAGCCGAACCCGCGCGGCCCCCGCCGTGGGCGCATTCAATTCACGCGCCAGCTCTTCTCCGTCCAGCCCGTCGGTATAACGCAGTTGGATGATCCGGCGCTGCGATTCGTCCAGTCGCGCCAATGCCTGGCGGATGTCGAGACGAATGGTCGCCGTTTGCGAATCATCGGCGCTACACAATTCTTCCAAGGCTCCGCGCCATACCGCATCGCCCAAATCGCTTTGCACGACGGTGCGGCGGCCGGTACGCCGTTGCTCCTGCAAGACCCGCAAGGCGATGCCCATGATCCAGGCTGTTGCCGACCGTGCCGGATCGAACGCGGCCGCATTTTGCAGGGCGCGCCTCACTGCCTCGTTAAGGACCTCCACGACGCGGTCCTGGACCTCCTCGCGGCGAAGCCGGCCGCACACCCGATAGACCAACACGGTGAGCCGGCGAACCAACACATCCCAATTACGCTCGATGGCCTGACGCAGAAAGTCCGCCGGATCAGGGCCGGGCGTTTCCGGTTCCGAAGGAGATGCACGTCCACACATCCGGGTTGCTCCGCATCGCGTGCCGGGGGCGGCTGGCTTCATCTTCTTATTGTCGCCAGGGGTTGGTTGCGTTACAGCATTTTCGCACATTTCTTCGTGCGGTGGAAATGCGAATGCAGCGAGATTGCGGGATGTGAGGATTGCGAGGGGAAATCGACGCCAGCCCGCAGCGCCAGCAAGGGGTGATTCACCCTTGCTGGCGCTGCGGGCTGGCATTTTGTCTACAGTCCCTAGTTACTGAACTCCGGACGCCGAGCCGCGAGCTGCGCCTGCAAACGAGCGACGATGCTTGAGTGCATCTGGCTAACGCGCGATTCGCTCAGGTCCAGCGTGGCGCCGATCTCTTTCATCGTCATGTCTTCATAATAATACAGGATGATGATAAGACGCTCGTTGCGGTTGAGGCCACGAGTCACCAGTCGCATGAGATCGCGGTTTTGCAGACGGTGCGTGGGATCTTCGGCCTTCTTGTCTTCAAGAATGTCGATCTCGCGCACGTCCTTGTAGCTGTCGGTTTCGTACCATTTCTTGTTGAGGCTGACCTGGCTGACGGCGGTGGCGTCGCCGACCATCTTGTTGTATTCTTCAAGGCTGACGCCGAGACGTTCGGCCATTTCGTCCGGGCGCGGCGGACGCCCGAGGGACGCTTCCAGCGTTTTGCGGGTCTCCTCCATCTTGCTCGCTTTGCTGCGGACCAGACGCGGCACCCAATCCATCGTCCGCAATTCATCGAGCATGGCCCCGCGGATACGCGGCACGCAATAGGTCTCGAACTTGACGCCGCGGTTGAGATCGAAGGCGTCAATGGCATCCATCAGGCCAAAGACGCCGGCGCTGATCAGGTCGTCGAGATCGACGCCATCGGGCAATCGCGCCCAAATGCGCTCGGCATTGTACTTGACCAAAGGCAAGTAGTGCTCGACCAGTTGATTCCGCAATTCAATGCTCGGCTGAGCACGATAATCGCGCCAGACCTGCTGAATATCCACGTCCACATGCGTCGCCATGGACTCCTCCCTGCTGTAAGGCAAGTGGTTTTTTCGGTCCCACCTGGTTCTCCCAGGGCGCGCGGAGCGGACGTATCCGCCAGCGACGTGCGTGCCTTGACTGGAGAGACCCAGGATCGGCTTTCGGTTTTGGGTTTTCGGTTTTCAGAGAAATTCTGAAAACCGAAAACCCAAAACCGAAAACCGAAAGGATTGGTTGGGATGCTTGTCCGCAGACCCTTGACTCGCCGGGACTCCCCCGTCGCCGGCGACATGCGCCTGTGGCGGTCGTGTCTTCCTCGCGGCCCTCACCCATCCCGTTTCCGCCCTCGCGGGCACCGAACCCCCTCTTACCAAACCCCCGTCCGTGACGGCCCTAAAATCGGGCCGTTTGCTTTCCTTGTATCGACGGCTCGAATCCATCCCCTGCAGAAAAACTGCTTGATTCCAGCCTTCGCCCCTTCGATCCGTGCCGTTTAAGTCAGTTCTGAGTGGTGAGTTCTAAGTTCTGAGTAAGCGTCGTGACTTGACTCAGAAGTTCGAACTTCGAACCGGCACGTCTAGATTCTGACCCCTGAGCAAGCGTTGCAACTTGCCTCAAAACTCAGGATCCAGAACTCGGAACTGTTCGTAAGTGCGAGGTAGGGCTGATACGAAAGCAGCCGCGAACTGTCAAGGTCATCTTCATCGCTACAATTTCTCATCCGATCGCCGCGCCGCGCAAAATCCTCTCCATCTTCTCGCGCTCTCCGCGCGGAGCGCGGCTAAACTACCGTTGCAACTTGGATGAGCCGGATCACGGCTCGAAGCACCGGGGTGGGATGATCCAATGCAACGGTTTTCGGTTTTCAGTTTTCGGTTTTCGGTCCATTCGAGTCTGGGATGGGAGACCATCGTTAGAAGAAGATTGTCTCGACCGAATATCGAATGTCGAAAAGGGGTCATTTGTTGTCTTCTTCTTTTCGGTGTTCTTTGTTGCTCAGTGGTTTTCGGCGAAAACAGTTTGAAGACAGCCTTCCCCTCAGGAGCTACCGAAAACCGAAAACCGAAAACCGAAAACCAATCTCGTGAGGATTTGCTCGACCGCCTCGGGGTGCCGGCCTGGCATACGCGAGGATGGAAAGGGCAGGGTTTGAAGGTGGCCGTCCTCGATTCGGGCTTCCACGGCTATCAGGCTCACCTGGGCAAGGCCCTGCCGCGAACTGTCAAGACATGCTCCTTCCGATTCGACGGCAATCTCGAAGCCAAGGACAGCCAGCACGGCATTCTCTGCGCCGAAGTGATTCACACCCTGGCACCAGAGGCGGAGTTGCTGCTGGCGAACTGGGAACCGGAGCATCCCGCTCAATTTCTGGCCGCGGTTCGCTGGGCGCGGCAAGAGGGGGCGCGCATCCTTTCCTGCTCCATAATCATGCCGACCTGGAGTGATTGTGAGGGGCACGGCCGGATTCACGAGGAGTTGGCGCGGCTTCTCGGTTCCGGTGAGCAAGCCGAGGAGGCTCTCTTCTTCGCCAGCGCCGGCAACACCGCGCAGCGTCACTGGAGCGGTCCTTTCGAGGACGGCGGCGACGGCTTCCATGTGTGGAGGGACGACGAGGGCGCGATCCAGCGGGCAAATCTTATCCACCCTTGGGGCGCGGAGCGAGTATCGGTGGAGCTATGTTGTCCGAGCGCATCTGCCTACGAAATGACGGTGGCCGATGCCGCGACCGAAAGGCTGGTCGGTCGATCTCCAACGACGGATGGGGGCGGCGCCGCCAGCGCCGTCGTCGCCTTCCTGCCGGAGCCTGGTCACGAGTATCAGGTGCGGGTTCGACGCGTAGCATCCCCAGAGGTCAGAGGTCAGAAGTCGGAAGGCAAAGATCAACTCCAGACTGACGCCACGTCGGTGACTTCTGACCTCCGATCTCTAACCTCTGGAGGCACGAGTGCGTTTCACCTTGTCGTGCTGGGGGGCGGCTTGCGTCACGCTTCTTCCGTGGGAAGCATTCCATTTCCGGGAGATGGCCCCGAGGTTGTCGCGGTCGGGGCCGTCGATTCAGCGGGCCGACGCTTGGCGTACAGCTCGTGCGGCTCGAAGCAGGGCGCGGTAAAGCCCGACTTGGTGGCGATGGTGCCTTTTCCGAGCCGTTGGCGTTCGCGGCCCTTTACGGGAACTTCAGCCGCCGCTCCACAGGGCGGCGCTCTGGCCGCGCTACTCTGGTCGCGCCACGCTGATTGGAACGCCCGGCAAATCCGCGCGGCGCTCGACGATGCCGCCTGTCCAACTCCCGCGAACAGTCCCGCATGGGAAACCGGACACGGTTTGCTGCATTTGCCGCCGCCAGGTTAGAGCGCGTTTCACGTCGGCGTAGCGTTTTCCTGTAGGACGGCCTTCCCAGGCCGTCCGTATGTCACCTACCTACCAGCGGAAGCTGTACATCAAGTACAATTCGTCCGGCGAGCGGCCGTTTCCCGTACGTTGAATAAACTCGCCGGCGTACAGATGGGAATACTGCACGAACACATTTTGATGCAAGTCGATGGTGAAATTGTTGATGATGGTAAGGATCTCGCCGACGTTGACGCCGGCCTTGCCGGTGGGATCGATGCGGGTGGCGACGCCGGCAGAGTTATACAGGGCGTCGAATGGACTATCGAGCCGCAAGACGTGAAACTGTGACCAGACCGTCCACCATTTGACCGGGAAGAACGCCAACTCGGCATGGAAGTCGTTGATGTTCTGCCGGCCGACCAGATCCATCATGCCGAAATAATAGTGCCCGAACGGGAAAAGCTGATTGAAGGTTTGATGCACGCCGCTGGAGCCAGGAGGTCCAGGCTGGCCGGATGCGTGGTCGTAGTACACCCAGATCGAGGGGTTCATGAACACTTTGCTGAAGTAATACCCGCCGCCCATCGTGTAGGCGTTGGCCATGATGCCCTGGGTGGAATAGCGGCCGAACTGGAGCATGGCTTCGGTGTCCCACAGCCAATCGTTCTTTTGGCCGTACCAGCGGCTGCCGACTGTGCTGGTGTTCTGCGTTCCATGGACGCCAGCCGTGCCGCTGTAAATGGGGTTCGAGTCCTGGAAATCAAGATAGTAGAGATCGACTATTTGTGATTTGGCCGGCCGGTAGGTGCCCCACAACCCGCTGAAAATCTGCTGCCAGGCAACCGAGGCGAAACTGTTGGCGCTGGGGATGACCGGCTGCGTGACAAAACCGTCGAGGCTGAATTTCTCGTTTTGCCAAAACATCTTGGCGCCCTGGAAGGTGCGGCGCGTATTGACCCAATCCAGGGGCGAGATCAAACGCTCCGAGCCGTACAAAAGCTCCTGCCGCCCGCCGCGCAGCCACAGCGGTTGGTTGTAGATGTTCCCCAGGTTCAGGTCGGCGAAGAGGTTGAGGAAGTTGGGATTGTATTGGTCAGTCACCAAGGGCGGAAGATCCGCGTCGAAAGTCTGGGCGTTGATGAATTCGGCGAAGATGCGGAATTTATCTCGGAACCAGAAATCGCCGTAGATGCGTGTACGGCCCTGGTAGTAGGTATTGTCCGTTCCGCTGAGCCGGCTGTCCGTTTCATTGCTGTAGCGTCCAATCCATTCGCCGCCCGTTGTGAACATGAAGTTATCGCCGATGCGGATGCGTTTGAGGAAATCGAAAAAATCGCGTTCTCGGTCGTTTTCGGGACGGTCCAAGTAGCGCCAATCGGCGTTGAAGAAGGAAAACGGCATGATGCGAAAGCGCGGATAAGGGTACTTGGGCGGCGCTTCGCGGCGGTCGCCGCGAAGCAATTCCCAAAGGGTGTAATAACCCGCGCCATTGGGTGGGATAATGGTGTTGCCCAGAGGCGGGAAGGGCTGAACATTGGGCACGCGAGTCCACCAGGGGGCGTTGGGGTCGAATCCTTCACCGGGCGGCGCCTGCTGCCCGCCGGAGGCGCCTAGAAGGCCGCGGGCCTCTACGTCCGGCGCGGCTCCCGAAGTCCCGGCTCCGAAGGGTGCGCCTTGGGGCATTTCGGACGGTCCAGAGGGGCCTTGGAGACCGGCCGCCTCCGCGTCTGGGGGCTGTTGTGCCGATTCGGCGTTGACGACGGACGCCGCGGCTTGCGGCGTGTTGGACTGCGAGACGGACATGCCCGAATCAGCGCCGGTGTTTGAAGCTTGGAGCGAGGAGGATTGCGTCACTGGGGGAGGGAGTTTTGCCACAGGGGCGGACGAACCGGAGGTCTGCGCCCAACAGGAGGGGCAAACACCCATCAAGATTAGGAAACTCATTAAGGACAGTGGACAAGTCACGAACCTTCGCCGTACAAGCCGCATTTACAGCTCTCCGTTGAACCGTACCCGTCGGCGGAGAGACGGATCCGAATAGCTCAAAAAAGGATCCCGGCCGCGAGACAGATTAGTTTTCGGTAAGCAGAAGCAGCGAAAATAGAAAAAAGCAACGAACCGTTAAAACCGCTACGATCGTGAAAATCGTGCAAAATGAGCGCGAGGGACAAGGAGAGAAGAAAAATCGAGGTTCTTTCGCCCAGTCGAATCAATGCCGAGATCGGGCAGAATCAGGGCGAGAATGTGTAAATTTGTGCAGAAGAAAAATTCAGGCCCCGAGGAAATAATCTTCGTATCTCATCGTCCTCTCATAGGGTTGCGGTTATAATTACGGAAAGTTAAGAAAGCGGTTCGACTCGACCGCGCTGGTTTGATCCCACCTTCCTTCTCGTTTGGATTCGTGTTATCCTGCCGGATCATGCCAGCATGACGAAAATTGGCTCGTTTTTTCAGGTGACGCCATGAATGCTCAACGATCTCCTTCCCGCCGTGCCGCCTTCACGCTGATCGAATTGTTGGTGGTGATCGCCATCATCGCCATCTTGATTGGGTTGCTGATGCCGGCCGTACAGAGCAT
Source organism: Gemmataceae bacterium (assembly GCA_035653735.1). Lineage (GTDB taxonomy): Bacteria > Planctomycetota > Planctomycetia > Gemmatales > Gemmataceae > JAJPHU01. The sequence goes on from DASRBG010000221.1 coordinate 16,181, forward strand.
CCGCATCCGTGCCGCGAAGATTCAGTGCGCCAGCAACTTGCACAACATCGGTCTCGCCATCCACATGTACAACGACGCCTTCAACATCTTCCCCGATGCCTCCGACACCACAACCGTCCCGACGATCCCACCAAGCAAGGGACCACTGTATCTTGTCATCGGGCCTTTTATCGAAAACATCCAAAATACGTCCAACAGCAACTGCTTACAATCGGCGCAGAAGGTCTTCTTCTGCCCCAGCGACCTGTTCCGCTTTCTCCCCCTGGTGTCGTTGACCCCGCTGCCGCCCGACCCCAATTGGCTGGCGACGGGTCAGACGTATGACTCCCCCCTGGTCGAGCAATGGTACGGATCACCCTGCTTCACGCAGGGATTCAGCTACGAATATGCCCGTAATGCTCGTACCACTGCCGGGCGAGGTGGTCCCAGCCGCGTTAACAGCGGTGCGCAGACCGGACTCTATCAGCTGAATCTCGCCAAACTCGAAGCGGGCGGCATGAGGGGTTCCAGCAATATCTTGATGGCTTACGATTTTGATCCGGTTCACGGCATCCCGGGCAGTGGCTTCGCGAGGAATTACCTCTACGCCGACGGCCATCTGGAATAATAGCGTTCTTATCCTCCCTCGGCCCTAGCAGGAGTGTGTCATGGATCTCTCATCCAAACGATCCGGCGACGAAGACAGGATCATGCAACGGCAGTTGTACCGTGCGGGGCAAAGCGAGCCGGCGGCGACGAAATCACCGGCATCGCAGCCTTCGCGGCCTCTATCCAAATCGCCGGCTCCAGCCGCGGGTGTTGCCGCGCGGAGCGGGGCAACCAAAGGAAAGACGGCGGGCAGCGGCGAATTGTCCAAGGGCAAACGCATTCTGCTCATGATCGCTCTGCTGGGGGTCGGCTACTATCTGGCCTACGGCACTCCGACCCAGCGGAGACGGACCCTTATTGGCCTCGGTGTGGCGCTGTGGCTGTTTATGCTAGGTGGCATCTCGTACTGCCTCAACATTCCCACCTTCGAGGATGCCAAACGCCAATTGGCAGCCATCCGGGAGGATTCGAACCTGACGCGCGAAGAGAAATTTGAGAAAACGCGCGAGGTGTTCCGGAACATGACTGACGGCCAGAAGCAGGGGATGGCCAAGGAAGGGGCCCACAGGATGAATTCGTCGATGTACAAGTTCCTCTCGATGTCTCCGCAAGAACAAGTGGCAGAATTGAAGAGGCGAGACGCGGAGTTTAAAGAACGCCGTAAGCAATGGGGCGGCGGTCCAGGCGGCGGAGGTCGAGGGGCCGGCGGTCCTGGCGGTGGAGGTCAAGGTGGCGGCGGAGGTCAAGGCGGCGCCGCAGCGGCTGGCGGCAACCGCGCTGGCGGAGCCGGTGGCGGCGGTGGTGGTGGTGGCGGCGGTGGCGGACCGGGAGGAGGCGGATTTGGACGAGGTGGATTCGGTGGCGGCTTCGGCGGCTTCGGCGGGGGCAACGCCGGACCCGGTGGACGCGGACGGATGGACTCGATGAGTCCCGAAGCGCGGGCTGGTTTCCAGTTCCAACGAGGTCTCTCGCGATCGCTCGGTCTTGGACCCGGCGGCGGCGGTGGACCTCCGCGAGGACGTTAATCCGATAGCCCAACCCGAAGCGAGCGGAAATCCGAAAGAAGCTCTTGGTGACATTCTCCTCTCGGCCTACATTGCCACAAGGAGAACGATCGCCCGGCTTCCTTCGGATTTCTTCTTTTCAGGAGCGCATCATGTTGACCGCCGAGGCATGTAAATTGCGCCGCCAACGCTTGTGGAGCAGGCTCGATCCGCCTCCCGACAGCGATCATCTGCGTCTGGGCGATCCCATTCACCTGACTTACCTGGCCAATTTCCACGTCGATCCGTTCAGCCTCGGTGCGGGATTTGGCGGCTATCTGCTCTTGCGAAAGGATGGTCAAGCCAAGCTGCTGCACGATGACCGCCTGCCGCAGTCGGTGAAGGAAGCGCATGTCGAGGAGCGTTCGGTCGTTCCCTGGTACACGGGACAGGCGCCGGCGCGCGGGCCGCGCCAGCTGGCCCTCTTGCAAACGGTCAATCCCTCGTTCGACGGCTTGCGCATCCACGATCGACCCGGCGATCCCTATGCGGCCACCGTCATCCGCACCATCGCGGAAATGCGCCGGCAGAAGGATCCCGATGAAGTGGCCCAGCTGCGCCGGTGCATGCGTGCCGGCGAGGCTGGACATGCCTGGGCGCGGGCCAACGTTCGTCCGGGCATGACCGAGCTTGACGTGTATTGCGGCGTGAATACGGCTTGCATTCAGGCGGCTGGACAGGCGGTGATCGTCTACGGCGATTTCGCCGTCTCCCCCGGACCCGAGCGCCGGGGCGGCCCGCCGACAAGCCGCGTCCTGGAAGCGGGCGATATGCTGATTCTCGATTACTCGGTGGTCATCGCCGGCTATCGCAGCGATTTCACCAACACGCTCGTGGTTGGCCGCGATCCGACACCGGATCAGCAACGTCTGTACGATCTCTGCGTCCAGGCAATGGCGGCGGGTGAGAAAGAGCTGGCTGCCGAGCGCTCCTGCCGAACGGTGTACGAGGCAGTGCGTGACGTTTTCGACCGCGCCGGCATGGCGCAGTATTTTCCCCATCACGCCGGCCACGGTCTCGGCTTGACGCACCCAGAGGCGCCCTACCTCGTTCGCGAGGCCGACGAGACGCTTTTGGCCGGCGATGTCGTGACGTTGGAGCCGGGGTTGTACGTGCCCGGCATCGGCGGCATTCGCATCGAACACAACTATCTCATCACCCCACGCGGCTACGAACGTCTAAGCAATCACACGATCGCGCTTCGCTGAAGGTGACGGGGTGGCGGAGTGACGGGGTGACAAGGTGACGGGGTGACAAGGTGAATGAGTGGATCTTTCCGGCTAGGATTTCTCGTCATTGAGATCCAGACCAGGGGGAATGATCCATCACCTTGTCACCCCGTCACCTTGTCACCTTGTCACCTTGTCACCCCGTCACCTTGTCACCCCGTCATCCTCATGGAGGGGTCAAGTCCGGGCCGCTGTCGCTGCCGCCGCGAGCCGGCGGATTCGTCTGCGGAGCGGGGACGGACTGGGGGGCAGAAGGAGCAAGCGGCGGCTCCTTCACCGTAGGCGGTTGTTGCGGAATTATGGGGAAAGGCGCCGGCGCGGTGGGGCGATAGCCCGATGTCGAGTGCGAGCCGTCGGGCTGTCGCGGCACGAAGCGCTCGTTGTTCGGCGACAGGGTCGTCGTGCTGATGATCGGCGGCGCTTTTTCGTCGGCCAAAGGAGGCTCCTTGGTCTGCGGCACCAACTCGTCCTTGCGGACGCTGCGATAGCCGCTCCAATGGTATTGCAGCAGCGAGCTGCGGGCTTGCAGGCGGACGCGCATGGAGGAGTCATTCGCCAAGGCTTGCTCCAGGGCCATGCCCGCTTGCTGCGAGATGGGACGCATCTTGCCGAGGCTCTGGGCCGCTTCCGTGCGGACGCCCGGCTTGGTGTCGGTGAGCAGCACATCAACCAGCACAGGCACAATCATGGGAAACTGGCCGGGATCGTACTGCCGTAGCTCCTGGGCGGCGGCGGCGCGTTTGCTTTCGTCGCCATCGTTTTTTACCAGGGCGAGCAATTCGGGAACGCGCTCGGCGGGCGTGGGTTTCTTGTTCTTCTTGCCGAAGAAGATCCCGGCATAGGAAGGGCCGGCCACGGCCGGAAGCAACACCAGCGGGACCAACCACAGGGCGCGAAGACGAGGATGAATCATCAGAGCTCCCTTCTAAAAGGATGAAGAAGGAAGGAAGAGAGAGGAACCATTGGTTTCCTCCGTCGCCCATCGTCCTTCGTCCTTTGTGTGCATCGACCGGGAGAGTGAGGCGGAATGCGTGAAAGCCGGGAAATAGGGGGGCGTAGCGGGCCGGTCTTGCCGTAAGATTGGTATAATTTAACGCATCCGAGCCGGGCACGGAGCGCAGCGGAGGAAGCGGAGGGATCTGCCGCTTCCTCCGCTGCGCTCCGTGCCCGGCTCGGATTTTCATTCGTGGATCGTTCCGATAATGTGATGGAACGGATGAACATATCGACGGCGCTGCTTCTGTTGACCGGAACATTTCCCCTGGTAAAGGCGCTGCGCGCCAATTGGACCACCACCTTGCGGCAGCCATTGCTTTGGGCGCTTCTGGCCTGGGTGGCTTGGATCGGCGTCGCCTGGAGTCGGGTATTTCGGCCCGAGATGGAGGAGACGCTGGAGGCCTATGGAGCGCTGTGCCTGACCGGGTGCGCCGGAATCGCGGTGTTGGGAGCGCGGCGGCCAGGCGCGGCGGCGTGGAACTTCGTCGTCGTCGGCCTGCTTGCCGTTTTACTTCTGCCCATCCTGAATGGATTGGGCGAGCTGCGCCTGGAAACCGCGCAGGAATTGTTCCTGGCCGTCATGCTGGTCGTCCCGGTGCTGAATTACCTACCGACACGCCTGGCGCCGAGCATCCTCCTCGCGGCGGCCGGTTGCGCCTGGGAAATGATTCGGTTGATGGGATGGGCGATGAGCATGCCCACCGTGGGGCTGTTGTTTCTGGCCGCCGCTCCCTGGACGGCGTGGGCGACTTTGGCAAATCGCGGTCAAATCGGAACCGAATTCGATCGCCTTTGGCTGGCCTATCGCGATCGTTTTGGCTTTTTTTGGGGACAGCGCATGCGCGAGCAGTTTAATCGGGCGGCGTATCATGCCGGCTTGCCGGTCGAGCTTCACTGGCGCGGACTGCATCCGATCCCCGATTGTCCCGCGCCTGATTCGGCTGCATTACTGACCCTGCTCCGCGCTGTGCTCAAACGGTTCGGCCCGGAGGAAGATGACACTTCTCCAGAGCGTCGCGAACCCATCATATGACCCGGCGCCGGCGTCCCGGTTCTCCCTCGGCGATGAGTTGCCGTCGCTCCGCCGCCGTCGTCTCGAACAGCGTGAAGAACAATTCCGCATGAATCTCCGTCCATTCGCGCTGCCTTCGCCCCATCATCACCTGGGCGGTGTTGAACATCTCGCGCAGGTCGGTCTGCTCGTGCAGCTTGCCGTGTCCATAGCGGCAAAACGACGGCAAGAAACGCGGCAGCAATCCTCCGCCGCCGAGCAGCTGGCCAAATACGCCGATCAACGAGCCGGTGTTGAATAACGTATTCAGGCTGGTTTTCGTGTGATCGCCGATGAACGAACCGATCTTGAGCAGGCCCGTATCGACGGATCTTCCTTCGATGGTCATGCGGATGGTTCGGTAATCGGTGCGCAGATCGCTGGTTTGTGTGCCGGCAGCAAGGTTGACCCACTCGCCGACATACGAATGGCCGAGGAACCCTTCGTGCGCTTTGTTGCTGTAGCCCAGGACAATGCTGGACTCGACCTCGCCGCCGATGCGGCATTGCGGCCCGAAGCTGCCGCCGTGGATGTGCGCGCCCATCACGCGCGTTTCGGTACCGATGTAGCATGGACCTTCAATGCGGCTAAACGACTGCACGACGGCTCCATCGTCGATCAGCACGGGGCCTTTGCGCGTGTCGATATGGACCATCGGCTCGATTTCCGCGCTGTGGGCCGCCAAGCAGCGCTCGGCAGGCCCGGTGAGCGCCGCGCCGCGCGGCTCGGACACGTCGCCTCGCGGCCAAAGGCGATAATCGTCTTCAAGCGCCGCTCCGTTTAGCTCGACCAATTCCCAGGGATAATCGATCAGGCGTCCCACGACCGGACGATTCGGCAGCGTGTCGCGCCACTCCGCCAGACGCCAAGAGAGGTTCGACAGGGAGAGACCGCGCAGCTCCGCGGCCGGAACAACCGCGTAGACCACCTGCTCGTCAGCGCAGCCGACCGCTGGTTCCTTAGGGAAAACGAAACGGTCGGCCGGGGCGAGCCAGCGGGCATTGACCAAGAGGACCAGGTTTGTCTGGGCGTGAGCCTCCTGGCTCGCGAATTCCCGCATCTGCATATGCGGATGGTTTGCTCGGCACAGGTCGGTCAGCTCGGATCGCACCAGCGCGAACGAGACGCGTTCGGGCAAGCAACGCTCCATCCGCTGCAAGAGCGTGACGGCGCCACAGCGGAGATCGAAGGCGGGCCGGGTCAGCGTCAAGGGATACAAGTTTTTCACGCCGGCATCTTCAAACACGCAGATACGCATGAGTGCTTCTCCTCTGTTGGCGAGCGGGGTCGCGTAAGCGCCCCGAGTACGGGTGTCTCGGGGCGCTTACGCGACCCCGCTCGCCGCAAGTTCATTCGACCGTGAGTACGGGTGTCTCGGGGCGCTTACGCGACCCCGCTCGCCGCAAGTTCATTCGACCGTGACGCTTTTGGCCAAGTTCCGAGGTTTATCCACGTCGCAGCCACGCAAGAGAGCGATGTGATACGCCAGCAACTGCAACGGCACTACCGACACGAGGGGCTGGAGATATTCGGGAGCATCGGGGACGTAGATCACATCGTCGGCTCGGTCGGCCGTCGCCTCATCGCCCTCGGTGGCCACGGCGATGACGGGACCGCCCCGCGCCTTGATCTCTTCGAGATTGCTCAGCACCTTGTCGTAGACACCGCCGCGCGGGATGACAAAAATCGTCGGCGTGTCTTCATCAACCAGGGCGATCGGCCCGTGCTTCATTTCGGCGGCGGGATAGCCCTCGGCATGGATGTAGCTAATTTCCTTGAGTTTCAATGCCCCCTCCAGCGCCACCGGGAAGAGATACTGCCGGCCCAGGTAGAGCATGTTTCGCACATGAGCATATTTTACCGCAATCCTCATGACCTGCTCGTGGCATTCGAGCGTGCGGCGGATGGTTTCCGGCATGCTCTGCAACTCCTTAACCATGCGGAGTCCTTGCAGACTGGAGAGATGACGCGTGCGGCCGAAGTAGAGCGCGAGCATGGCCAGGACGGCGACTTGGTTGGTGAACGCCTTGGTGCTGGCGACGCCGATTTCGGGTCCGGCATGCAGATAGACGCCGCCGTCGGCCTCGCGGGCAATGCTGCTGCCGACGACATTGCAGAGGGCTAATGTCGGATGTCCCTTGCGCTTCGATTCGCGCAGGGCGGCCAGGGTATCCGCCGTTTCTCCTGATTGCGTGATGGCGATGACAATCGTGTTGCGATCGATGGGCGGATTGCGATAGCGAAACTCGCTGGCGTACTCGACTTCCACGGGCATCCGCGCGAATTCCTCGAACAGGTATTCGCCGACCAGGGCGGCGTGATAGCTGGTGCCACACGCCGTCAGAATGATACGTTCCACCTGACGCAAACGTTGCGGATCGAGATTGAGTCCGCCGAAACGGGCACAGCCTTCGTGGTCATCAAGCCGGCCGCGGAGGGCGTTCTCCAACGCTTCGGGCTGCTCGTAAATCTCCTTGAGCATGTAGTGATCGAACAGCCCCGGATCGATGTCGTTGGCCGTCGTCTCCAACGCATGAATGGGCGCGTCGATCTGGACGCGCTCGCGGTTAAGGATGCGCCAGTATTCCGGCGTCATCACGCAAACCTGATGATCGTCGAGATACACGACTTTCTCGGCGTAGCCGGCCAGGGCGGTCGGATCGCTGGCCAGGAAACATTCGCCCTCGCTGATTCCGAGCACCAACGGGCTGCCCAGGCGAGCACCGACGAGGATGTTGGGATCATCGAGACTGAGAGCGGCGATGCCGTAAGTGCCCTTGAGCATCGGCAGGACGCGCATCACCGCCTCGGACAGGTCGCCGTTAAGATGTTTGGCGATCAGATGAGCGATAACCTCAGTATCTGTATCGCTGTGGAAGACTATTCCCTGTTCTTGCAGCTCTGTTTTGAGGGCGGCGTAATTTTCGATGACGCCATTGTGTACGATGACGACCCGGCCATTGCCGCCGACGTGCGGATGGGAGTTGCAGTCGTTGGGTGCGCCGTGGGTGGCCCAGCGCGTGTGGCCGATGCCGACACGTCCGGGCGCTGGTTCCCGGCTGAGATGATCGACCAGTTCAGCGATGCGCCCCGCTCGTTTGCGCAAGTGCAGATGCGAGCCGGTCAGCGTCGCCACGCCTGCACTGTCGTAACCTCGATATTCCAACCGCCGCAGACCTTCGATCAAGATAGGCTCGGCTTCGCGGTAGCCGACATAACCGATGATTCCGCACATGATGCAATCCCTCGGTGCCTCGGTATCTCCTTAACGAATGGGCAGCGCCTCGAATCAAACATAGTGCGCTGGGAGAGGACGTGATTTGAAAGTCAAACAATCCTGGAAAGATAGATGCAAAGAAGATACCAAAGGATTCTCGCAGGCTGCGGGGCGGCGTTCCGTTGGTGCATCAAATACGCGAATCGTCGCAACTTGTGAGTAGGGATGAGGTTATCGGAATTTCCGAAAATGCTGGAAGGGACGATTGAAAGGACCGAAGTGTTAAGGATGTAAACAAGAATGTAAACGGAAATGTTTCCCAAGTTAACAAAAGTTTACACGTCTAAGCGAAGCGAGCGCAGAGGCGCAGGTGTTGTTCGACATCGAGCACCTCCGCGCGAAGGCTGCCATCGAGTCCCAATTCGGCGAGGCGTGCATCCACGTCGCTTTTGCTCAAATCGCGGTTGGGCAGGCTTGCCAGCGCCCCGCGCAGGTTCTTGCGGCGATGCACGTAAAGATCGCGGAGAAAAGCGCGGAAGCGCGCGGGGTCGCCGACGTGCGTGCGCTTGGCAGCGTTGGGACGGATGCGGACGATGGCCGAGTCCACCAAAGGTCGCGGCCAGAACACTTTCGGCGACAGTCGCCTCACCAGTTCGACATCGGCCAGACTTTGCACCAATACCGACAGCGCGCCGTAATCTTTCGTTCCGGGCGCGGCCAGCAAACGTTCGGCGATCTCCCATTGCACGGTAACGACCATGCGTTCCACGGGTAGCTCCGTAAGAAGCAAATTCGTGATAACCGGCACCGCTACCGCATACGGCAAATTCGATACGAGCTTCACTCTCTGTGTACCAGAGCGACGGCCGAGATCTTCGATTGCTCCAAGGACATCGGGAGCCAACTCGTTTTTGTTCTTGAGAATGTCGCGGTGCAGAAGGACGACGTGCTCGCGCTGCGTGACGGCCTCCTCGGTAAGGGCGGCGAAGGCGGGGTCCAGCTCGACGCTCACCACGGCGCCGGCCAACTCGACCAGCCGAGCCGTCAAGCTGCCGGTGCCGCTGCCGACCTCTAAAGCCAGATCGTCGCGCGACAGCTCGGCGCTGCGCACAAGGAGATCGAGCAGGTTCAAATCAATGAGGAAATTCTGGCCGAGTTTGTTCTTGGGCTTGATGCCGCGCTCGGTGAACAGATTGCGGAGGTAAGACAGCGTTTGTCGTGTCGAGGGAGTTGTTTCTGTCATCGCGTTGTCAGTTCCGGTTAGCGACGCTTCGCCGAAGCGTCAAGTCGCGGATCCATACAGGAGAGGTATTTCCCCACATATTTCGCAATCAAATCCGTTTCCAAATTCACCGCGGCCCCCGGTCCTTTGAAGCCAAGCGTCGTATGTTCCAGCGTGTGCGGGATCAGGGCGACGCTGAAACGATCCTCGCCGACTTCCACCAGCGTCAGGCTTACGCCGTCAACCGCCACCGAGCCTTTGGGAACCATCTGCGCCGCCAGCTCCGGGGGACAGGTGAACCAAACCGTCACCCATTCGCCCTGCTCGATGCGCTCGGCAATGTGGCCGATGCCATCGATGTGCCCTTGCACGAGGTGCCCGCCGAGACGATCGCTCAGCCGCAGCGCGCGTTCCAGGTTGACGCGATCTCCCTCGCGCAGCTCGCCGAGATTCGCCCGTTGCAGCGTCTCGGGGCCGAGCTGAAACGAGCAGCTCTCAGCATCGCAAGTGACAACGGTGAGGCAAGTGCCGTTGACGGCGACGCTTTCGCCGACAGTCAGCTGCGAGGCGATGTCCGCTGCATCGACCGCCAGCCGGCAGCCGGCGTCCTCGAAGACAACCTGGCGGATAGTACCCAAGGATTCAACAAGGCCGGTGAACATGGTGTTGTCTTAATGATGAATGCCGGATCCTTTGTTCGGCTCCAAGTCGGTTACGGAGGATTTGCTGCGGAGGCTGCGATAAAGCAGGTACCGGAATAATCCGCTCAGGGCGTAGCCCCAAAAAAGCAGGAGACAGGCCAGCGAGGGCACCAGGGCGACCGTGAACAGCGCCAGGACCACTTGCACGACCACGCCGAACGGACGCCGTCTGCCCAAGATCTGCTTGGTGATGTGCGGGTAGGGCACGCGGGAGACCATGAGCAGGGCGGCGATCAGCGTACCCACGGGCGCCCAGATGCGGACAACGGCGGCGAGCGTCTCCGCGTGAATGTTGTTCGACGGCGTCGAACGGAAGATGGCCATCGACACGATGCAGCCGGCCGCCGCGGGCGAGGGCAATCCCTTGAACCGCTTGTGGCCGGACGGCTCCGGCGTGTTCTCCATGTTGAAGCGTGCCAGCCGCAGCACGGCGCAGACCACGTACAATGCGGCGATCATCGCCACTGCTTGCCCGATCAGCCGCTCGCGCCAATCCATGCACAGGCGCAGCAACAGAAACCCAGGAGCGGCGCCGAAGCTGATGGCGTCGCACAGGCTATCCAGCTGGCCGCCGAATTCGCTGGCCGACTTCGACAACCGGGCCGCGTAGCCATCCAGCGCATCAAAGACCATCGCCGCCAGGATCAGGCAGCCGCTGAGGATGAAATAATAATCGATGTCCCAAGCCGAGGAGTGCGGGCCGATCTTGCTGGCGTAAGCGATGGCGGCGAAACCGGAAACCCCATTGGCGAGAGTCAAAAGCGTCGGCAAAATGGCAATTTTCTTCACTGTCGATCCTTATGCACTTCTGGATGCCGCTCATCGATCGATTGACGAGATTACCATAGCAGGATAGGACCGGCGTTGCTAGGCACTGAGCGGAAATGAGGCGAACGGCCGGCGTAAGTCGGCTGGTAGACGCCTCAACCAGCCGGCTTACGCCGGCCGTTCGCCTCATTCGGTTAGCAGCTCCTCCTCGAGATCGAGATCATCCGGGACGCGGAACAATCCCTGACGGACCCGATGAATGATCCCCTTGGCGATGAGGCCGCGTGTGCCGTAGAGGATGTAATGGACCTTGTGATTGTCTGGATACGGATAGCCGCGCATCCCGAAAAATTCCGGGCAGACCTTCCACACGGCCACGGAAATGTCGTTGAGGGTGAACGGCTGCGGGATCGAGCGGGCGACGCGCAACAGTGTCAGCCAATGTCCGCTGGCGCGCAGTTTTTTGAAGGTTTCCCGCCGCGAGCGCTCCCGGTCGGCACGGTCGGCGCGTTCCCGCTCTTCGTCGGGGTTGGGTGCGCTCTCTTCCTCGGCATAATCCCACAAAGTGCGCTGGTTCATGACGTTCCTCGCTAGCTCGTCATGGTGTTTTCATCAGTGAGGGTAACGAGAGATTGCGGACAAAGCAAGGAGCGTAGCTCAATTGAATCGCCGGTGCCGGCCGCCGCGGCCGTTGCTCGGCGCGCTATCGCTGGTTCGCCGCCCGCTGCCGGCCTGCTCGTCGGGAGCGAAGCGGCGTTCCATGTCATACTCCGTCTGAGTGCCGACAAAGAAGGACTGCTCCTTGCCGTTGCCGCGCAGCCAGCGGAAGCCGTTTTTCGACAGTGTCATTTCCCCGCTCAACGGCGTGCCGTCTGTGTAGCGAGCGCGGTAATCCGAAGGATAGATGCGCCGTAGCACGCCCGGCCCCTTGATACGCACGAAGCCATCAACCACTTCATAAGAGAACGAGCGCTGGCCGGGCGGCGCCGCGACATCGTCCTGCAAGTCGACTTCGGCCTTGATGATTCCGCGATAACCCGTCGGCACGACCAATTCGACGGTGAAACGCGGCTCGGAGTACATTTCCACGATGACTTCGGGCTTGCGCCGCTCTGTCTCCTCGAAGGGGTGGGGCGGAGTGACATGCTGGATCGATTCGGTTGAGACGTTCACTTGCTCAGGCAAATAACCCGCGGCGGAGGCATCGACGCGAATGCCAAAATCGCCGTAGGGAGCGGCCCGCAGATGGGCGATGCCATCCGGCCCCGTGTGTTCGGACGAATCGAACGGCGCCAGCGAATCGCGCGATAGCGGATAGGAAATGTGGATATTCGCACTGGCGATCGGTTTCTTCGTCTCGGCGTCGCGCACCAGCACCGGGACGGGCCGATAGCGGTAAAGGACCTGACATCCGGGTGCCAGCGCGAGCAGGAAAACCAGGGAGAGAGCCAACCGCAGTTTTCCCATGAACGTTCCTCTGCCTTGCCAGCCCGCTCGCCGGGCGTCGCGGGCTGGTTTAGGGATCGCGTGTTACTTGGGTAGCGGTACGGAGTTATTCGCCGGCGGAGCGACGGGCTGAGGCAATGGCGGTGGGGATGAATTACTCGGTGCGACGAACGTTGCCGGCAATGTCGCGGGTGCTGTCTCATTGGGCTTGGTGATCGCGTCGGCGTACTTTTTCTCAAGGATGTAGGACTGCGGGATGAAAATCCGCTCGCCCGGCGCAAGTTGCCCGGTCTTCACCATCTGGTCGCTGGCTCGGAAGTGGTTCTGATTGTGGCGTTGCAGCGCTTTGGCGAAACGATCGGTATCCAGGTAAAAGCGCTTGCTGAGCGATTCCCAGGTGTCGCCGGGCTGGCACCGATATTCCTGCTCATCATAGACCGTGACGCTTGGCCCTTTGCTCACTGGTTGCATCGGTGTCACGTTGCTAGTCGAGGCCGCCGTCTTGTCCGATCCTGACGTAGCAAGCGGCGACGAGGGCGGCGTCGGCTGCGGCAGAGGCGCGGGCATGACGCCGACTGGGCCGGACGTGGAGCCTGAGGAGGTACCGCCTCCCGTGGATGGGGCCGGACGATTATCGGGGATAAATAAGCTACCTTCGGCGGGCGGTTTGGGCGGCGGAGGCGGCGCGATCGAGGACGGAGGAGCGGTCGCCGCCGGCGCGGTCGAAGCCGGTGTCGGCAGCGGAACTGGAGCCGGCGTCATCGGCTGAATCGTGGTCGATGTCGGATTGGGACCGAGCACTGGAGGCGGCTGGCTGGAAGTAACAGGAGCCGGTGTTGTTGTCGGCGAAGACATCGGCGCGGACGACGGGGGTCGTACAGGCGAAGTAATTAGCGGGGAACCGGGAGACGGCGCAGGGGATGTAGTACTCGGCATAGACGGCGTTTTTTTGTCGAGAGCGGAAGGCGGCGGCGCAGAGGATGCAGTATTCGGCGGCGCTTGCGGTTTGTCGAGAGCAGTAGGGGGAAGCGGCAGAGTAGTCTCATTTGGTTTGGGATCAAGAGGTTTCTGAGCGCTGGCCGGCGTTTCCAGAAACGGCGGATACGAGAGCGAGGGTGTCGATGCGGTCCCTCGGCCCGTTGATCCCGTGGCAGGCGGCTGCGCGGATGAGCTAACCGGCTGGGGCGGAGGGCTTGCCGGCTTGTTCGGAGCGTCCGTGCCACTCGTCGTCAGGATCATTGAAGGCGTAGAAGGGTTGGTTTGCTTATCTTTCTTCGCGTCCGCAGATAGCGGCTGCGGCGTGGAGCCAGGCTTCGCGGCATTCGCCGGCGCGGCCAGTGTCGGATTTTGTTTGTCCCCTCCCGCTCCACTGGAATACTTCTTCCACTCATTGGAGCCTTCCACGGGAGGCATTTTGGGGTTCGATTCGACTCCGGAAGGGGACGGGGCAACTCCAATGGGGTTGGACGGCTTGCCATTCATCTCTTCGAAAATTGGTGGACTTGGCGGAGGAGGCGTACCCCCGGATGGGCCGGTCTTTTTATTTGGTTCAGGATTGTCATTTCCAGCCGAGGGATTGTACATCCGGTCCGGCATGGGTGGTGGCGATTTCTTCTCTTTGAGCGACTGTTTATCGGGGCCGGAAGGGGACGGCGCGGAGGGGGCAGGTGGAGCAATTTCGGGAGGCGTCCTCCCTATTCCTCTGCCCAACGTCGAAATGTCTTCGTCGATGTCGTGCTTTGTGATGCCAGCTCCAGACTTGCCGGGAGAGGGAGCAGTCTTCTTTTTCTTCTCATGCTCTTCCTGGGAATTAGAGTCCGAGGGCGGATCTTTGATCGGAGTGGGTTCCCCCCCATCTGCGACGGCGACGCTCGGCGATTCGGGCTGTGTTTGCTCCTGCAGCTTGAGTCCGATCACGGCCCCGGTCAGGCACAGGAACGTGCAGGTGATGGCGATACCGATCTTGTGTTCGAGTTTCATGTGCCTCCTCCTTTGTTCCGATTGAGATGACGAAATTCCCACACCAACCCGACGCGTAAGCGAGGATAAACCTCGCTTACGTGTCGGGTTGGTGTGGGAACGCGAGATCACTCTTGTTCCGCCGTCGTGGTGTATCGGCCGGTGCCTTTCTGCTGGGTGTACGAGCGCCAGCGGGCGGCGTCCCAGACCTCGAAGTGATCGTCTATGCCGACCAGGACCACTTCCTGATGCAGGCCGGCGAACTGGCCCAGACGCTCCGGGATGGTGACGCGGCCGTCGCCGCTGACGGGCAGTTTTTCCGTCTGCGCGAAGTACAGCCGTTTGAAGACGCGCACGTCGGCCTCGTTCGCCTGCGATTGATCCAGGCGTTCGCCGAGGCGTTCCAGGTGCGGCTGATTGGTCAGCCACAGGCACTTGTCCGGACCGGGGGAAAGAAGGACGGTGTCGCTGCCGTTGAGTTGGTCGCGGATGGCCCGCGGCAGGGTCAGCTGTCCCTTCTCATCGAGACTGCACTGATAGGTGCCGGTCAACGGCAGCACCTTGGGCTTGGGCGCCGGCGTCTTGGGACGCAGGACTGGTAACGCCTTGACCGGCTCGGCATCGTCGGCCTGCACGCAGGCGTCGGCCGGCAGACGAACGGCGGTGCCGGAGCTGAGCGGCTCATCCGGTTTGAGCGTGGGATTGAGCTTGTGCAGATCGCCCCAGCGCTCGCTGCTGCCCAGCGTGCGGCGAGCGATGTCGTGCAAGGTCTCCGTGCCATGAACGTGATAGAGCTGCACGGGTCCGGGGGCCGGCGCCAACGGCGGCTCGCCGGGCTGCGCCTTGACGTTGTCGATTGGCGGCGGGATGTTGGCCGGACCTACCATTGATGCAGGCTCATTCCATTTGTTGGGAGAAGTCGCGCTTTGCTTCGGTGCGTCAAGAGTTGGTGGTTTCGGCGGCGAGAGCGTCGTCGCTTTTGTATCCAGCGGAGGGGGCGGCTCTGGCGATTTCTTCTCCGTTGGAGGAGGCGGCTCGTTGAGTCCAAACGATGCCGGTAAGATCGACGAGGAGGGCGGCGGAGGAGACGGCGGTTTAGGGCTTACCGTCGGCAACGGCGGCGGGTCCGAGGGCAAGGGCATTTCCAGCGTGGCCTTCGGCGCGGAGGATTTCTTATTCTGCGCTGGCTCCTTGGTCTTTTCAGACTTCGGCGGCGGCAGCACTTTCTCCGGTTCCTTCATTTGCAGGATGGGCGGTAAGACAGGCGGGATTGGCTCGCTTTTGTTCATCGGCGGGGGGGCCGATTTATCCTGCACGGTTAGTGTGGGCGGCGGCAACGGTTCCGGCTGGGCGCTGGCTTTATTGCCGTCGTGGAGTTTGCAAGCGAGGACCAGGCCGAACAGGCAGATCAATCCGCCGAGGGCCATCCATGCGTATTGGGTCTTGCGCGTTAGCATCCTTGCTCCTCTTGGGAAATCAATCGGAATCCCGCTCCCTTATGGTCGCGGCTCTCCTAGCCGAAGCGCCGCACGCAATTTGGCGCTGCGGGCACGCGGGTTGCCCGTCACCTCTTCCTCACCGGCTTGAACCGGCTTGCGCGTCAGCGCTTCCCACACCGAACGATCGCGGAAAGCCGTCTTCACCAAGCGATCCTCCAGCGAATGAAAACTGATCACCACGACGCGACCGCCCGGCCTAACACACGCCGGCAGGACTTTCAACAGACTTTCCAGCTCTCCCAACTCGTCATTGACGGCGATGCGCAGCGCCTGAAAAACACGAGTAGCTGGATCGATCGGCGGACGCCGGCGATTTGCCGAGCGTGGCGGACGCGGCACACAGCGCCGCACCAATTCGGCGAGGTCCTCCGTCGTCTCCAGAGGGGCGCGGCGGCGAACCTCCACGATCTTCCGGGCGATGCGCCGGCTGTAGCGTTCCTCGCCGTAGCGATAGATCAAATCGGCGAGATCGCGTTCGTTCAAGCGCCGCAGCAGGGCGCTGGCCGGCTCGCCCATCGCCGGATCGAGCCGCATGTCCAGTGGTCCCGGCTGCGCGAAGCTCAGGCCGCGCTGCGGATCGTCCATCTGATCCGAACAAAAACCGAGATCAGCCAACACGCCATCGACGGTGGCAATGCCCTGCTCGTCGAGCACTTCTCGCAGCCGCGAAAACGGCGCATGCACTAGCGTCACCGGCAGATCCGCCAGACGGGTACGGGCCAACTCCAGCATGGCCGCATCGCGGTCGAGTCCGATCAGCCGCCCGCCCGGCGTCAACCGCTCGGCCAGTAGCCGAGTATGCCCGCCGGCGCCGACGGTGGTATCGACAAAAACCTGTCCCGGCGTGGGTTCCAGCAGGGCCAGGACCTCAACCGGCAGGACGGAGACATGGCGCGGCGAAGCGCCCGGAAGTTCGGTACTCATGAGGCACGTCCAGAGAAGATGCGAGCGGGGTCGCGTTAGCGCCCCGAGAGATGATGCGCTCGGGGCGCTAACGCGACCCCGCTCGCCCATCGCGTCGGGCAACTATACTCATTCTAGTCACATAATCAAGGCAGTTTCGCTCCGGATCTGCGCGGCTCGGACTTATTTCGCTTAATTCCGCAGGGGCACCCGAACGCCGCGAATGGCCGGTTGTTTCTTGCTTCGGGCGTGGCGATGGCTCATAATACGTTTTTCCATTTCGATCGAGAATCCGAGACTCGCCCGTGCCGGCCATCGCGCAGCCATGCCGAACGCGCCAGTCTCCTGTCCGAGGACAACGGCGATGACGATGGACCATACTTCCGCAACGGAGCAAGCCATCCTGTCGGATTTGATCTCTCTCTGGCAACGCCGTCGCGCCGAGGGACAAACCGTGACGCCCGGCGAGCTGTGTCGCGACCGCCCCGATTTGCTGCCTGAACTGGAGCAGCGCATCGCCGTCCTGGAGTGGATGGCCGAAACGCCCAAGGTAATCCGTGTGGCAGCCTCAAGCGATTCCGCCGGCTCGCCGCAGGCCGCTGCCGCCCCCGCCCGCTGGCCGAACATCCCCGGCTATGAGATTGTGGGAGAGCTGGGCCGTGGCGGCATGGGCGTTGTCTACAAGGCGCGGCAGACTCAGCTGGACCGTATGGTGGCGCTCAAGATGATTCTCTCCGGCGGCATGGCCGACCAGGACGATCTGGCACGCTTCCGCACCGAGGCCGAAGCCATTGCGCGCTTGCAGCACGCCAACATCGTGCAGATCCATGAAGTGGGTGAGCATGACGGCCGGCCGTTCTTCTCGCTGGAGTTCTGCGCCGGCGGTAGTCTGGCGGACAAGCTCAATGGTACGCCGCTGCCGGCGGAGAGGGCGGCGTCGCTCGTCGAGACATTGGCGCAAGCGATGGAAGCGGCGCATCAATCGCATGTCATCCATCGCGATTTGAAACCCGCCAATGTGCTTCTGACTGCTGATGGTACGCCGAAGATCACTGACTTCGGCCTGGCCAAGAAGCTCGACGTGCCGGGCCAGACGTACACCGGCGCGGTGATGGGCACGCCGTCGTATATGGCGCCGGAGCAGGCCAGTGGTCAGAAGGACATCGGCCCTGCCGCCGACGTGTACGCGCTGGGAGCGATCCTCTACGAGCTGTTGACGGGGCGTCCGCCGTTCAAGGCGGCGACGACGGTGGACACGATCCTGCAGGTGAGATACGACGAGCCGGTGCCGCCGCGTCAGTTGCAGTCGAAAGTGCCGCGGGATGTGGAAACGATCTGCCTGAAGTGCCTGCAAAAAATGCCCAACGCACGCTATGCCCGCGCCCTGGACCTGGCGGAGGACCTGCGCCGCTTTCGGGCCGGCGAGCCGATCCGCGCCCGCCCGCCCGGCCCGCTGGAGCGCGGCTGGAAGCTGGCCCGCCGCTATCCCGGTTGGGCTGCGGCCCTGGTCGTTCTCGCGGCCGGCTTCCTCGTTTCCGCGATCCTCGCCGGCATAGCTAAACAGGAGGCGAAGCGAGCCGAGCGTAACGCCGCCTTGCGCCTGACCGCCCTGGACGACGTTCTCCTTACGATTAGCAGCGAACGTCTGCGTCGCGCGGGCCAGACCCGGCTGATGCACGAGATGCTCGAGCGGCTCGCCCCGCGCTTTGAGGAAGTACTGACCCTTCCGGACCAGGACGATGCCACCCGCGCACAGCAGGGGTTGGCATGGAACAGCCTGACCGTCATCCGCCGGACCATGAACAAGCATGAGGAAGCCCTGGAATCGGCCGGCCGCGCCGAGGCCATCTTCCGCGCGCTGATCGCCGGCTCGGTTCCCTCGGCGTCCAACCGGCTCGGCCTGGCTTCCGCCCTATCCCATAGCGGTCTGCTTCTGGGCCAGGCAGGAAAATTCGGGGACGCCATCGGCAAGCTGGACGAGGCCAGCCGGCTGCTGGCGGGCATCCTGGAGGAACGCGGAGAGGATGCGGCGCTGCGTTACCAGCTCGCCCTGGCCCACAACAACTGGGCCAACTGCTTGATGCGCAGCCAAAACGTCGCGATTGCCGACGCCCACTACCGCGAGGCGATCCAGCACATGGACGCGGCCATCAAGGACCAGCCAGGGGAGATCCGCTACCGCGACTGGAAGGCCCGCGCGCTGAGCAACCTCGCCTTGCTGTGCGGGCAGCGCAAACAGCTCGCGGAGGGCCGCCGGCACTCGGCGGAGGCGGTGGCCATCGCTCGCCGCATCAGCGACGACTTTCCGGGCGAAATCGACAGCCGAGAATGCCTCGCCACCTGCCTGAGCAACGAGGGCGAGCTGGCCCTCCACGGCGGCGACATCAAGGGCAGTCTTGCTCCGTTCCGCGAAGCGCTGGGGCTGTATGAGGGGCTTGCCCGCCAGGTGCCCTCCTACGTGGAGTTCCCCTGGGGCCGAGCGATGGCCGAATCGAACCTCGCGGCCGCGCTCGCCGCCGGTCCTCGGCCGGACTGGACCGAAGCGGAAAAGCTCTTGCGGCACGCCGACGAATTGTATCAGGGACTGACCAAGGCCAACCCGGGCAACCAGGAACTCCAGGGCTATGTCAAGGAGAACCGCGAACGCCTGCAACGACTCGAGGAGAAGCGTAAGGCGTTACGCTGAACCTACTATTGACGGAAAGCCTTTTGCGGCTAGTTTTAAGTGAGACCCCCCTATCTCTGCCGTGGAGGCTTTGCCGTGACTCCTAGAGAAATCCTCGCTCTGATCCGCGAGAAGGAAGTGCGCGCCGTCGATTTGCGCTTCATGGACTTCCCCGGTCTGTGGCAACACTTTACCATCCCCGCCGAAACGCTGGAGGAACACGTCTTCGAGGAAGGACTCGGGTTCGATGGCTCCAGCATCCGCGGCTGGCAGGCCATCAACGAGTCCGACATGCTCGTCGTGCCCGTTCCGGAGACGGCCTTTCTCGATCCGTTCTGCAAGGACCGCACCCTGACGATGATCTGTAACATTCAGGATCCGCTCACCAAGGAAGACTACACGCGCGATCCGCGCAACGTCGCCCGCAAGGCCGTCAACTACATGAAGACGACCGGCATCGCCGACACTGCCTATTTCGGACCCGAATTGGAGTTTTTTGTCTTTGATGAGGTCCGCTACGATCAGGATCAGCATTCCGGCTATTACTACATCGACAGCGTCGAGGGCGCCTGGAACACCGGCCGCGAGGAGAAGCCGAACCTGGGCTACAAGCTGCGCTACAAGGAAGGCTATTTTCCGTGCCCGCCCTCCGACGCTTTGCACGATTTGCGAACCGAGATGATGCTGACCATGATTGAGTGCGGCCTGAAAATCGAGGCCCAGCATCATGAGGTGGCCACCGGCGGTCAGGGCGAGATCGACATGAAGTACGCACCGCTCGTGGATATGGCCGACAACGTGCTCAAATATAAATACATCATCAAGAACGTGGCCCGGAAGCACGGCAAAACCGCCACGTTCATGCCCAAGCCGCTGTTCATGGACAATGGCAGCGGCATGCACGTTCATACGTCGTTGTGGAAAGAAGGCAAGAACCTGTTCGCCGGCTCCGGCTACGCCGGCCTGTCCGACCAGGCCATGTACGCCATTGGCGGTCTGCTGCGGCACGCGCCGGCCTTGTGCGCCATCACGAATCCGACGACCAACAGTTACAAGCGCCTGGTGCCCGGCTATGAGGCGCCGGTCAATCTCGCCTATAGCCGCCGCAATCGCTCGGCATCGATCCGCATTCCCGTGTATTCGCCGCACTGGAAGGCCAAGCGCATCGAGTTCCGCTGCCCCGACGGTTCGTGCAATCCTTATCTCGCCTTCGCTGCGATGCTGATGGCCATGCTCGATGGCATCAAGAACAAAATGAAACCGGGCGAGCCGCTCGATAAAGACATTTACGACCTAGAACCGGAAGAATTGGCCAAGGTGCCGAAGACGCCGGGTTCGCTCGATGAGGCGCTCGCCCATCTGCGCAAAGACCACGAATTCTTGCTGCAAGGCGAAGTGTTTACCGCCGACGTGATCGACACGTGGATCTGGTACAAGTCGGAGAAAGAGGTGGATGCAATCCGGTTGCGTCCCCATCCGTATGAGTTTTATCTGTACTACGATATTTGAGCCGGCGAGCGGGATCGCGTTAGCGCCCCGAGTGACGGACTCTCGGGGCGCTAACGCGATCCCGCTGTTGTGGCGGGGGTCTCCTGACCCCGCCACGGTTCACGACCGAAGGGCTCCAGTTCTGCACAGATTTGGAGACCTTCGGTCAAAGCCGGTGGCCCGGTCGGGAGACCGGGCCACAACGGGGTCAAATGGCGAGCGGGGTCGCGTTAGCGCCCCGAGTGACGGACTCTCGGGGCGCTAACGCGACCCCGCTCGCCGCCGGTTCTCGGGGCGCTAACGCGACCCCGCTCGCCATTTTCTGCGGGAAATAGTTGCAACCCACCTAGCGTCCTCTTACACTGAATCCATGCCCAAACCATCGCCTTCCACCGCATACACCCACCATCGTTTCGTTCACAGCAAGGGGAGGACTTTCATGACTCGACGGACCACTCGTCGCCAGTTCATCCAGCAGACCAGCCTGGCTGGTCTTGGTTTCTGGGTGGCCGGCGGACTCACGCCCGCGTTCAGCCGCTCGCCAAACGGAAAACTCCAAATCGCCGGCATTGGCATCGACGGCAAGGGTTCCAGCGACATCGATCAGGCCGGCAGGGTCGGCAATGTCGTCGCGATCTGCGACATCGACGATCGCTTCCTCGAAAAGAAGGCCGCAAGGTTTCCGCAAGCCAAAAAGTACAACGACTTCCGCAAAATGCTCGACGAAATGGGTAAGCAGATCGATGCCGTTACGGTCAGCACGCCCGACCACACGCATGCCGCCGCCGCCATGATGGCCATGAAGATGGGTAAGCACGTCTATTGCCAGAAGCCGTTGACGCATACCGTCCGCGAGGCCCGCGAGCTGCGCCTGGCCGCGAAGAAATACAATGTCTGCACGCAGATGGGCAACCAAGGCTCGGCCGAGAACGGGCTGCGCCAGGCCGTCGAAGTTGTGCAAGCCGGCGGCATTGGACCGGTGACGGAAGCCCACGTGTGGACGAATCGGCCCATTTGGCCGCAGGCGCCGAAGTTGACCAGCCGCCCCGATTCCAAGCCCGTGCCGCCGAACGTCCATTGGGATCTCTGGCTGGGGCCGGCTCCGGAACGTCCCTACGCGGAGGGCTACCACCCCTTCAGCTGGCGCGGCTTCTGGGACTTCGGCACCGGCGCGCTGGGCGACATGGCCTGCCATACGGCGAACATGGCCTTCCGCGCTCTCAAGCTTGGCTACCCGACGAGCATCTCCGCCGAGAACGGCGAGATCAATTCGGAGACCTATCCCGGCTGGGCCACGATCACCTTCCAGTTCCCGGCGCGCGGCGACATGCCCCCCGTTAAGTTCGTGTGGTATGAGGGACATCGCGACGGCAAGAAGAACCTGCCGCCCAAGGAACTGCTTCATGGCGAAAATCCACCGGGCAGCGGCTCGCTACTGGTCGGTGCAAAGGGCATTCTCTATTCACCGAACGATTATGGTGCAGAGTACGTGCTGCTGCCGAAGAAGGATTTCGCGGGCTTCAAGCCGCCGCAGCCGACGCTGCCGCGCAACGGCCGGGGCGACCTCGGTATGAAAGAGGAATGGGCACGCGCCATCATGGAGAACAAGCCGGAGATCGCCTACTCTAATTTCGATTTTGCCGGCCTGTTAACCGAGACCATCTTGCTCGGCAACGTCGCCATGCGTGCCGGTAAGAAGCTCGAATGGGATGGCGAGAACATGAAGTTCACCAACGCACCCGAGTGTGAAAAGCTCCTGCACTTTGAGTATCGCAAGGGCTGGACGCTGTAAGCGCGCGCTGGCCAACTTGCGGACACCGAGCCTGAAGCGTTCGTGAAGGCGTTTCTTCACGAACGCTTCAGGCTCGGCCTGTCTCCCCATCGAGGGGCATGTCATGGTTTATCTGTCCCGCATCTACACGAAATCCGGCGATCAGGGCGATACGGGTTTGGGCGACGGCAGCCGGGTGCCCAAGGACCATCCGCGCGTCGCCGCTTACGGCAGCGTCGATGAATTGAACGCCGTCCTCGGCTTGCTCGTCAGCCAGTTTCCGCAAGCGGCCGAGAGCGAACTGGTTCGCACTATCCAGAACGATCTGTTCGACGTGGGCGCCGACCTGTGTTTGCCGCAATCCGCGGAGGAGAAGCCCGGCGCTCATCTGCGCGTCCATGCCGAGCAAGCCCTGAGGCTGGAGCAAGCGATCGATCGGCTGAACGCGAATCTCATCCCGCTGACGAGTTTCATCCTTCCGGGAGGGCAAGGGCCGGCCGCCTTGTGTCATCTGGCCCGCACTGTCTGCCGCCGTGTCGAACGCGAGGTGGTGACGCTGGCTCGCGAGGAGAAGATCAACCCGCAAGTGATCGTTTATCTGAATCGCTTGTCGGACCTCCTCTTCGTGCTGGCGCGTGTCTACAACAACAACGGCCGCGATGACATCCTCTGGCAACCGGGCAAAACGCAAACCTAATGGTTTTCAGTTTTCGGTTTTCGGCTTTCGGTAGATCGGTCTGGCCGAAAACTGAAAACCGAAAACCGAAAACTGAGGATCAATTGATATGTTCACCCTCAGTGCCTTCGCCGATGAGATTTCGCCGGATCCACAAGAGCAAATCGACGTGCTGACTTCCTGTGGAGTCCGCCATATCGAGCTGCGCTCCATCTTGAAAACCAACGTTCTCGATCTGACCGACTTGCAAGTCAGCGAGCTGAAATCGCTGTTCGATCGCCACGGCTTTCGTTTGAGCGCAATCGGCTCGCCCATCGGCAAGGTCAAGATCGATCAACCGTTCGCGCCGCACCTGCAACGCTTCGAGCGGGCCATCGAGCTATGCAAGATTTTTGGGACGCCGAATATCCGCATATTCAGCTACTACAAACCGGACGGCGACGATTGGACGCGCTGGCGAGACGAGGTCATGGCGCGGATGACGGAGAAGACGCGCCGCGCCGAGACGGCCGGCGTCCGCCTGCTGCATGAAAACGAACACAACATCTACGGCGACGATCCGCACCGCGTCGTCGATTTGCTCCAGACGATCAACAGTCCGCACCTGCGCGCCGTTTATGACGCGGCCAATTACGTCTTCTGCGGTTACGACCCGTGGCAAGGTTGGCAAATGACGAAGTCGTGGACGGCGCATTTTCACATAAAAGACTGGATCGCCGGCGAAAAGCACGGCTGCCTTGCCGGCGAAGGGCAGGGACGCATTCCCGAGGTCATCGCCGATGTCGCTCAATCCTACGACGGCTTCGCCACGCTGGAGCCGCATTTGCAAGGCGGCGGACCCACCGGCGGCGTCACCGGGCCGGGGTTGTTCCCCAAAGCTGTCGCTGCGTTGCAAAGTATTCTCGACCGCGCGGGTGCGAAATATAAGTGACATGTTGTGGAGAAGACACTGCGGCCGATTTACTATTGCCAGTGGTTTAATTCGTGATACGAGTCGACAATGGTGACGCCAGCCTTCTCCAGATTGCGGACGGCGCGGGCAATGTCTCCAGCGGACATGTTGCTCCGCGGATTACTGTCGTACCGAACCACTAGGACGCCTTCATGATGACCCCGCGCGGCACGGACCACCAAGTCGTGCAGAGCCTCGAAGTCCCTGTAATTCTTCGTTAGGATTGCACGCCGATCGCGGATGGCATGGGCCAGATGGACCTGGTCACTGCTACTCGCCAATCCAACGTCGGCCGGGATTTGAACATCGTGCCCATCACGCCGCAGCAGCCGGATCAGACTCGGATCGACGCTGTCGTCGTCGATGTAGAGCCTCATGGGCCGAGCCTCGCGCGTTCCTCGGTCGAAAGAGGCCGCGGCTTGCCGGTGCGCCAGATCGCGGGGTCATTCATGCCGATTGCATCGGCCAGCAGGTCATCTTTCCGATGATCCTCACGAAGTTCTGGGGGATCGCTCTGGCAATACTCAATCGCTTCCCGAACTGCTTCCAGGGGCACGTCGAAGTCCTCGGCGAGCTGTTGCGGTGTGCGAGGTTCCTTCTCATTCATGTATTCGCAGTAGAGCGTCCAGGCCCAAATTCGTTTGCCTTTGATGCACAGCTGCTGATAACTCGACCCGGGCCTGCGTTCCAGATACTTCCACGCGCGCGGGGGCTCGGACATGACGTAAACCCTCCTTCTTCCTCGCATAATAGCGAATGCCGCCCCGCATCACAACGCCGCGGATCCAGCGGGGAAAAAAGCATTAGGAACCGCATGAGGTCGGGGCCGGGGCCGCGCGGGTTATGCTCGGCGGAGCCAGGCCGAGTGCCGTAGACCCAATGCCGAAACACGCCACGATGAACCAGATAGAGCGGAACATGGATCGTCCTCCTGTTCCCTTGGAATGGTTCGACCGGGAACGCCCGATCGGTGCGTATGGTGAACGTTGTGTTTGAGCATATCCTACCCTGTTCATCTCACAAGGCAAGCATTTTTTGGGAATCGCGAGAGATTTGTTATTTTTTTCGCACGGAAAACAAAATCGGCACCTCCGCCCGGAAGCCGAGATCCTGCGTGCCCTGGCCGACATCGAACTGCAAGGTGGCTTCGCGTTTGCCGGATTCACGTGGGGTGAGACGGAGCAAGCGATACTCCAGCCGGCGGCCCGTCAGTTCGGGAGTGAACGGCGCCTCCGTTAGCAAAGCTGCCTCCAGCCAGCGGCCGGCGCCGCGCTGGCCGTCGCGGATAAGCTCTGGACCGTACACCCGCAGTGCGTGCGTGACGCCGCCGTCATTGTGGACCTTGAGGAGAACCCACGCCGGGCGATTCTGCTCCAGCCGGACGATGGCCGGTCCCCGCGATGCTTTGACCCGGCTTTCCGCATTGATGCTGACAGCGATCAAGCAATAGGGATCGAGCAGTTTTTGCACGGCGGTTCCAGCAGCCGCGGGATCATCCGGCTTGCGATCGACAAGAGTTGCAAGCTCACGAACCGTCTTCGCCGGCACGAGCGAGCCGGTTTTGTCCAGCGCCCGAAGCAATTGACGACAGTGATCGCGCAAGGGCGGCCATGCGACATCCTCGACAACGGGAAGCGCTGCCTCCGCACGGGCAGCGAGGACCGCCAACAGCATCAGGCACGGCAAGATGAGATAGGGTCGGTTCATGAATTTATTTTACGGAACAAAGTTCGTCCGCGCCGCGCGCAGGGCATCGGAGCAATCGTCCGGTTGGATATTTCCGAGGAGACAGGAGCATGGAATAATGTACCAGAAGTAAGCCGAGGAGGACGTATGCCGATCACGGTGGAATGGTACGACATGGCGTTTCGCTTGGCGCTGACTGTCGTTGCCGGTGTAGTGTTTGGGGTTAACCGAAGCGAACGTGGCCGGGCGGCAGGGCTGGTTACGACGGTGCTCGTATGCTTGGCTGCCTCGGTCTCTATGATCCAAGCGAACCTGCTCTTGCCAACAACCGGCAAGCCTTCCGATTCCTTTGCTGTCCTCGACCTGATGCGGCTCCCTCTGGGCATCTTGACGGGCATGGGATTTATCGGCGCGGGGGCGATCTTGCGTCGGGGCGAACTGATCCGCGGCGTGACCACCGCGGCGATGCTCTGGCTGGTCACGGTCATTGGTCTATGCTTTGGGGGTGGTCAGATCGCGCTAGGGCTGGCGGCTTCGGTGCTGGGCGCTCTCGCGCTGTGGGGGCTGAAAAAGCTGGAGGCGCGGATGGGGGAGGACCACCTCGCCACGTTGATCCTGAGTTCCACTGCCGGCGGCCCGATTGAGGATGAAATCCGCGCCAAGCTGTGCGGGGCAGGGTGCCGGATCACTTCTTGGGGCGTGACTTTTCAAACCGAGGATGACAAGCTGTGCCGCACCGTGCGTTGCCAGGTGGAATGGCATGGTCCGCGCGACGACGTTCAGCCGCCGGCCGCGCTCGAACAACTTGCTCAGATTCCGGGCATACGGATGCTCCACTGGAAGAGCTAGGATAACTGCGAAGAATATGTCTATAATGCAATGAACAAGGTTATCCCCGGAACCGGAGAGACGGCCAGTGCGCGACGAGATCGTTAGTTTCATTTTTCGCAATCCCGTCAGCGCGGGCACGCATTTCTTGTGGTGCATCCTGGGCGTCTACATCACGGCCCTGTTATGGCGGCTCAGTCGCGGCGATCGGCTGCGGCAGCTCAGCACCGGGGCCTTCGGCGTGAGCATGGTTTTGCTCTACGGCGCCAGCGGCGCGTATCACGCCGTCCCCGGGCGCTGGATGCTGCTTCCCTATTTGCAAAAGCTGGACCATAGTGCCATCTATGTACTGATCGCCGGCACCTACACGCCGGTGTTCGCGGTGCTGCTGAGGGGCCGGCTGCGCATCGTCTTATTGTCGCTGGTGTGGGGATTGGCCGGCGCCGGCATCCTGGCCAAGTGGCTGCTGCCGTGGCCGCCCTATGAGCTGACCGTAGCAATGTATATCGCCATGGGTTGGCTCGTGCTGCTGCCGATCGTCCCCCTGATCCGCGCCGTCGGGGTGCAGGCCATGCTGTGGGGCTTGGTGGGCGGCATCCTCTATACCTTCGGCGGCGTCTGCGACGCGATCAAATGGCCGGTCCTCTTGCCCGGCATCGTCGGCTATCATGAAGTGGTGCACCTGGCCGACATGGGCGGCACGCTCGTCCACGTCTTCTTCGTCGTCCGCTACATCCTGCCATTCAGAGGGTAGTGGTTCCTTGCCGCAGAGTTGTATCCGAGCGAAGGCTTGGATTCCTCTTCGCTACGCATGAGGCTCGGATACATACAATTCTCCGATGAACTGTGCTTGACCCGTTCTTCCGTTGGAGGATCGCACCATGCGATGTACGAGGATGGTCCTTCTTGCAGGACTGCTGCTTCCGCCGGCGCTCTTGGCCGCGGACAAGCCCGCCACGCCAGCCGAGCAACTGGAGGCCCTCAAAAAAGAGGCCGAAACAACCCGGTCGGAGTTTTATCAAGCCTACCAGAAGGCCAAGACGGACAAAGAACGTCAGGATCTGCGCGATAAGAACGACAAGCAGATCAAAGCCCGCGCTCGCCGCGCTTTGGAGCTGGCTCAGAAACATCCCAAGGATCCTTCGGCTGTGGATGCGCTCTCCTGGATCATCGCCGGTGGTTTGGGGTGGAACGGCGCAGGCGAGGAGATCCAGACAG
Organism: Gemmataceae bacterium; assembly: GCA_035653735.1. Taxonomy (GTDB): domain Bacteria; phylum Planctomycetota; class Planctomycetia; order Gemmatales; family Gemmataceae; genus JAJPHU01. The sequence continues at coordinate 44,087 of DASRBG010000221.1, forward strand.
CCTTCGACCTGTTGCGGAAGGATTACGTCACGAGCGATAAGCTCGAGCGCGTTTGCGATATCGCTTCTGTCTATACCAGTAGCTCCACGAAGCCCGAACAATTCCTGCGCGCCGTTGTGAAAAACAATCCTCATCGCGCGATTCAGGGCCATGCCTGTTACGGCCTGGCAGAACTGGTTCGCCGCCAGGCTAAATGGATAGAGCGCTTGCGCGATCCAGAATATGCGAAAGCGATGGAAAAAGGGATGAATGGAGATGTCCTCAAGCACCTTAAGGCAAGCGATTCGGACAAACTGCAACACGAGGCCGAGGAACTGCTCGAACGCATCATCGCCAAGTACAGCGACCTAAAATCCTTCCGCGGCACTTTCGGCGAGCAAGCCAAGGCGACTCTGTTCGAGATGAAATATCTCGTCATTGGCAAGGTCGCCCCTGAGATCGAAGGCGAGGACCTCGACGGCAAGCGTTTCAAGCTCAGCGATTATCGCGGCAAGGTGGTGGTGCTCGATTTCTGGGGGAATTGGTGAGGGCCGTGCCGGGCCATGTACCCGCACGAGCGGTCGCTCGTGAAACGGCTGACCAACAAGCCTTTCGCCCTTCTCGGCATCAATAGCGATCCGGATCGAGAGCAACTGAAGGACGTGCTCAAGAAAGAGCAAATCACCTGGCGCTCCTGGTGGGATGGCGGCAGCACGTCCGGCCCCATCGCCAGCAAGTGGAACGTCACGGGCTGGCCGACGATTTATGTTCTCGATGCACAGGGCGTCATCCGCTATCGCGATGTTCGCGGCGAAAAAATGGATGAGGCCGTGAACAAACTACTCCAGGAAATCGAGAACGGACAAACCAAGCCGCAACGCCCAACATCGCGATCCGGCGATTAACCGAGATGCCGGTGGCGTCTCTTTGGATATTGGGCCGTGCCGAGGGACGTATTGGCGTCCCTCGGCGCGAGGTCGGGGGTGTCTGCCACATTGTCAACGGCACTCCTGGCTTGGCAAAGGTGTCCGGATTGCCTAAGCACTTGCTCTTCCGAAGGTAACGGCCAGAAAGAGGGCGCTCAAAGTTCTCCAGTTCATGATGGAGATCAGCGATAGGCCGCACGCAAAATGCACTTTTTTTCTTCTCTTAATCTTTATATCTGTAAAGCATTGACGAGCTAGAGCGCGGACGATAAGCTTACAATTCCGTAAGGTTGAGTGCCTTGGTGATGGACATCGTACGTCCAATCTCTCGGAGGACTACCATGAGAGCTTCCCGGCGTTCCGCGTTCACCCTGATCGAACTATTAGTGGTGATCGCCATCATTGCTATCCTGATCGGCCTACTGCTGCCCGCTGTGCAGAAGGTACGTGAGGCGGCCGCGCGCATCCAGTGCGCCAACAATCTCAAGCAGATCGGACTGGCGGTACACAATTTCGCCGGCACCTACAACAAGGTGCCACCCATCGGCTCGTGGGGTGCCAATTTCCGAGGCAACGATTTCCCCCCGGCGATCAGTGGCGGGAGCCTGACCTCTGCTGACAACGCCACCGGCACCTGGCTGCTACATATCTTCCCCTTCATCGAGCAACAGAATCTCTACAACCAGTTTTCCGCCCTCGGCAACTTGACTACCCCTGATCCCGACCCGCCGGCAACCTACTTCAACGCCTATGATGCATTGATTACTACCCCGATTAAGATGTACCTGTGTCCTTCGGATGGCTCCAATCCCTCGGGCCAGATGAACCACAGTGCCGGCAGCTATGCCTCGACGAATTATGCCGGCAACGTGATGGTTTTCGAGCCCAGAGGACAGGGCAGCATCCTAACATCCATGCCGCATGGGACGTCCAACACCGTCATGGTTGCAGAACGCATCCAGGCTTGCGATGTTTCTCTCGCCCTCGGCTATAGCAGCTCGGGTCAAGCAGTGATCGGTCCCGCCTGGGGATGGCAGTATCCTGATCACGGCGATGGCGCTCAATGGGCTGCCTTCGGCTGGTGGACCGATGGCTGGGAAAGTATTAACGGGGGTGTTGCGCCCGGCCAACCTTCGGGTGCCTGCCTCCGAACGGACTATTACGACTGGAGCGCGAATTACATCCCCCCCAATCCGGCAGCCAATCCGAACTACGTGTTCGATGTCAATGCCACCATCAATCGCTGCAATATCTTCGTTACCAACTCGTGTCATCCCGTGATGCAGATTGGTCTCGGGGATGGCAGCGTGCGAACGGTGGGCCAGGGCATCAGCAAGGCATCCTGGCTCGCAGTGTGCGTCCCCACTTCCGGGGCTGTGCCGGGTTCGGACTGGTAAGTCCGGTTTACCTTCGGATCAAATGCGAAGTCCACCCTCCCGTGGTGGACTTCGTTTTTCTATTCTCCTTTTTCCAGAGAGTTCCGCCATGAGAATGCTGATGCAGATCCCCCGCCCCCTTCTCGTCAGACCGTTGCTCATAGTATGCTTGCTGGCTGGTCTGGGGTGCGACGGTTCGGGGGAAAAGACGGTCTCGGTCACGGGCAAGGTGACCCACAACGACCAACCGGTGGCCGGAATCGTCGTATCGTTTGTTCCACAGGTTGAGACAAAAACGGGCGTGAGCACTGGTCAGACAGATGACAACGGCAATTACAAGCTGAAGGTTGCCCGTACGGGCAGTAGTGGGGCTGTGGTCGGCACCCATAAGGTATGGGTCTCCTTGCCTCGGACGCCTCCCGAACCCGTGGACAAGGAAGAGAGGGCGAAATTGAGGAAGCTGAAGAAAGGAACACCTGCCAACGAAAAGACTACGGCCGATCTCGCAGCCATCCTGAAGAAATACGGCAACCTGGAAAAAACGCCGCTAACCGTCGAAGTGAAGGGCGGCGAATCGATCGACCTCAAGCTCGACTGAGATCGGTAACCATTCGGATAAGCCGTTCGACTATGCGACTCAATGGAGTAAGGGTCGCGCCAACAGATTTCGCCTATCAGCGCTTGCTGGTGTTGCGCGCCGGGTTACTGCCGTCTGGTCTCGCGACTGGGGGGAGCGACCAAATGCGAACCAACTTGTCTCCGTCGGCCGTCAGGACATGGTGCCCGTCCGGCGTCAGGGCCAAGTGCGCGTGATAGGTCGTTCCCTTGATCCGATACAGCTCCTCGCCGGTCGCCAGATCAACTTTCAGCAGGAACCCGCCCCGGTTGTCGGTCAGTGCTGTGCCGATCAGAGCTTCGCGACCATCTGGGGTGAAGCGAATCCCACGGATCTGTCCCCAGGCTGGATTCCCGGTGAAGCGGCGGACCTCCTTGCCATCCTCCAGGTTCCACAGGATCAGCAAGCCGCTTGCGTCCCCGGCGAGGACGTGCCGGCCATCCGGCGAGACGGCAAGTCCCCAAACGGCTGCCTTGAAACCTTCCAGACGATGCACTTCCTGATCCTCGTTCCGATTCCAGACCCGCACGGTTTTATCCAGGCTCGCGGAAAGGATCTGGCGGCCATCGGGAGTCACGGCGACGCGCATCACAGCGTTGAAGTGGCCCGCATAGCGGCGCAGCTCCCGCCCACTCTCCAAGTCCCACAAGCGAACAGTACCATCCGTGCCGCCTGATACCGCTTCGTGATCGCCCGCCACAAAGGCCACCGATAGCACGCCCGCCCTGTGCCCCGCATAGCGACGAATCTCTTTCCCACTTTCCACATCCCACAGCCGGACCAGGCCGTCATGGCTGGCCGAGAGAAAGCGCCGGCCATCCGCTGTGAGATACACACTGCGGACTGGGTCCTCATGGCGGTACGTGCGAATCTCCCTCCCCGTGACAATATCCCAGAGACGAATGAAACCGTCGTAACCGCAGGAGAGAGCTTGCCGGCCGTTGGGAAGAACAGCCACGCCTTCCACCCACTGGTGCGTATGGCCCCTGAAGAGCTGCACGGGGTTGATGCCGTGTGCCTCACACTCCTTCCACATCTCGGCCGCTAGGGAATCCGCTTCGGTAGTCAGCCCAGCGGCGAGCAGTTCCTGGGCCAGTTCAGCGTAGATTTCGCGCAGCAGCTGACCGCCTGGCTCCGCGACAGGTCCGGCTTCGATGGCTTTGCGCTGCACGGTCAGCGCCTGACGGTAGGCGGTCACGGCATCCGAAGCTTTGCCGGTTGCTTTGCACGCCAGCGCGAGATCGCGCCAGAGCGAGGCATCCGCGCGGACGGCAGCCGGCGCTTGGTCGAACAATTTCCTGCTCCGTGTTAAGTCCGCCTCGGCTCGCTCCCGCTGCCCTAGCTCGCCGAAGGCTTGAGCGCGTAAGATCCACGGCCGCGGCTGGTCGTCCTGGCCCGCGACAAAAGCCTGGAAAGCCGCCTCCGCTTTCTTCGCATAGCCCATCCGTGCGTAGGCCCGCGCGCGGCGAAGGTGCTCGGAACGGTCCTCCGGCAGAGCAGCGCCGGGAATGCGCTCGTGAGCTTCTCGGCGAAGCAAGACGCAGATGAACCAATCGTGCATGAAGTCGGCTGGAAGGTCGGCTTCCTGCGAGGCCATGTCGTCGAAGCGTCCGTCGGCGACCGCGAGCGTCTTCCGCGCCTCTTCAGTTTTGCCCGCTCCTTGCTGCGCCATAGCCAGCACGTAGCGAGCCGGGATTTGCACATTGTAGTTCTCGTTCTTTGAAAGGGCCGTGCTGGCACACTCCATGGCCGAGGCAAAGCGCTCGTTGCGGTAATCCGCAAGGCTCTTGGCCAGCATGCCCCACGGTAAGACCCAGTGCTGTTTGTCCGCGATGGCTTTCTCCGCCAGTCTGCTCGCCTGATCGAGGGCAGTTCCTGTGGCCGGCGCAAGCAGGCAAGCCTGGGAGGTGCGCTGGGCCATCTCGGGCAGATCACTCGTAAGGAAGCGCTCAAGCATGGCCCGGCGATGTCGCTCGTAGCCCTCCCGGTCCCCGGCCCGGAGTAACAACGGCGCCAGACGATAGGCTTTCCAGTGATTCTCTTTATTGAGCTCAACGGATTGGCCCAGGTGCTCGGCCGCTTCCTCCCAGAGGTGTTCCCGGATGTACGGTTCATAGAGCTGCGCATGGGCGGCGGCCAGGCGATCGACGAGCGTGGCGTCCTTGGGATGGGCGGCGCTCACCTCGTACAGTCGTTTCAGGCCGGCTTGCCATTTCTGATCGGCCTCGGCTAGCCGTCCTTGTTTCCAGTGCAGGCTGCCAAAGGCCATTTGTATCTCGGCAAGCTCCGCCTGAAATTCGGACTTATCGGGATGGTCGCGGACCAACGCCTCGCCCACGGCCAGGGCTTGCGTCATGGTCTGCACGGCCTCGTCCGCCTGGCCCTGATCAACCTGAACTAGTCCGATGGCATACTGGCCGTTCGCCAGGTCCGCTCGGAGCTGGGCCTTCAGCACTGCCTCGGTAGCCTGCTGTTTCGGTCCCTCCACGGACTTCGATGCGATGATCGGAACGAGGGCGCGATCGGGCGGCATTTTCTCCAGCTTGGCGACAAGATCGCGAAAGTCTTGCCGCGACCGCAGCGAGGCAAGCTCGCGAGCCGTGTGCAAGCGCCCAACATCGCGGAAGCCAGCAGCGACGGCCTGTTGGAGGTCAGCCATCGCCTGGTCCTCCTCCCGCTTCTTCTTGGTAAGCTCCTCCCCATTGGACGAGAGCCCCATCTGACTAGTCCAGAGCACCGCAGAGGCGCGGACGCAGGCCCGTGTAAACAAGTTGTCCGCACCGTTGCGCGGAATCGCGGTGATGACCTCACGGGCCTGTTTCAGCGTGGCCTGGGCTTCCGCAGTCTTGCCAGCGTTCTGCTGGTACGCCGCGAGCGTTCGCAGTTTGCTGATGAGGCGTGTATGAACCACGGGGACGGCCGGGTTGTCGCGCGCCATCCGACGCAGGTGTTCGATCCCCTCTCGGAGGGCAGCCATTCCTTCGTTGGGACGCTGCAATTGCGCATAAGTAGCTGCTATCATCGCGTAATTGTTTTCCAGGTCAGTGCCGTACTCAACCACATGCGGCATGAGAGCGCAGGCTGTGCGATTGTAGGCGTTGGACCGTAGCAATAAGGCCAATTTCTCTTCTTCACGTCCCCGTCCCAGTCGGATAGCGATATTATGAAGCGATTCGCCCAAGGCGTGGTGAAAGGCGGGATCGTTCGGGTGGGACTGAACCAGTTCCTGGCGGAGGTCGAGACACCTTAGGTACGAACGCAGCCCGTTTGCGCCGCGCCCGCTTTGCGTCTGCATCACACCTAGGCCGTTGTACGCTTTGGCAAGGGCTCTCTTGTTGTCGTCGGTCGGGTTGGCGCTCAACAGCTCCTCGCGAACCTCGGCCGCCCGCTGATAGCCCTTACAGGACTCTTCGTTGTTGGTGTCCCAGTACAGATGGCCCAGGGCGTACCAGGCGTCGCCAAGCCCTTCCTTCAAGCGGAGGTCGTTGGGATTGTCGCGGACAGCAGCCTCGTAGGCGGCGATCGCGCCATCCAGCGAACGCCGCGCCGGGGCCTCCAGGCCGAGGTCGGTGTCGATCACGCCCAGGCGAAGCTGTGCTGCGGCCAGTTCCGCGCGGAGGGCTGGATCGTCGCTGCGCTCGCGGACGAATTCCTCGTAGAAACTGCGGGCCGACTGGAGCAAATCGTGGCGCAGCGGTTGTAAGCCGGGGACGGTCAACAGCTGGCTCTCGCTGATTTTCGTAAAGGACTCGTCTACCGCCCGGAGGGCGCGTCCGAAATTAACTTCCGCTTCTCGGCGTGCGGCATCGGCCTGCCGGCGCTGCTCGGCTTCTCGCTCCTGCGCCCTCTCGGCCTCGATGCGGGCCTCGCTCTCTTGCTTGGCTAACTTCTGGAAGTAGAGCGCCGACCCCGTGGAGACGAGTGCAAGCGCCGCGAGCAAGACAACCAGGCCCGCCGTCAAGCTCGCCACGGCCGGATTGCGGCGGCACCAACGCCACAACCGCTCCGTCCGACTCACCGGCCGCGCCTGGATAGGCTCCCGGTTCAGCCAGCGGCGTAGGTCCTCGGATAGGGCCCGTGAAGTGGCGTAACGCCGCCCCGGCTCCTTGGCCATTGCCTTGAGGGTAATGGTCTCCAGGTCGCGTGGGATGCGGTCATTGATGCCGCGAGGCGACCGTGGGTCGTCGTGCAGCACCTGGTGCAACAGCATCCTCTGCGTCCCGCGAAATGGTAATTCCCCCGTCAGCATCTGGTAAAGCACGACACCCAAACTGTACACGTCGCTACGGCCGTCCACGGTGTGCGCCTCGCCGCGGGCTTGTTCGGGACTCATGTACGCCGGCGTCCCCAGCACCTGACCCTCGATCGTCATCGCGATCTCACCGGCGTCCCGCTTCGCCAGCGGAGCGGCCACACCGAAAGCGTAGGTACGGTTTACTACATGGCTCCGGAGGTGTCCCGCGGCCGATACGGCAAGGAGGTGGATCAGTACGCACTGGGCGTCATCCTCTACCAGATGCTCACGGGCCGGCTTCCCTTCGACGGCGAGAGCCCGGGCGAGATCCTCATGAAACACCTGGTCGGCGAGCCGGACCTGACCATGCTCGCCGAGCCGTACCGCTCGGTGGTGGCCCGGCTGCTAGCCAAGGATCCGCTGCGACGGTTCCCCTCGGTTGGGGAGGCGCTCAACCAGCTGCTCGACCAGATATCCGCCGCCGCCCAAGCCAGCCCCGATCCCGCTCCGACTCAATCCCATCCCGGGCCTGACCCGCGCGAGCCGGCCGACGAGGAGCCGGCCGACGAGAATCCCCATGACGATTCCCCCTGGTCCGGCCGGAAGCTCGGGGCTTTTTTGGCCATGTTCGGGCGGAAATCCTGGACCAAACGCGAGCAGCCTGGCTCGGAGCAGCCTCAGGAAGCCGACCCCGACAAGGCCGATCTGATCAAAATCCTGGTCGAGAATGGGATCACTGTGGCCGAGGAGATTGCCAAGGTGTTCCAAACATTGGGCGAGGGGTCCGAACACGACTGGCTCGCCAAAGCCAAAGCGGTGCGAATGCTGGCCGAAAACGGCAAGCAAGCGACCGACATCATCACGTTGCTGAACGCCTTGCGGAAGCGTCCCGGCCAGGACCTATCACCCAAGATCCACGCACTCCAGATCCTTCTCGATCATGGGATCGAGGACGGCAACGACATTAGCCGGGTGTTGCGCGCCCTGGATGATAGCGCGGGCAAAGACTTGTCCGGCAATGTCACGGCGGTGAAGATCCTGGTTGAAAATGGGATCGAGGGAAGCGAAGACATCGAGCGCATTCTCGAGGCTCTAGGGGAATATCCCACCGTTGACCTGTCCGTCAAGCTCACGCTGCTGCGACCCTTGATTGAGAATGGGATCCACGAGAGCAAGGACATTACCAGGATCCTGCACGCGGTGGGCAAGCATCCCGGACAGGATCAGTCGGCCAAGATCCGGGCGGTGCAAGTCCTGGTCGAGAATGGCATGGACGACAGCGAGGACATTGCGCGGGTGTTAAGCGCCCTGGCCAGGTGTCCGGGACCGAACCTGGCCGGCGAGGTCCGTGCTATCGAGAGCATGGTGGAAAACAGCATGGACGCGGAAGCCATCGCGCGGGTGCTGCGCGTTCTGGCAAAGTGCCCAGAGGATGACCTGGCGAGCAGGGTGCAAGCTGTGCGGAGCATGGCGTCGGAGGGGATGGAGGTCGAGGACATCGAACGATCGATTCAGGCCCACTGAAAACACGCCCGACCTGTGAGGCCGGTGGTGGGGCCAACGCCTAACCGCAGCTGAGGCTTGGGCGGCTATTGCGAGAAAGAAGTCTCTACCCCTGGTTCAAATCCAGTCGCCCCGAGTTGAAAAGACGATAGCATGTCCTGCATGATTCTCGCACTTCACAATCCAGAGTGGGCAGCAGAATTTGAGGCGCTCCGAGATGTTTACACAAGTGCACTTGGCAAGCTTATTCTGCGAATCGAACATGTTGGCAGCACCGCAGTGCCAAACCTAATGGCAAAGCCGATCCTCGATATCGACATCGTGATGCCGAGCTACGAAGTGTTTCCAGAGATCATCGCCCACCTGAAAAGACTTGGCTACTCGCACAATGGAGATCAGGGAATCCGAGATCGCGAGGTATTCAAGCCGCTGGACAATACGGCACCTTTCACGTCACAACCACGGAAGTGGATGACGCATCATCTATACGTATGCCCGGCCAACAGTCTCGAGTTGCGTCGCCACCTCATCTTTCGCGATGCCCTTCGCGCCCATGACAATTTGCGGCAAGAGTATGAGAAGCGAAAACTTGACATCGCGGAACGATCGGTCGGCGACCGCAAGGTTTACGCGCAAATCAAGGAAATCGCGTGTCGCGATTTCATCGAGAGTGTGCTGGCTGCGTGGAGTCCGTCATGATGTCAAAGCCTCTTCGGCCTGTGGCGGGTTGAACGGCTGGAGTGCGACGCGGGAGCGCGACAACGCTCGCCGGCCCGCGTCGCTGTGTGGCAGCCGTGACAAGTGTCACATTTTCGGCTTCGCCGCGTGGCAACACGAGCCGGCGCTTTGAGGAAGCGACGCGTATTCGTACGGGCGGCGTCACCAGACGCCCGTCTCGTTGCGTCCCTTGGGGGCGCGGTCTAGCCATTGGTACATGCCCCAGAGGACGTCCAGTCCGATCATTGGGGCTTCTTCCGATTCTTGTTTTCCGCCCGCTCGCGAATACGATTCAGCCAGTGCTCCCAGCCTTTGGGCATGCCGTCGCGATGTTCGGGCAGGATCGTTCCGATGCCGCGATGGAGGAACACAAGGCGCGTCATGCCCCCCTCTGCCTTCAAACGATATTGCAGATGATTGACTGCCGGATATGACATCATCAACGGCCCGCAAATCTCTAGCAGCGTCGGCGGCTTGATTACCTGCACATGGCCCCAAAGGTGGCCGGAATTATTTTCCAAATCGCGGTACCAGCGTCCGCCAGGCCACGGCTCAATTTTCATTGGGAACGGCCTACCGCCGGGCATCTGCCCTTCCGGACCAAGCTCGTCCAGCATGGCCTCGAAGGCGATCTCGATCGGTGCCGAAATCTCGATCTCCTTGGAGATCTCCAAAGATTCGAACGACGGTCGTTGACTGTCCGATTTCATCGTCATCCTTTCCGGGGTTTGAGGGGCGTAGGCGATTCCGTTTGTTCACGCGCACGGCGCTCCGCGCGCACCTTGATGCGGTCGAGCTGATGGCTCCAGAGCGCTTCAAAGGCCTTTACCCAGTCATGCACGGTTTTCAGCTTCTCCGCTTCCAGGTTGTACACGCGCTGTTTGCCTTGCTTGGTCACAGCGACCACTCCGACCTTGCGCAGCACGCCAAGATGCTTCGAGACAGCCGGCTGTGGAAGCCCCAGCGTTTCAACCAGGACTCCAACAGTCAAGGCCCCGCGCTGCGCAAGTAGTTCGAGAATCTGTCGCCGTCGAAGTTCGGCGATGGCGTTGAATACATCGGCTGTAGTCGGCGCACGTGGCATGCTTCTATTATATTCCCATAACGGAATATGTCAAGCACAGACGCGGGATGTGCTTTGCCTGACCGCGTTTCAATGATTCCAATGGGAGTAAGAGTCGGCGAGTCGGGACGGCTGATAAGCTGGCAAGCGCTCCACGGTCTCATAGATCGCCAGAGGGAGCAGCCAACTGCTCCAGGCCGCGAAGACGTAAGCATGCTCGGGAGTCGGTACCCCGACCAGCCCCGCCGTCCCCGAGATCAGACGAAGGGCCACCGCCGAACAGATTAAGACATAAGAGCGGAGCATCCAGCGACGGTGCTGGGCGTAGTTGCGGCGGCACGCGTGAACGACGCCGATGATTGCACAACTCGCTGTCGCCGCCGACAGCAAGAGAAAGCTCAGCCCCGCCGGCCAACCCCCAAAGGCGCGCCGGGACATCACGACGCTGCTCGGAAGCACGAAGAACAGCAGAACGGCGACCTGAACGCGACCCAACCAGCGGTGCCAGCCGCCGTAACGACGGCGAACGTATTCATTCAGCAGGATCAACCCGTTGAACAGCACGAACGGAGCGGAAAGGATGTGCATGTAGAACGCGGCCCGATACGCGCCCCTGAAAGTCGCCTCACGGCCTTGCAGGAAGAGCGAATTGAAATTGGGCGGGAAGTAGTCGGAGTAATTGCCCAAAATCACGGCCAGCACGCGCAGAATCAGCACGACCGCGAGCCATCGCAGGACTGTCGTTAGAACTCTAAACATCACCGCGGTGCTCAATCCAAACCGACCGGTTCGCTGCCAGCGATGGTGATCGCGGCGGCCAATCCCTTTGCATCGATCGAGGAGTTGAGGAATCGAACCGAGCCATCGGCTATTGCGGCGTTCATTCCGGCAGAATGTCCGCCGAACGGCCGGTTGTCCCCGTGCAGAGGCAAGTCGGCAGGATCGAATCCTCGCAAAGTCGATGTTCCACCGCGCGCCCAAGGTCCGAGGCCGACGCGCGTTTCCATAAGGGCGATCGTATTCGAGGCGCCATCTTCGATCATCGTCACCGAAGTCGGGCGGTCATAGCCCATGAAGCCGTTGCCGGCAGCGCCTGCCGGTTGCCCGGCGGCATCGGGTCCGATGCCGGACATCGCCACGTAATGAGTCACCGCGTCTACTGCCACCCCTTCCTTCGACGCGGGACAGAGGAATATCTTGATCCTCGTTTGGGCTGCCGAGAGGTTCCCAGCGTATCCCTTTTCCAGGTCGAATTGCCCGTACAAAGAAGCCTGTTCGATGTACGGCAAAAGTTGGACCATCCAACTGAGTCGCTCTTCGGGTACTGTTCCCGGCCCAAAACAACCGGGAGGGAAGAGCCGTTGAGTGGGCGAATCCGGCTGACCTGTTGGCGGATACGCAGCCGGTCTCCCCGTTGACTCGAAGTTGTACATTGCGAGCATGAGTTGCTTGAGATGGTTTTGACATTGAGCGCGTTCGGCAGGCTCACGAACTCGACGGACCGCCGGGAGCAGAAGGGCGATCAAGACTCCAATGATGGCGAGGACGACGAGCAATTCCGTAAGGGTAAATCCATTGCGTCTAGAGCGAGACATGGATGGTCCTCGATGCACGAATTGTGTCGTTGCACACGTTGATATTATCCGAACCATCGCGCGCATGCGAGCGAATTCTCCCGATGCTTGCCCCACTAGGAGTTGATCGTCCCCAGTTGGAGGATGGGCCAAGGGACAAGGCCCACCACACGCCGCTGGTTGGCCTCGTCCCTCGGCCCACTCTTCAGATACTGCGTTTCCAACCACGGCGGCGTATCTGATTCACACTGCAATAGCCCTTTTCACGGTCGAGATAGACGCGCCAGCGCCGCCTTCGCCTCGCGCGTCTGCCGAGCGCCCGGCGCGCCCTGGGCGATCGTCTTCAAGATCTGTCTCGCTTCCGAGCTTCCGATGCGCTCCAGCACCTCCACGGCGCGCAAATGACGGAGCGTTTCCGCCGATCGTACTCGCCCCGGATCGACAAGCAGAGCCTCGACTCGCTGGCGGAGTTCCACGGATGGATTGCCTTGGAGGGCGGCTTGCAATGCCGCTTGAACTTGATCGCCGAGCGCGGCAAGCTCGGCGGAGGCCGCCTCGCGGCGCGAAAACTCGTCACTGTCGAGATCGGCGATCCGTTGTTTGATCTTGTCCGCCGGCACGGCCGAGGCGGGACGCAGACGAGCGCGAAAGAGATTCACCGCTCGTTCGGGCACGGCGCACAATCCCCAGATGGCGGCGTGGGCCTTGCGGGCATCCTCGGCTGCCAGATCGCTCCACCAGCGTTCGACTTGCCCGGCGTTGGATTTCTCGACTGGCCGCGGTGCGTGACCGCCGGATGTCGCGTCCCAGAGCAGAATCGTGCTGTCGGTGTGTCCGCTGGCGAGCACGCGCGAGTCGGGCGAGAACACCAGGCAGTTCACCCGAGCGCTACATCCCGTGCGCGACAGCAGCTCTGCGCCGGTGGCGAGATCCCAGAGTTGAATGGTCTTGTCTCCCCGCACCGTAGCCAGCGTGCGGCCGTCCGGCGCGAAGGCGACGTGCTCGAAGCGATATTCCCAGCCAGTCTTGCCCGGCGCGATCGTCAGCCGTTCTTTCCCCGTCGCCAACTCCCAAAGGTGCAGGGTGTGTTTGTCGGATGTGAACGCTTCAAAGCCGCGTAATTTGCCGGTGGCCGTGACCAGCGTCCGACCATCCGGCGCGAACGCCTGGACGTAGCCGTAGCTATCCGGTTGCGGCAGGGGCAAGAATTGCCGCCCCTTGGTTACATCGCGCAAGACCACGGTGGCAGGGCCGGACGGCTGAGGCGCCCCGCTGCTGGACATCGAGTCCACCATGCCGCCCGCTCCGGCGGGGTCCGTGCCGATGCAGCTTAAAACGAGCTTCGCATCCGGGGAGAATATCCGGAGGCCAAAACCCGAGGAATCGGCACGGCGGACCAGCGCCTCTCCCGTGGCCAGATCCCAGACATCGAACAGAGCACGCTCGCGCCGGCCGGTCGCGCTCCACGATGCAGCCGTCCGGCCGTCGGTCGCCAGACCGAGCGACAAAACGTGATACGCCAGCTGGCGCTGCTCCTGAGTTTGTTTGTCGATGACGAAGCGACGGCGCTCTTCGCCCGTATCCAAATCGTGCAGGCGGAGGCAGCCATCGGCGCCGCCGGACAGGACCGTCTTGCCATCGGGCGCGATGGCGAGGGCGTGAACGCCCCAGCGATGGCCGGTCAGGGGGCGGCGCAGACGGGCGGCGGCGATGTCCCATACCCGTAGGGTGCCATCGTCCGCTCCGGAGATGAGCGACCGGCCGTCGGGCGTGAAGGACAGCGCCGTGACCGTCCCCGTGTGGCCTGTTTCCTCGAAGAGTTGTTTGCCCGTCGCCGTGTCCCACAGCCGAACCAGCGGTTCGGGGCTGCTGGTCAGGAGCGTCTTGCCGTCCGGCGCGAACATGAGATGCCAAGCCGCACGACTCGGAACCTTGAACCGTTTGGTCCGCTGGACGGTCCCAACGTCCCACAAGGAAATCGTCACCCCGTCGGTCTCGGCTTCGGTCGATTCGGTGGCCAGGATCTTGCCATCCGGGGAGAAAGCCAGTCCATTGTCATGCTTGCTGCGCCCACTGGGGAGGGTGCAACGCTGCCGTCCGGTTTCCGTATCCCAGAGGGTATCGCCTTCTCCGGGTTTGGAATCCAGCCGCGGAGGAGCTACGGCCAGGGTGGCGCCGTCCGGAGACAGACAGGCGACTCGCCCTTCGGGCAGCGGCAAGTCGAAGGATTTGCGTAGCTCTCTTCGGGCCACGTCCCAACGACAGACCCGGTTGCCGTAGCATGCGGTAACGAGCGTGCGGCCGTCCGCCGTGAAGACCGCGCTGTGAACGAAGCTCGAACCGGGGCCGCGCAAGACGGAAACCGGTTTTCCGGTCTTCGTGTCCCAGAGGCGAACCGAGTTACGTCCGTCCGCCGGGGAGACGAACTGTTTGCCGTCCGGGGAGAAAGCGAGGACCCTGATCATATTCCCGCAATTCTGGGGAAGACGATGGAGGATCTTGCCGGTGGCCACATCCAGCAGACAAAGCGCTTGTTGGTCCCATGCCACATAAAAATCGACGGTGGCGAGCACCTTGCCGTCGGGCGAAAAGAGCCCCTCCTTAAAGTGTCCCTCAATCTCGCGGAATAGTTCTCCCGTGGCCAGGTTCCACAGGCGGATGCTGCCGTCACACGTCGCTAACCATTTACCGTCGCGGGAAAACGCCGTGGGCATCCACCAGGACGTACCATGATCGTGCCGGAAGCGCAGCGTTCCCAGGCGGCGGATGGCGCCCGACGGGAGCGCGTCGCCGTCGCGGGCCGTACGAGCAACTTGGTCTTCGGCCGGCTTCGGCGCCACCGGCTTTTGAGCAACGGCTTGTGGGCCACTTTCCTGCTTCGCCTGCACGATTTTGTCTGCCCAGACATGCACCGCCAGTGCGCCCGCGCCTGCGGAAAGCGCTACGATCGCAAGAGTCATCATTAGGGCGAGCTTCAGCTTGGCGGCCGACATCGCTTTCAACCCTCCCTCGGCGAGCAGAACAACCTGTGCGCAAATTTCACTTTCGAGCGCTCGACCACCCGCCACAAAGGCCAAAGCCGCCTTCAACGTGTGGCGGGACAGTTCGCTCGACACTGTGGCGGATGCGGCCTGGGCTAGCAAATCCGACGCCAACGCCGCACCTGATAGTGCCAAACCGCGCCGGACGAGACGTTTCTGGAACAGCGACCGCGCGCGGGCCAGACGGCTGCGCACGGTCCCCAGCGGACAGCCGAGATGACGGGCGGCCTCTTCCTGCGTCTGTCCCTCCAGGTAGCAGAGCACGAGGACCGCGCGATATTTCGCGGGCAAGCACCGCAACTCCTCATCGAGAACCGCTTGCACTTCGCTCCACGCTGCTTCCAAAGTAGGCTCGGCGCGGCGCAGGCTTGCTGCCTGATGTTCATGAGCCTGCCGGCGCCGCGCTTGTGCCTTGGCCCGCACAGCAAGGCGATAGGCCACGCCGTGCAGCCAGCTGCCCACCGCATCGCGCTTGCGGATCATTCCCCCTTTGCGGGCCAGCAGCAGAAATGCGGCCTGGAAAACATCCTCGGCGTCCTGGATGCGCCCGAGAACCCGACGGCAGACGTGCAGCACCATCGGGCCGTGCCGTCGCAGCAAGGCGGCGAACGCCGCTTCTTCCCGCTGGTTGACGAACCGATCGAGCAATTGCCCATCCGACAAACCCGCCAGCGTGCCGGCATCGCCCCAGGCGCACAGATATTCGACAACTTCTCGGATCGACGGGGTGGCCATAGGCACGATCCTCTTTCCAAGATGCACTCATGGATAATAGTGCAGGCTCCCCGGTGGAACTATCCACGTTCTCGTTTGGATTTCGCAAGCAAGAAGAACACACCGCCAAGGACGCGAAGGACGCAAAGGACAAAAAAGAACGGCAAGGACATCAAGTCGAGTCAAACTCTTTTGGTCCTTTTTTGTCCTTCGCGTCCTTCACGTCCTTGGCGTCTTGGCGGTCATATTCATGGCTTCGTCACGGCGCCATCGCGGCGGCGGAGGTTGCCCCATTGCATGTCGAATGGAGGATCGTCGTTGATGGGGAACTTGGCCGCCAGTTTTTCGTCGAGGTCGATCCCCAAGCCGGGTTTGTCGTTGGCCCAGTAGTATCCGTCCTTGAGCGTTGGACAACCGGGGAACACGTCCTGTTCCGCCTGCGTGAAGTCGCGCGCCTCCTGAATGCCGAAATTGTGAGCCGCCAGGTCGAGATGGACATTGGCGGCGTGGCCGACAGGCGAGACATCACCGGGTCCGTGCCAGGCCGTGCGGACGGCGAAGAATTCACAGAGGGACGCGATTTTGCGGGCCATCGATAAGCCGCCCACCTGCGAGATGTGGATGCGGATAAAATCGATCAACCGGCCCGTTACCAGCGGCAGCCATTCATTGGGGTTATTGAAGAGTTCTCCCATCGCGATAGGAGTCGTTGTCTGCTGGCGCAAGTGCGTGAAGTAGCCGACATCCTCCGGACTGAACGGATCTTCGAGGAAGAACAAGCG
>DASRBG010000222.1:0-4983 GCA_035653735.1 Gemmataceae bacterium
GTATGGCATCACGCCGCTGGGCACAGCGTTCAAAATACTGCCAGGCATCACGCTTCCCAATGGACCCGAATGCGCCGGAGGCACCTCGGGCATTCCGCATATCCCTTGATCGGCCATCCCCTGCGGTGAAATGTGCGACACCACCAGGCACGGATCGATGCGATCATTCGACCTCCACCTAAGCAATCACCAATCCCGGCTGCTGGATCACTGCCGAATTCTGCAGTCGCCCGTTGCTCCCAGCCGCCGCGCTGGACCACTGGGCCTGTACGAACTCCGGTGTCACGACCTGGCCGGCGACGAACTGCGCGGCGCCCTGGCCCTGGACGTTGACCTGGAGCATCATCGGGCCGGAACTCGGGTATGTGCCGGTGGCGTACCCTCCGAGCACAGACAGGTTGCTCTGGAAGGCGTAGGGGCTGCCATTGACGTACGTCGCCTGCTGGTAGAGCTTGCCGCCCATCTCCGCAAGGCTTGCCGACTGCGGCGTCGTGGCCGAGAGCGGCATCTTCTGGCCCGTCGCCTCCGAATAGAGCATCAGCATCTTGCGGACGTCCGGGTCGCGGACGGCGATGCTCACGTGGCCGGCGTACTTCTGCTGCGCGATCCCGGCGATCTGCTTTGCCATCGAGTTATCGATGTTGATCGAGTAGAGCTGCTTGACCAGGCGCTTCGCCTCGTTCTCCGGGGACTCCACGCCGAACAGCTTCTCGCCCAAGCCGGCGAGGAATCCGGCACCTGCGCCGATCGCCGCGCCAAGCGGGCCACCGATCTGCTCTCCGATGAGCGCGCCACCGGCGGTGCTCTGCGCGATCCCGCCCCAGGTGCCGCGGCTGGAACCGAACAGGCCGTTCATCGCCAGCATCATCCCGGCCGCGCCAGCGGCGGGCGATTTAGCGATGGCTTGGACGCCACCGCCAAACCCGCCTCCCGAAGCGTCCCACGCCTGCTGGTTCCAGACGGTTCCCTTCAGGTTGGACAACGTCTTTGAGAAACCCGCCTTCGTGAACAGGCTGTAGATGCCCGACGTGCCCCCTGGCCGGTTAGCACCGAGGATCATTCCCAAGGGGTTCATCGAGGCACCGTTGTGCATTGCGGGCAGATTGAGAATGTCCGCCGGCGAGGCACCAATCGAAGCCGCCGCCGCGCCGCCCGGAGCCACTGCAATGGGAATCGGCGCACCACTCCCACCGATACCGGCGACGCCGCCGGCTGGAGCAGGGACCGAAATCGCTGGAAGCGAGATCCCACCGGGAACGCCGCTCGGGGCGGCGATCGCTGGCGCACCCATCCCCATGACCGCCGCCATCACCGCCGTCAGAGAAGCGATCGCGACAGAGTTCTGCGCGGTCACGGCCGTGTTCAGATCGGTTGCAATCTTCATCGGGTCCTGCTTGGTGCCGAAGATCCCGTTGAAGATCCCGCCAATGCCAGAGACGATCGGCTGGACTGCCTTAGCGACCAGGCCGCCGAGCCCTTCCGTGATCGGCTTCAGCATGGCTTCTTTCAGCGTGCTGCCGAGCTGCTTGCCGAAATCTTGCGGCTTCGTGAACAGCGTGTGGAACAGGCCCGAGGCCTTGTTCTGGATTTCGTCCATCTCGCGCTTCTGGATCTCCAGGAGCTTCACCACGCGGTCCTGGTGGGCATCGTCGATCTGCCGCTGCAACTCGCCCTCGGCCTTGATGCCCTCGATCTTGAGCCGGTTCAGTTCGGCCTCTCGCTGGCGTTGCTCCTCGGGCGTACCGCCGGACAGTTTCCGCGCGTCGATGGTCTCCTGCGTGATTCGCGCGATGGCCTGGTCGTGCTGCATCTGCGCAGCCGCGGTGCGCAGTTGCTCCACAGTCAGCGCCGTCGCGACCTGGCCGCCGGCGGTTTTCAAGCCAAGCGCCTCGGCCATCTTGATCTGCCGCTGCACCACGTCCCTCTCACGGCGTTCCTGCTCGGTGGCCATGGCGTCGCTGAGTCTGCGGGCGTTGTCGTAGTTGGCACGGGCGGTCTTCGACTCTTCGTCCCGTTGCTGCCGAGCCAGGTCGATCAACTCAACCCGCCTCTTCGTCTCTGCATCAAGAGCCGCCAACGCGAAGGCCTTCGTCGCCTCGATCTGGGCACGCTGAATCTCGCCATCCGTGGCGTTCATGTCCCGCAGTTCGCGGACATGCTGGGCGGCAAGGTCGAACTGCTTTTGCGCGAGCGCCATGGAGGTGTCGTACTCGGCATTGATGTCAGCCGCGCCGAACGCCGCGCCACTGGCCTTTCGGTTGGCCTGGAAGATCGCGTAGTTCGATCGAATGCCTGCTTCGCCCAGAGAAGTGTTTGCGCCGAACACGGCAGCGGCGGTCTTCCGCTGCTCTTCCTTTTCGAAGCGGGCGATCTCCGCATCCCGGATCTGGCCGGCGAGCTTCGCGTTCGCGGTGTTGAGTTGGCCTTCTTCTTTCAGATGCCGCAGGCGCTCCTGGTGGGCGGCATTGATGCGGGCCAGGCCGTTCAGCTCGCCTTCCTGGGCGCGGGCCACCTGCTGGCGCAGTTCTTCCTTGACGCCGGTCGATTTTGCAACCTCCTTGAGACGATCTTCCTGACCGGTCAGGGACGTGTTCTTCTTTTCGAGGCCGTAGCTCTGGCCCAGCAGATCAATCTCCCGATCGAGCGCGCGCAGAGTTTCGAGCCTCGGTGCCTGATCGGCCAGCATGTTCTCGAAGCGGAGTCCGGGCGGCAGCTTCCCGCGCCCCGTCATCGCGCCCCGGATGTCTTCGTAACTGACGCCCTCGAATCCCTTGCCCTGCTGGTACGCCTCGGCCATTTCGGATTGCCGGATCATCGTTCCCACGGCCGCGCGATACTGCCCGAGCACCTTGGTGGGATCGGCGCCGCTGGAAGTTGCCTTATAGAGGTCGCCGATGAGGCCGCCGTATCCGGACTTGCCCTGGACGAGCTTCACGATGTCGTCGATGCCCGCCTGTCCCCCGATGATGTTGGCGAACACTCCCGGCGCATTCTTGATGGCCACATCGGCGAAGGAGCGCAGGGCCTTGTCCATCTTCTCGGAGAGGTGGTCGGCCGCAACCGCCGCCTCGTCGATCGCGAGCTTTAGGTTGTTCTGGGGGCGGTGCTCCAGTTTTGCGATGGCGTTCTCCAGCCGGTCGTTGGCGACGCGCATCTCGTCATTGGCGGTTTTCGTAGCGCCGGTGAGGCGCGCGAATTCGGCTTCGATCCGTTCTGGCGCCTCGCGCAGCTTTTCGAGGTTCTCGTGGAACTCCACCACCTTCTTGATCGCTTCCACAATGACTCCGATCAACGCGACAACCGCGATCCCGCTGAAGGCCGCGCTCAGCGCCGCGCCGACGCCCGGCATCGAAGAGATGAAGCCGCGGATATGTCGCGGGATGTGGACGCCGATCTCTTCACCCATCAGGGCCAGCGACGCCTTCGATTCGCGCGCTTCGGCACCAAGCTGTTTGATCTCGGAGCCACCCGACTTGCCTGCGGCCTCGATCATCTTGTTGTATGCTGCCGTTACGCGGTCAACCATCCCCTGCTCGTCACCGAGCTTCTTGATATACCGGTCACGGTCGGCGATCAGCCGTTCGACTTCTGTCTTTCCATACGCGGCGGCTTGCTTCTCGATGGACTGGGTGAGCCGCTCCATCGAACTGCGGGAGCGGTCATTCACCTTAATCAGCATCTCGGACATCCGCTCGAGGGATTTCTGCATCCGCTCGCCGGCGCCGACCGTGCCCTTTTCCCAACCCTCGACGGCAGTATTCGCCTGTTTGATGGCAGCAAGCACGCTGCGCGGGTCGATTTCGAGGACGATGGATTCCTGGTCTGGCACTTATGCCGCTCTCTTTACGCGAATGGCCCGCGCCTGCCGGAGCACAGCCAGGACTGCCGCGTTGAGCGCGCTCCGGTCTTTGGGCGAGACCCCGAACTGTTTCTCGCGCAGATTGTTCACATGCGCGACGCGATCCACAGTGGGATCGACGAACCCGAGCACGGCTTGATTCTCGTTCGCGCTCTTCACTTTGAGCGACCGCAGGGTGCGCCCTGTCCAAATCCAGTCGCGGATCGGCATCAGGCCACGTGCGATTTTGTAATCCGGGTACCCTCGCCGCCCGTTGCGACCCGGCTTCAGGGCTTTCGCCGGAGCGTCGTTCACGTTGAGGGCCTTCCGGATGCGCGTAGAGATGCTGTCCACCAGGACGCCGCCGATGGTCTGCATGTCCTCGGCTGTGAACGGCCCAAGCACGAAGCGGGCGCGGCTAACTCGGGCATGGAAAGGCATGGGGTTGTTTCTGCATCTGCTCCCGCTGGTAGCGGTTGCGCTCTTCCTTGAGAATCTGGAGCCCGCGCACCTCCTCCGCGGTCACGTCGCTCCAGGGAATGCTGAAGTGGGCCGCGTCGAACTCCAGTTCCAGCAGCCGCTCAAAGAGGCGGCCGGCATTGGAGTGGGTCCGCGCGTAGTCGAGATCGTCGAGCTTGCAGTGGGCGCAGCGGCTGACAGTGAACTGCCAGCCACCGCACTGCGGGCAGGCACCAGGAGCGTTGGTGTCGTCCACGGTGCGCGCCAGGCCGCACTTGCCGCACCTGACGTCATTGGCGTCAGGGCAGCCGCGCGGACCGTCAGCGCCGCCATCGCACAACTCGGCCGCGCGCACGGACCGGAAGATCAGCAACCGGAGAGGGACCGGCGTGGGCCACTCGTCCGGTGCTAAGAGTTTGGGTCGAGCGCCGGGTCGAGATCGTCGATGGCCTGGACCAGTTCCACAACGACCGACGATTTGTGGTGGGGAGGCACGTCGGCGGGCTTAATCGACGCGGCGTATCCTTCGACCTTGGTCACCACCGAGTCGTACAGGCCGACGGCTGGTTCGATGCGATACCGCAGTTCCTCCTGACCGTGCGGAAGATCGGTCGACGACACGACAGTCCGCCGATAGACGGTGATGTCGCGCTGCATCGGGATCTTCACCTGGTGGATTGTTTCGC
>DASRBG010000223.1:0-2123 GCA_035653735.1 Gemmataceae bacterium
ATCCGATGATCGAATTGTTGGCCAATAAATCGGACGCCTGGCGTCTTTACTGCGGGGATTCCCTTCTCCTGAAAATACGCCATCCACGTATCGACGACGGCCTCATGGAATCCACCGCTAAAATCCGCGACCGGAGTAACCGCTGGCAGGTCGAGTGCCGGCGCTCCGCCATTTCTCGGGCGAAATTTTCCGCTTAGTCCACCCGGCGTACCGGCAGGCCAACCCGGATGTTGTGGATCATCCGCTCTTGCTTTGACCAAGTGGATCGGTGCTGTGTTGATGCCGAGGCCATGGAGGAGGCGTGGCGGCGTGACGCCTGCGGAAAGCAAACGGTCTGCGAGGAAGAGACGGCAGAATTCTAGATTCGCAGCTGTGCGCCCGATCGTCGGCAGGCCGCTATGTGCGAGATGGATGTCCGCCAATACCTTCTCGCCACGTCCATACGCGCGAACGGCCCCTTTGATGGATTTGAGCACGTGCGTTGGGATCGGCCGCCAATATGCGACAGACAAAAGCGCAAGGATTCTTTCTTCCTGTCCGTCGATGCTGAGCTCGCGCAAACTGTCCTTGCTGAGCTTTGCTAGACGGGTACCAGCGCCTAGAACCAAAGCATCGCCGGCAAATGACATAGAGCTGAAGGTCGGGCCGGCCTGCCTTCGATGCCATTCACTCAGGAGCTGATCGTACGCAAGCAACGGTCGTCCTCCTTCGGTCTAGCTCGTGGCGCGGCCGAAGGACTACGCTCGCGAGCTGCAGTAAGGACTAACGCATTTTGCGTAGAATGTCAAGAGGGATATTACGCTATTGACGTTCAGTCTCTTTCGCTCGCCGGCCGCGACTTTAGGGACCGCTAGGAACGATCCCTTGACTAACGTTTGTCGCTAGTAAAGACTGCGTTCCTAACGAGCCCGCCGAGAAATATAGGCGTTCCTTGCGTGCGGCACGGGAACGACATTCATGCCGAAGCGCACCACAGGCCGATACGAGATCGTGACCGTCGGCGGCGAGAAGGCTAGTGCCTTCATTCCCCTCGATCTGCCGCCTGCGCGACCAGCTCTCGTCATTGATACCAAGCTCGAACATCGCCTTGGGCAAGCCGAGCAAGCGCTCCTCCGCCTCGATCTGGCAGGCGAGATGGTGCCTTCGATCGATTGGTTCATCTACGCCTTCGTGCGCAAAGAAGCGGTGATGTCGTCCCAGATCGAAGGCACGCAAGCATCGCTCATGGACCTTCTTGCTTTCGAAGCCGAGGAACGGTCCCAAGCCAACGCTGATGTCGAGGAGGTGACAAACTACCTCGACGCCCTCACTTACGCTCGCGGCCAGCTCGCATCGAAGCGCGGTCTGCCGCTCTCGTTGCGACTTTTGAACGAAGCGCACAAGCGCTTGATGCGCGGCGCGCGTGGTGGGAGCAAGCAACCCGGAGAAATACGCCTTAGTCAGAACTGGATCGGCGGAAGCCGGCCGGGAAACGCGGTCTATGTTCCGCCGCCAGCCGACAAACTCCCGCAGCTCCTCGGCGCATTGGAGAAATACATCCATGCCGATGACCGGCTGCCGAAACTGGTGCGGACGGGTCTATTGCACGTGCAGTTCGAAACCATTCACCCCTATCTCGGCGGCAATGGGCGGATTGGGCGCCTGATGATCGCCCTCCTGCTGGAGCACTGGGGACTGTTGAAGGCGCCGCTTCTCTATCTCAGCCTTTTCTTCAAGCGTCACCGCGAAGAATATTGCCGGCGTCTCAATCTCGTGCGGCTGGAGGGCGATTGGGAAGGCTGGATAGACTTCTTTCTCGATGGCGTAGCCACGATCGCCGATGAAGCTGTTGCATCGGCGCGAGAGTTGTTTAATCTCATCAGCACGGATCGCACCCGGTTGCTCGATATCGATTCGGCATCCCTCTCGGTTCTTAGACTGTTTGAGCGGCTTCCGCGTCATCCGATTGTCACCGTCGCCTCAGCGATGAAGTTGCTCAACGCGAGCAAACCCACCGCAACCCGCGCAATCGACGTGCTATCGGAGATCGGCGTCCTCACGGAAACGACGGGAAAGAAGCGCGACCGGAGTTTCGCTTATCGCGCTTATATGGAACGTTTGCGGGCTGGGACGGACCTGGATGC
>DASRBG010000224.1:0-45215 GCA_035653735.1 Gemmataceae bacterium
TGGGGCTGGGCCTGTGCTCGTCCCCGGATTGACATTGTGTGGCCCACGCAGAATGACACCGCCGTTTATCGCCCCGGCCCAGATACCGAGCGAGCTGGCGCAGGATCGATCGCCGACAAAGATGGTCTGGCTGGTGCCATCCGTGATGTCCGTCAGCCGAGTTTGGCTATTGCGGTAAAAGACGCCATTCCCCGTGGGGTCCGCTGTATCGGATGCGTCGTCGCCGTTGCAGGCCGCGTAACTGCATGGGGCTGCGGTGGCGAGGGTGGTGCCAAAGGCGTTCGGCACCGCGAACGGCCCGGTCGGGTAGATGTCAGAGGGGCAGAGATAAAGCTTGAGCATCGTCTGGATGCCTGTGAAATTCTGAACAGGCTGGCTCAGGTTGAATTGATTGAAGAGGTTGCCCTGTTCTAGATAAGGCAGAATGTAAGTTGCCCACCCCCATCCGGGTGTCGTGTCATCCATCCCATCCACGTAGGCACCCGAAGCGGTGTAGCCGGGCGGCAGGGACCGTTGGGAGTCATGGTAGTTGTGGAGAGCAAGTCCCATCTGCTTGAGGTTATTGAGACACTGGCTGCGCGCGGCTGCCTCGCGCACTTTCTGCACGGCCGGCAACAACAGGCCGATCAAAATGGTGATGATAGCGATCACCACCAACAACTCAATTAGCGTAAAGCCAGAACGTGAGATAAAGGTAGGCTCAGCGCCGCTTCGGCGCGTTCGCGGTTGGATCTGCATGAAGATTCTCCGGCATGATGGTGCGTCCCTCTCTTTCGTTTCATGAGAGGGTCTCCCCCTCTATGCACGCGGCGTGCCGAACGGAAATGCCGGGTTTTCCCAAGGATTTGCTGGATGAGAAGGAAAGGCGCGGTCATTCGTTCGCCATTCGTGGTCATGGCGTGAACAGAATCGCCAGTAACGATAATCATTTCGCCTCGCTACCAAGCGGCCGCTGCTCGCGAACCCGGCCGCGCTCCAAGGTCAACTCGCCCAGAATCGCGTGCCGCAGAACCAACCGGCGTTCGTCATTCGCCGTCACCACGCCTTCCAATATGTCCGGCTCCGCGCACAATCCAGAACGTACGAGCAAACGGACCTTCGCTCCCTCGTTCGCTTTCGGGGGCGCGGCCGGCCGGCGGAATGAGCAGCCGGATACCGCCGTCCACGGCAGCGATCGTTTCCCGAAACGCCCCTCGATCTGGATAATTCGGCGATCGGCCTGGAGGATGCGGCCGAACAGCTGATCGTCTTCAAGCAGACGAACCGCATCTTGCTCGGCGTCGGTCGGCGGCTGGGGATGTTCATCCACGGCGCGCTCAATACAGAACTCGGTCCAGGCCACAGCGCCGCCCACCATTTCGTTCTCCGCGGATCGCTGACAATCGATTGTCACGCGCTGTAAGTCTCCGCCCGGCCCATCGTCGAGATTGTACCACAGGACATCGTCATCGCAGGTCAGGCGCAGCGAACGCTTGGTGAATTGCACGATCAACCGATGCCAACCGGGAGACTTCGTCACTTTTCGCGCCGTGCCCTTCAAATCGCCGGCATCGACTTCATAGTGGCCGCCGGCCCCCGCTACCATGACCGTCACGCGCCGGGCGCGCTCGCCCTGCCGAAACAGCAATTCGACCGTCCACCGCGCTCCACTCGCTGTTCCCCGTTCCTGGAAATTGACGCCGACACGCCCAGCGGGGAGGGGATTCTTCAACGTGTATGTCAAACTCTTCCCTACAGCAGGCTCGCCCGGTTCGGCGTCGAAGACGGTCCGCCAGCCGGGCAGCGGATCGATGGCCGACACGGCGGCGCGCGGCAATTCCAGCCGCGCCGCCCACCCGGTGCGCATCCGCAAGGTGTCCTTGTTCAATTCGAGGATTTGGCCGGTGATGCACTCGCCGTCCCAGAGCCGCACGCGCCGGCCGCAGCCGGCACGGAAAAGGGGCGCACTCGCTTCGCCGGCCCGCAGCGCAAGTAAGGGAAACGTTCCACTTATCAGGAACAATGTAGAGAGGAAAATGCGAAATATACGGTGCGAGAGGAAGTCGGATCGTCTTTGATTCCGCTCTCGGCATTCCGCAATCCGCATGGGAAGTCGCCTCTCGCGGCGAGGCGGCCCGCTTCGCCGATGGCGCTAGACTATGGAATCTCCCCGGCGCCGGCGAACGAAGGCCAGGCCGCAGCCGACACCTCCCAGTAAGGCCAGTAGGCCGCTGCTCGGCTCCGGTGAGGCGATGACCGGCGAGACCTTCACCTCGGCGCGGGCGGCAATGCTTCCGGAATTGACCGCGCCGGTCGGCCCAGGCGATGTATAGGGACCAATCGTTACCGTATAGACATTATTGCCCAACACAAGCGATTGCGTAGTCGTGCCGGTAAACGTATTGGTCAGGTTGGTGCTGTCCGCTGTCAATGCGCCGTTGAACTCCCCTGTGAACGAGAGGGTGCCCGCTTTTCCTGAATCCTTGTCCTGCAAGTACAGGGTCAAGGTGTAGCTTTTGTTCGTGAACACATCGGGATTCTGGATGCTGGCAGTGCTATGCGCTTGCAAATTCGTGGCGACGAGGTAGGAATCTCCGGCCGCCGACTTCAACCCCTGATCGGTCAACGAAATGTAGCCGGTCCCGGGGCTATCGGCATGAACCTCGACGGGACTGCGCGACCAGCTATAGCTCCAGTGAATCAACTCCGCGCGGGCGTCGGCGGTTGTGAACAACACAAGAACACACGCCGCCCCGCTAAGCGCAACGGGTGAACGTCTCATCCGTGAGACTCCTTTGCGATGCAATCGTCATTTTGAATTCGGCGAGCGGGGCATGTTATCGCCCCGGTGAAAGAAAGTCACCGGGCCGTTAACATCTCCCGCTCACCGGTAATAATCCCGGCGGCGATTCGCCACTTCGCCTTTGTTCCGTGGGCCGTAGCATATGCAGAAACCGTCCCACGTGTCAACCGAGGGATTTTTCACGCTATCCCCGGAGGGCCCGGACCCAATTGGCGCAGGCCAACATGAACAGGAGAAACGTAACGCTCGTCAGCACCGTCGCCGCAGGCGATGGCAAAGGATGGACCACGCGCATGCCGCTCTCGGCCGGCGGATATTCCACGCCCTCAAAGGCCGGCCGCCAGATGAGGGGCTGGTCCTGCATCCGGGGAGCAAGCCGCACGCGGCTTTGACACAAAGCGTACACGCCGGCGGCAAGAAGCAACGCGGCGGATACATAGACGATCACTGGAATTTCCGCAGGTTTGGTGTCGAGAAAGGTCAAGATTGGGAAACGCGACTCCATGACGGCAACCGAGTTATTGAGAAAGTGCAACAACATCGGCAGCAAAAGCGATCGCGTCGTCAAGTAGACAAAATGCAGCCATAATCCCATCACCATCGCCATGATGCCCTGGCACGGATCGCCGTGGATAAGTCCGAAGCAAAACGAGCTGGCGAGAACGCCGAGCACCACGCCGTGGCTGCCCACCAGGCCGCGGCCCAGATAGCCGCGGCACCACAGCTCCTCGACGATGCCCGGACCCACTCCGATCACCAGCACGGCGAAGGGCCACGGCCATTTGCCAATAACTTCTCCCATCTCTTCCATGCCGCCCAGCTTCACTGACTCCAGACCGGACACGGGCAAAGCCCGGCGTAGCCCCTCGTAGATGACCACGATGCACACTGTCAGGATCGGGAGGACCGCCGCAGTGACGAGGAAATCCGCCGGTCGCGCCGGCCGTGCCGCAAGCCTTCGCGTCCAGCCGAATCCGGCCAGCAACCAGGAGATCAGCAGGGCCAAGCCGAGGACGTTGAAGACCGCTGCCCAAAAGTAGACCAAGTTGACGGGATTGGGGTCGGAGACGCTGGGCACGTGTCCCGAGGTGCGCAACAGCCCGTAAGCGATGTTTCCCAGAAGCGCGAAGGCGGGGAATATCGCCAACGCCAGCAGGGTATGAGGCACGCTCGGACGCCGCACCGCCAGCTGGCGCATCCAATCTCGCCCCACCACCAGGCGAATCACCAGCCAGCAAAAGCCGATGCCGATTATCTCCGCAACGAATTGGCCTACCGCTAGAGCCACGTTCATCACATCAGACTTAAAAAGGTCGGCAGGGTTCTTCATCGTTTCCGAAGAAATCGCATTCGGCGAAAAGATGGCCAGCCCGACAATGAGCAGCACAGCGATAATGACGCTGGGCATCTGAAAGATGATCCAAAACAACAGACACCATAACAGCGCCCAGCCGAAACTAGGATGGGGCCAACGCGGCTTCTGCGCGATCGGGCGCGGCGGCAGTCCCAGCTCGGGCTGAGCGAGCGCCGTCGCGCCGTCTCGGGCCTCGGGAGGGAGTTGCATATCGCTGGAAGACGGCTCGTTTGCCGGAGGAGGAGATGCGGGTTCGTTTTCGGCCATGATCGGTTGCTCGATTAGTAAGGGATCCATCCACGGCTATCCATCCAATTATATATCCACGGTTGCCGCCAGGCGTTCCAGTCCGTGTAATGCGCCGACAGGACCGACGGCGCCAAAAGGACAAGGCACAGCACCCGGCCCCAGCGTCTTTGTCCCAGCCGATCGACGAAGGGCAAGAGCGTCAACAGCCACAGCGGCGACAGCCACATGAGCCAGCGTGGCCCATTGCTCCAGCCGCCATAATTGTCGCTCTTGTAAATGTAGTATCCAATCACGACCAGCGACACCAACGCGGTGGATACCGCCAGTTCCGCCCATTGACGTGATGCCATTTCGGCCGAGCCGCGCACGCAGCGCAGCGGAGTAAGCGGCTGACCTTGCCGCTTACTCCGCTGCGCTGCGTGCGCGGCTCGGATCAGATACCACATACCTAACCCCATCCCTCCAAGCCCGAGCAAATAAATCGGCGTTAACGAAAACCATCCGTGATGTCCCACCAATAGATGGAACGCATACGCTCCTTTGGTCTCCTTGTTCTTCGCCCAATCGATGCCGCGCTTGGAGTTATCGGGCAAGTTTCGCCAATGGCTGCCCTCATATTCGTACCACTCGGTTCCGAATTTGCTGTAGCCGGGCTGCCACTCGCCCAGCTCGGCATAGTTCAGCATCAACATCGCTGCCACGGGAACCAGCGCGGCGGGAGCGAACCCCAGCACCGTCCGCCGGGGGAAGCGCACGAATAACAGCAGTCCAAGTCCCACGGCGAAGGCGGCCGCGGGCAGTTCGTTGGCCGCGGTGAATCCCGCGAAGAAGCCGGCGATGACAAACCATCGCCACGATTCCGGCGAATCTGACTGAATGCGCACCGCCGCATACACGGCCACAACGAGGCTGCAGGTGGCCAGCGTGTGGTTGTTGAGCGTGATAAGAAACGGCGTCATCAACGTTCCGAAACACGCCGCCGCCACGACGAAAAGCCGGCCCCAGTCCGTAGAGCCGAAGCGCTCCACCAACCGGGTCAGCAGCCAGAGAGAGACCACGAAAGGCAACAGATTGAACGTCAGCAAGCAGACGCGGACGATACTGAAGCGATGATCCGAAGTTCCGCTGAGCGACCAACCGAACAGCTTATTCAGCAGCCAATACTCACCGGCAACGAGGCAGGTCAACAGCGGAGGCTTGGTCGAATAGAATTCGAGCGTCGCGGGATTGAGCATCTTGTCCACACTTCCCCAACCGTCCTCGAAGATGATGCCGCGGTCGCTCCGAATGCGCTGCTCGTAACCGGCCTCAAGCAGCACGGTCAGTTGCAGTGGATCGCGGGCAGCCAGCGCGGCGGGAGCGCTGCCGAGAACCACCTGCTTGTCGCGCCGGCCGACGACCCACGTTCCCTCATCCACCAGCGCGCGCACAGCGGCCCAGCGCGAGCGATCGTTGGAGCTGAACGTCGGCATGGCGCGCGGCGCCGTTGCCGGCCAGGCACGTCGCGGATGGTCCGGATCATCCGGCCAACTCTGGGACAGGCTCGGCTCGTAGACCAGTTCCACGGAGAGAATCCGGCCGACCGCCATCCCCGCTGCCAGGACGATCAGCAGAATATAGACCCATCGCCGCGTGAGGAGAGCAGCATCGGAGGAAGCGTTCATGTATTAGACGCCTCCTCGTTCCCACGCTCCGCGTGGGAACGCACGTACGCGACGCTCCGCGTCGCGGCTTTTTTCCTCGCGGGACGCAGAGCGTCCAGATGTGCATTCCCACGCGGAGCGTGGGAACGAGAAGGAGGTATTCATGGATTTCGTGGCGGTGTTTTCTCCGCGATGCTGTAGCTGTCTTCATCGCGGCCCATATAAGCGGTGACCAGCTCCGCGAGGATGCCGATCGACATCATCTGAGCGCCGAGCAGCAGAGCGCCGAGGGCGTAGAAAAGCAATGCTCGTTCGTGCAGCGGTTCGTATTTTTCAGGATGCCACAGGCGGATGACCCAGGTAATGGCCAGATAGAGCAGGCCAAGGCCGCCGAGCAGGAAGCTGACAAGACCAAGGCTGCCAAGCAAATGCTGTGGCCGTTGGCCGAAGCCCGTTAGGAATTTGACCGTTAACAGATCGAGAAATCCCTTTACAAATCGACGGACACCGTACTTGGAACGGCCGAAGCGACGCGGGCGATGGTTGATCTCCATTTCACCGACGCGAAAGCCGCGCGCCGCCGCCAACACGGGGATGAAGCGGTGCAGCTCGCCGTACAGCCGCACCTCGCGGAACACTTCCGCGCGATAGCATTTCATGCCGCAGTTGTGGTCGTGCAGGCGAACCCCTGTCAGGAAGCTGACCATCCAGTTGAAAACACGACTGGGCCAGACCTTGTGCCAGGGATCGCGCCGCACACGCTTCCAACCGCTGATGATATCGAGTTTCTGCCCGGATTTGTTTTCGTTCAAGAGGGCGAGGAAACGCGGAATCTCGGCGGGATCGTCTTGCAAATCGGCGTCGAGGGTAAAGATGATGTCGCCGCGGGCCGCGTAAAAGCCGGCCGACAGCGCCGCCGCCTTGCCGAAATTGCGGCGAAAGCGAATGCCGTGAACTTCCGTGTGTTCGCGTGCCAATTCCGCGATGCACTGCCATGAGCCGTCCGTGCTGCCGTCGTCCACGAACAGAACTTCCAAATCAAGCTGTTCCGCCCGCGCCACCCCGGCAATCTCCGCGTACAGCGCCGTCAAGCTGTCGCGCTCGTTGAACACCGGAATGACGACAGAAATCACAACACGTCCCTCGGAATCGTTTCGCAGCTTGCCGGACCTATCGTTTGTTATCACGCATCCTTCGAGTCATTCTATGTGATACCGGTTGCCTTTCGCGTTCAGTTTGTGGTTCGGCTCCTGCCCCAGTAGCTTCCGTTGGCGGGCAATGTGGACTGGCGAGAGATAGTCACCCTTGCCGTTGACGGGACTGGCGAGTATTACTCTTTTTAGAATCGTATGAACGGCCGAGGTCAAAGAGGTTTTGAACCGGAAAGGATTGCCATGCGTAGCCGCTCGCACCGCTTGGGCTTTACTTTGATTGAGCTGCTCGTCGTCATCGGCATCATCGCTGTGCTAATCGGTCTGCTCCTGCCTGCTGTCCAGAAGGTGAGGGAGGCCGCCAATCGAATGAAGTGCCAGAACAACCTCAAACAGATTGGCTTGGCCACCCTGCAGTATTACGACGTTAATAACGGTCAATTTTTCCTGCATCATCCCTTCGACGCGGATGTGCTTTCCCAGGCGGGGGCCGGCGACTCCTTCGCGGAGATTTATTGGGAGGACAAGCTCATGCCCTTCATGAGCGATTCGAAGGAGGACGACAGCCTGTCCAAACAGGGCATCATCGTCAACAGTGATGTCATGTACCGCTGCCCAACCGATCTCTCGATCCGCCAACCTGCCCCGAACGGCGACGGCGTATGGAACCGCACCAGCTACCTGTTGAACTCGCAATTGAGCCACAAGACGCGCCGCTATGGGCGATGGAACTTGTTACGCTTCATCAACGAGCCAGGAACGTCCAACTTCATCGCCTATGTGGAACGCAACGCCGGTGGACTTACGGCTGCCGGATGCGACCCAAAGCAGGACGACTTCGACATCTGGCTGGGAACGACGAACATCCAGCCGTGGATCGCCTACAAACGTCACACCACCGTTGCCAACTATCTCTACCTGGACGGTCACGTGGTCACGCTCTCGTGGGATACAGCTGTTCCTGATCTATTTCCCGACCATGTGGTTCTCACACAAGACAGCAGTTACCCGAATTGATCTTTCGCCGGCATCGCCTTAAGGGGCGGTTTCAGAGCCGTGCTGGCAGTTGGAAGTGAACTGGGGCCGGTGCCAGTTCATTCCACGTCCGCCATAAGCTTTCGATACTCTGCCTCGCTCAGCCGATCAATCAAGAATTTGTACGCAAGAACATATTTGCGCAGTCGGGCGAGATCGCCCTCCAACCGGGTTGGTCGCAGCAGAACCCGTGCGGGCCGCGAATTGTCCTCCAGGTCTGCGAGTTTCACCTGCCGGCCCAGGGGGTTGGCTTTGCAACGAACCAAGTAATCGGCGTAAGATTCGTTTTTCCCATGCGTGACACAGCGAACACCGGCAAGGATCGCCCCGCCGAATCCCGCATCGCGCAAATCCTCCAGCGTCACCTTTGTGTCTTCAACAACATCGTGCAGGATCGCGACGATTTGCGCCTCCATACCTTCGACGCGCTGCATGACGCGCAGCGGGTGCAGGATGTACGGCTGGCCGTCCTTGTCGGTCTGCCCTTCATGCGCTTTCGCAGCGATTTGTAGGGCTTTTTCGATGTTTGCCATCGGTCGATTGCTCCTGGATTGAGTCGTTGAATGAGGCGAACAGTCTACGAAGTTCGACGGCTTGAAGGCACCGCAGCTTCCGCCCACGATCCCACCACGACCAAGCGGAATACACTCTAAAAGCCTGGTCCCAGGTTACGCCGAATTGATCGTGAATCAGTTTCACGGCTTCCCTCTCTTTTTTCTGCTTGACGAGCACGTCGAGCCGCGAGCTGGCCATGCTTTGTTCGATGGGGTCGTTGCCGACCAGGAAGCGGCTCAGCTCTGGCCCCAACGCCTCCGGTCCCAGGGCAGTTTGCAGGCGCTCGACTGTCTTTCGGAGTAAGCACAACGCAACATCTAGATATTGTTCTAGTTGTGCAAGCGTGTCGCTACTCTCCGGCGGGTAGGGATACAGTACAGGCAGAGGGAGAAAAAATGGATCCATGGCATGCTCCCACGATCGGGGGTGATCATTCATCTTCATGGTCCCGGCATGGTGACACTACGTCAAGGAAAAAGTGTGGATTGCTTGCCTGCTGGCTTTTTGTCCGATGATCCTTTATTCTGATCCGCATGTCCCCGTTTCCTCCTTTTTGCGGAGATTCCCCATGCGCGCGTTCGGCCCGTATGCTGTCGCCTTATCCCTGCCCCTGATTCTTATCCTCATCCCCGTCGGCGCCGCGCCGGCGGAAGACACGATTGCCTATCGCGGCGCGCGCATTCTGACGGCGGCCGGTGCTCCGATCGACAAAGGCGTGCTGATCGTTCGCAAGGACAAGATCATCGCCATCGGCGCCCAAGCGAACACGCCCATACCCGAAGGCGTCAAAATCATCGACCTGAGCGGCAAGACGGTTATCCCCGGTCTGGTAGACACGCATTCACATATCGGCATCTGGCCCAAGCCGCATGTGCCGGCGAACAACGACGGCAACGAGGGCAGCGGCCCGGTCCAATCGGCACTGCGGGCTCTGGATGCCATTCAGCCGGACGATCCCGGCATTCGCATGGCCGTCGCCGGCGGCGTGACCACCGCCAACATCATGCCCGGCTCGGCCAACGTCATCGGCGGACAGACCGTCTACGTCAAAATGCGCGGCCGAACGATCGAAGAGATGCGCGTCGTGCCGGCCACGGTGCTTGGTGGCTTGAAGATGGCAAATGGAGAAAACCCGAAATCGTGGAACTATCAGGCGCGGAAGATGGCCCCGGCCACGCGCATGAAGATTGCGGCCTTGCAGCGCGAGCAGTTCACCAAGGCTCGCGACTATCGACGCGCCTGGCAGCGCTATCGCCAGGCCAAGGCCGATGGCAAAGATGTGCCCCAGCCGGAAGTCGATTTGGCTCTGGAACCGCTCGTCGAAGTGTTGGACCGCAAGCGCACCGTCCACTTCCACAGCCATCGCGCCGATGATCTCATGACGGCGATTCGGCTGTCCAAGGAGTTTAACTTCGAGTTGGTGTTGCAGCATTGCACCGAGGGCTATCGTATTGCCGAGGAATTGGTGCGCGAAAAAATCCCGGTATCGTTAACGTTGGTGGACAGCCCCGGCGGCAAGCTCGAAGTGGCCGGCCTGCTCGAAGAAAACGCCTCCATTCTCGATAAGGCCGGCGTCAAGGTGGCCATTAACACCGATGACTCGATCACCGAATCGCGCTTTTTCCTGCGTACTGGAGCCATCGCCGTGCGCGGCGGCATGTCCGAAGATGCCGCCCTCCGCGCCTTGACGCTGCACGGCGCTCAGATGCTCCACCTCGATGATCGTCTTGGCTCGCTCGAAAAGGGCAAGGACGCCGATTTCGTGGTGCTGTCCGGTTCGCCTTTCAGCGTTTACACGCATGTGCTGCAAACGTACATCGACGGCAAATGCGTTTTCGATCACAGCAAGCAGGGCGATTGGTCGTATCAGGCGGGCGGCTTCGCCCTGCAAGAACACGATCGGCTGCCGAAGTGGCCGCCGCCGGTCAAGCCGCTCGCCGCCGTGGAAACACCGCTGCGTCGCCTCGAACACAAACCGTGGCGCGAAAACGCGGCGTCGTTCGCCATTTTGGCTGGACGCATCGATCCGGTAGCGACAAAAAGCATCTCCAATGGCGTCATCCTTGTCGAAAACGGCAAGATCAAGGCGCTCGGCTCGGCGTTTGACGTGAAAGTTCCTGACGGGTGGCCGGTTCTGACGGCGGCGGTGGTCACGCCCGGCTTGATCGATGCCCATACCGTGGTCGGTATATCGGGCGCGGCCAACGTCGCGGCCGATCAGGACCAGGACGAGATGAGCGATCCCAATCAGGCGGATTTGCGCGTAATGGACAGCTTCAATCCGCGCGAGCCATTATTGGAGTTTCTGTGCCGCGAAGGCGTCACGGTGGTTCACGCGGTGCCCGGACGCGCCAATGTCATCGCCGGACAGACGGGCATCTTCCGCACATCGGGCCGCACAGCCGAGAGCATGACGCTGCGCTTCCCGGCCGGCCTGCTCGTCAACCTCGGCGAAGCCCCAAAGTCGTCGTACACGAACCGCCAGCCGACGACGCGCATGGGCACGGCCGCCCTCTTGCGCACGGCGCTGGCGCAGGCCCAGAATCACGCCCGCAAATCCGCCGCCGCCAAGAGCGAGGATAAACGCCCTCCCTATAATCCCAAATTAGAAGCGCTCGGCCTGGCGCTGGACGGTAGGGTGCCGGTCATCTTCGCGGCCCACCGAGCTGACGACCTGTGTACCGCCCTCCGTGTGGCGAAGGAGTTCAAGCTATCGCCGCGGCTGGACCTGGCCACGGAGGGCTATCTAATCGCGGATCGCCTGGCCGCGGCGAAAGTGCCGGTGGTGGTACATCCGACCATGCAGCGGCCTGGTTCGATGGAGACTTATCACAGCCATCTCTGCAACGCGGCGGTGCTCGCCGATCACAAGATCCCGCTGGCCATCGGCACTGGTTTCGAGGCATACGTTCCCAAAACGCGCGTGCTGCGACACGAAGCGGCAATGGCGATGGTCAACGGTCTCGGCTACGACCGAGCACTCCGCGCGATCACCCTCGACGCTGCGCACCTCCTTGGCCTCGATGAACAACGCGGCAGTATCGAGCAAGGCAAAGTTGCCGATCTGGTGCTGTTTGACGGCGATCCCTTCGAGCATGCGACGCACGTAACGCACACACTAATCGAGGGGCGTGTGGTGTACGATCGCGGCGAGTATTTGCAGTTGCCGTTCGCGCGGCGAGCGATTCCGTTAACCGGCGGCGGTGGCGTGGGGTGCTGCCTGGGGATTTGGTGAGAGATTATGAGAGCGATAAGGCTCGAAGAACCTTTCGCCCTTAGGAATTCGCCTTCATTTGCTCCAGGCACGCAGCCAGCATCCCTTCGACTTCCGCGCGCGTCCCTTCTCGCAATGGTCCGGCAAGGGCGGCGTGATAAAGGTTCACGGCGCGGCTGGGATCGCCGGCCTTTTCGTAGCAAGATGCGGCGCTCATCCGGTAGACCGCGGCCTCCAAGGGCTCGCCGTCCGCGTCGAGCAAGGGCGCGATCCGCTCTTGCAACGAAGCCGCGGACTGCCACAGCGTTTGCGCTGTCTCCCCCATCCCCATCGTCTGAAAAGCCTGGGCTTTGGACAGAACGAACGACGATTCGGCCATCAATTTCTGGACCAAGGGAACGGTTCGCTTAGCTTTCGTTTTCGCCATGCTCGGCCTCCTCGAATGGATGTCGTGTGAAGCGAGTGCGATGTCCGTCCGATGAGAAGGCGCAGACTACCACGTAAGCCTGCCAGCCGAACGGATTGCTGCGTGCCTGCTCCATTTTCTCCCGATGTCGTCGTCCCAGCTCAGCAAGAACCTCAGTGCCGCTGACTTCCAGCACCGCTTTCCGTTTTCTGGCCCGGTAGTCCGCGCGACTTCCGTGGTCGGTCACCAGAAGCTGCCCGAGTGGCACGACACGATTGCCGAGAATGAGCGCCAGCGCGACCGCGGCAAGTTCCACGAGCGGCCCGGCCTGCATCGTCGCCCGTAGCCGCACCGCTTTCTCAGCTGTCTCGTCCGGCCAGGAGACTTGCAGCCGGCATTCGGTGGCATTGCCGAGCCAGCGCGATGCAATGTTGCCGCACTCGACATCGAATAGCGCGGGCGAGGCCGAGTATTGCCCCGCCACGGCAACGAAAGCGACTATGTACGGCTCGACGTACAAGTGAGTATGCCAGTCCGCAATCTCTTCGATAGCGCAGCGGAACAGGCGCGGAGCCATGATGACATCCGTGACAAAACCGGGGCAACCGACCGACACGTCGGTTTGATGATGTGTAGTCTAACCTTTTCGGTTCGTTCAGGGAAGAATCGTTGGCATCGGCGTGTACATCCAGCACCGAATTGGATTGGGACCGACATCTGCCGCAAGGCGCGGCATTTGCACAAAATCTCCCTAAGGCAACGGAATACGGACACCAGATGACTTGTTGCCCGAAAGGAGCATGCCATGAACCGAACCATTGCCTTATTGACCGGAGCAGGACTGGGAGCGGGGGTGATGTATTTCCTCGATCCCAAGAGAGGACGGTCGCGCCGTGCTCGCATCCGCGATAAGATGGTCCGTGCATTTCACCAGATTCAGCATACGCGCGACATGGTAGTCCGCGATGCGCGGAACCGTATGCACGGTCTGGCGGCGGGCGATTTGTCCACTCTTATCGGCGGCAAAAACGCGCTGCGCGGCAATCCGTTGCGCGGCGGGTGGTCGCCGACCGGACGCGCTATGCTGGGGCTGATCGGCGGCGGGCTGTTTCTCAGCGGATTGACGCGCTCGGCGCCGACCGCCTGCGTCCTCGGCACGGCGGGCCTGGCATTGATGATCGAAGGCGCTACCAACGCCGGCATCGAGGACATCAAACAGGTGCCCGAGAAGCTGGCGAAAGTCACAACGGCGAATATCGGTCACGATGGGAGAAGAACCATCCGTAAAGAGCGCGCGGTCGAACCAGCCGGCGTCCGGAGCTGAGCCACGAGCGTAACGATAGGCGACTTGCCCGTCGTTACGCTTGCGGGTGTCGCAGCGCCTCGGCGAAGCGCTCGAATTCGCTATCGAGCGTCCGGCGTTCTTCTTCACGCAGCGGCCGGCCGCCGTAACGCGATCGGTAGAAGAAATGGACCACGCGAATCGGCCAATCCGCCAGCGCGGCGAAAGCGGGCCGCGCGTGAAGAACATCACGCGCGGCCTCACCGTATTCGCGCGGCGTTTGCCCGAGCTGAGGCCGCAAGGAGACATAGCGGGCCAGGATTCGCACCAAACGCGGATAAAACGCCGCGTCCGGGCCGTTGCCGTGTATGGCGGTTGTCAGGCGGCGATGTCGCAGGCGACGAAAGAGCAGCCACGCGCCAACGGCCGCCCCGATCGACAAAGCGGCGAGGCCCAATCTTAGCAGGATCGGGCGAAGCCTGCCGGTTGTCACCGTGTCCAACAGGTCGGCCTGGTCGTCGCTGTTGTAATCGATGATCAGGGAGCGCCACCCTTGTCGAGAGAGCTGTTTCACTTCGTCCCATAAATCGATCTGCGAAGAGTTATTTGTGTCCGCTGTTGACTCCGCCGGTGTTGGGTCCAGTGTCACCCAATCGAAAGAAGGCCCCTGGTTGCGCTGAAGGAACCACGGGCCAGGGCGTCTGCTGCGTACAACCAGAATTTCAACCCAGGCGTGGGCATGATGATGGCGCACCTCATAAATGCCGTTGCCCTTACTGCTCCAGCCGCGGAAACCCTTGACAATTCGCGCGGGAATGCCCATGGAGCGAAGCATCGAGGCCAGGGCCGCGGCATAACGCTCGCAATGCCCCTTCTTGACGTTGATCAGGAAGTCCACAATGGGATCCAGCGATCGATCGCGCCGGGTGATGTTCAGCGAGTAAGTGTAGTCGCCGGAATGGGCCAGATAGTCGGCTAGAAGGCGGCCCGTCGCTTCGTGATCGAGATAATTGATCCTTAAGGCATTGGACTTGCTCGCCAGGGTGGCGCGAACACCTCCGGGCAGCTGGTAACGCGGATCGTTTGCCAGTCGGCGGAGTAGGGCCACCGTCCAGGATTGCAAAGTAGTCTCAATTTCCGGCGGCAAGTGCACCAGATGGGTTATATCTCCGATATTGTGCGGTGCGATTGCGCGGATTCGGGTCGGATCGCGGAGCACCGGAACGACCTGCTGATAGTGATATTCCCGCCGCTTGTCGCTGAATTCGAGCGGAAGCAGGGTGCTGGCTAGCTCGACGAAGAGGCGCTGCCCCTCCTGGTCGCCGAGGGCGAGGACAGGCAAGCGAGTGTCGGAACGCCCGAAGGCGATCGGCTCGGCAAGAACCAATCCGCCGGCCCGCCGCGGCTGGACCGTGAAAGTCAGGTAAAATCGATCGGGACCGAAATCGGGCAATTCGCTCTGCTGAATGGGCGGCAAATTCGTCGGCAGAGGATCCAGCATGGTCCAGGTGCCGTGTTGGTACCAATCGAGTACGGTGCTGCGCCAGCGTTGGTCGATGGGTAGGTCCAGCTTGGGCCGGCCCGCCGCATCGACGGCTTCGACTTGCAGGGCAACCTCGTTATCCAATTCGAGCCGGCCGGTGTTATTGAGGTTCATGTCTCCGCTGCCGCCCTGCACATGAATGCGGTTGGAGCCGGAGCGAAAGCTGTTTAGCGGT
This sequence comes from Gemmataceae bacterium, assembly GCA_035653735.1. Lineage (GTDB taxonomy): Bacteria > Planctomycetota > Planctomycetia > Gemmatales > Gemmataceae > JAJPHU01. The sequence continues at coordinate 15,390 of DASRBG010000224.1, forward strand.
TCCCATGCCCAATCATCATGGCGCGGCGTGAGCAAAAAGAGCAAGAGCGCCGGCACGGCGATCGATAGCGTCCAGCGCGGCGTGAAGGAGAGCAGCCACCAACCAGCGAGTGAGGAGTGACGAATGTTTTTGTTCTCCTCACTCCTCACTCCCCACTCCTGACTTTTCACGTTGCAGGTGGAGAGCCGATAGTGCAAGGCCAGGCAGGCGACGGCGCAGGCCAGGTAGACGGCCATGGCGGCGCCGAAGGCCGGGCCGCCGTCAAGCATGCAGCCCAATGCGATCTGCGTAAGCGCCATTCCTTGGACATGCCAGAAATGGTTGGGGTCGTGCCGGCGAAAAACCTTGACCAGCAGCGCCGCCATCAACAACGGTCCCATGTACGGAAGCATGGCGACTTGTAAGGGCAGCTGCGCCAGTACGAAATCTTCATCGGTTCGCTGTTGATGCGTCAACACCCAGATCGTGCCGGCGATGACGATGAGGAGACCGAGAAGATCGGCCCCGCGGTTGGGAAGGCTCCAGCGTCCCTCGAACCACCAGCCCAAGAGCAACAGCGCCAAAACGGGAGCGAGACAGAACTGCAAGTCGGGCAAGAACGGAGCCTCGGCGAGCACCAAGGCGGCGCACGATAACCCCAGCGTCAGATAGCCCAGTAGGCGATACCAGTGTTCGAGGGACATAGGTGGTTAGGTGGTTAGGTGGTTGGGTGGTTGGGTGGCTGAATGATTAGGTTTTTAACCACCCAACCACTCAACCACCTAACCACCTAACCGGGTGTATAAAAATCAAAGCGGTCCGTTCGTGTGGCGTCGAGGCAGTGGACGCGCCTTCCCAGGGCGTGTCGCAGCGGTTCAGCCAGAGTACTGCGGCCAAGCGCCACGACCACGACAAGGGCCGATGGCAAGCGTCGCTCTTGCAAGCGCGCGATGACGGCCGGATCGGCTGGACCCATGCCGCATTCCAGTAGCGCCAGACACTCCAGGATCCGCCGCGCGTGGGCCGGTCCGGTTAAACCATCCAGCACGTCGGCCTTCGCGGTCCCTGTGGCCAGCACCAAGCGATCGCCGCGACGCCGGCACCATTCCCAGCACAGAGAGGCCGTCAAGCTGACGACCTCTTCGAACTGGTCGCGCAGCGGTACGCCGCAGTAATCCGACTCGGCCGGCAGCGTCGGATCGAGGACAACGAGGAGATTATCGCTCGGTTCGTCCTCGAACTCGCGGACCATCAGCTCGCCGCGCCGCGCCGACGTGCGCCAGTGGATCAGTCGCGGACTGTCTCCGCTACGATACGAGCGCAGTCCATGAAACTCGGCCTGCGCCGCCGGGTGCGGTTGTGGCTTCCGGCGGAGGTGGACGCGCTGCGGCTGGGCCGACAGGTCGCGCAAATAGCGCAAGAATCGGCCGCGATGCAGCCAGCCCAGGCAAGGAAGCACGATCGCGTCTTCCTCAAATGCCAGCAGGCGACGCCGCTCGACCAGGCCGAACGGATAGCCGCTGCTCACTCGCAGCGCTCTCCACGTGTGCCGTCCCCGGCGCGGCAGGATAACCTGCCTGCGCCAGCTCACGCTGTCCCGCGCGGGAAGCCGATCGATCGACCACGCTGCGCCCTGGTCCGTCCCCTCCTCCTCAATTCGCAATCCCAGCCGGGCGCGCCCATTGGGATTGCTTACCTGCACTTCCACGGGGCAGGGCGTGCGCGCGAACAACCAATCATCGAGGCGTCGCCGCACTCTTAGACCGTGTATGCTCCATTTCGCCGCCAACAGATTCAACAACAGCATCACCAAGAGCACATCGCCTAGGAGCAGCAGCAGATTGGCATGTCGAAAAATGCCGACGCCCAGCATCACCAGTACCGCCAACCGAAACCAGGTCGTGGGCAGCAGGAAGAATGATAAGAAACGCTTGAGGCGATCCGGCATGAGTGTCACCTTCCTCACTTATCGATCAGGAAGGAATCGGCGTCTGGACAAGGATGTCGCGGACAATCTCCTCGGCGGCGTTGCCGGAAGCGTCCTGGCGGGGCGTGCGCGGCAGGATGCGATGGGCGAGGACGGGCACGGCCAATCGCTTGAGGTCGTCCGGGACGATGTAATCGCGTCCCTCGATCAATGCCAGCCCCTGAGCGGCGCGATACAGGGCCAGGGCCGCCCGCGTGCTGCCGCCGAGGTATATATCCGGATGATAGCGCGTTGCCGCGATGAGGTCCAGCAAATAATCCGCCAGCGTCTCCTCGACGCGCACTTGCCGGACCTGATGCTGCAACGTCACCACTTGCTCGGCGGACAAGACGGCGTGCAAATGCTCGACCGGCTCGCCGCCGCGATGGCCGGTAAGAATGTGTTTCTCGGCTTCGCGCTGGGGGTAGCCGATGCGCAGCCGCATGAGGAAGCGATCGAGTTGGCTCTCCGGCAACGGATACGTGCCCTCGAACTCGTAGGGGTTCTGCGTGGCCAACACGAAGAACGGGGGACCCAGCGGCCGAGTCTGACCGTCCAGCGACACTTGATGATCGCTCATCGCCTCCAGCAAGGCGCTCTGCGTCCGCGGCGTGGCCCGGTTGATCTCGTCGGCGAGCACCACCTGGGTGAACAGCGGACCTGGCTGAAACACAAACGCGCCCGTGCCCTGGTGAAAGACGCTGGTGCCGAGCACGTCGCTGGGCAGCAGATCCGGCGTGAACTGAATGCGATGGAAGGAGCAGCCGAGACTGCGCGCCAGCGCCTTGGCCAAGAGCGTCTTGCCGATGCCGGGCACGTCCTCAATGAGCAAGTGCCCCTCGGCCAAGAGCGTTACCAGAGCGAAGCGAATGACTTCCGGCTTGCCCAGGAAAACGCTGGCGACGTTGTTCTCGAGCTTCGCCAGCAGGCGAATAGCCTCGCTAGGTGGTTCGTCGGGGAGCGGGTGATGGATGGTCATGATCTCCCGTGTATCCGCGGCACAAGGGGTCTGATCGGAAAACGGGAGGTATTGTAGCGATTCCGAGCCGCGCACACAGCGGGTGGAGAGCCGCGACCGTAAGGGAGCGGTGTTGTCTCCCGCTCCCTTACGGTCGCGGCTCTTCACTCGCTGCGCTGCGCGCGCGGCTCGGTAATGTTTCGATCAATTCTCGCTGAAATCGAACTTCTGAATGGCTTCTTTGTTCGGGTCTTTGTTGAGAGGATTTTCAAGATACCGTTGGCGACATTCCGGACACAAATCGTAGCGAAGATGGTGCCGCACCGGCTGGAGGGCCTCGGCGGCTTCGTCGTCGTCCAGTTCCTGCAATAGTTGGCTGACCGCTTCCATGTGATCTTCTTCGAGGTCCGCCTCGGTCAATTGGGCGGGATCGTGCTGAGGAAAGACCTCGATCTTTACGACGTAATAGTCTTGGCCGGCCCGGAGTTCCTTGCCGCAAAGATCACACGTAATGTGCAACATGAAAAGAAGACCTCCCTAATCGCTCCCGCTGTTCGCCTAGAGCGAGCAACGGGGCATCCCTCATGCCTCGAGATCCGCCTTGGATTGCCTCGCGAGTGGAAAACACCTCTACTATCCATCCGTCGCAGGTTTTCGGGGCCATGTCAAGCCGAATCCCAGAAATACGAAGGATTTATTGTCGGGCGAGCGGTGTCGCTTTGTTGCGAACCGCCCGCGCTTACGGTAGCTTGGGAGGCAGAGGAGGACGCGGCCGATGGTTAGCGCCGTCTTGCAACAGGAATGGCTGCTGGGCAGTCGTCGCGCGCGGCTGTACGTGTTCCGCTGGATCTACGCGGCCTGGCTCATTGTGCTTGTTGTCTACGGTTTTCTTCGCTACGTGGAAGAAGAACATCGGCGGGTCCATGCTATTCCCGTTGCAGGAAACACGACGTTCGTCCGCTATTCCTCAGCGCCGGAAGCTGTTGGCCAGTGGTTCGCCCAGACGTTCGTGATGCAGCAAATGCTGTTGCTGGTGCTGGCGACCCCCGCTTTTACCGCCGGCGCCATCACCGACGAGAAACGGCGCGGCACGCTGCAATATCTGCTCACGACCGACCTCGAATCGCGGCACATTCTCCTTGGCAAACTTCTGGCGCGCACGGCGCAGGTGGCCTTGGTGTCGGCGACCGGGTTGCCGCTGTTCGCGCTCTTGGCCGGTTTCGGGGGCGTGCAGCCGATCACCATGTTGGCCCTCGCCATCGCCTTGCTCGTTCCGCTTTTCGCGCTGGCGTCGATGGCGCTTTTGGCCTCGGTGTGGTGCAGGCAGACGCGCGATGCCGTCCTCGCGCTGTACGTGTTGGGCTTGATGGCCGGGCTGGCCGTTTGGCTCTCGCATGGTTGGCTCAGCTACTTCAACCCGCTTTTCGTTCTCGAACCGGCGTGGGGCGCATGGCGTAGCCTGGAACTACCCGAATTGGGCCGGCGTCTGCTGCTGTCGTCGTTGTGCTGGGCGACGCTCGGCGGCGTTTGCCTGGGACTGGCCATCTGGCGTCTGCGGCCGGCCTACCTTGCCGAGCTGTCGAATGACCAGGAGACAAGGAGACCAGGAGACAGGGAGACAAGGAGAGGCTTCTTTCTCTTTGTCTCCCTGTCTCCTGGTCTCCTTGTCTGTAGAGCGCCGGTTCACGATGAGCCGATCCGCTGGCGCGAGCGGCACGTCGAGGGACTGGCCCCGACTCCGGAGTTGCGGCGCGTTCCCCAATGGCTTGCCGTCACGGCCATCGTCGTCCTCAGCACTGGCTCGTCGCTGTTGATCCTATGGAGTTCGCTGCCGGCGGGCGTTCGAGCGGGCGACGCGATCGCCGCCCTGGTTTACTTTCAGCCGGTGCGGTTGGCGGCCATCATGCCGAGAGCGAGCAACGGCTTTCTCGTGCAGGGATTGCTGGTCATGCTGTTGGCCAGCTTAATCGTCGGCATTCGCTGCTCGGGGGCCGTCACGGGTGAGCGGGAAAGGCAGACGTGGGAGGCGCTCTTGTTGACGCCGCTGTCCGCCAAGCAGTTGATCCGCGGCAAACTGTGGGGCATCATGGGGTCCAGCTATGTTTACCTCTTAGCCTACGCGGCGCCGGCCGTGGTGCTGTCGGTCCTTGGCGGCATCTTGTCGCTTTTGTGGGTGCTGCTGTGGCTAGCGGTCACGGTGCTGGCCATGTACTACATTGGCGCGGCGGGCTTGTGGGCCTCGGTGCGCTCGAAAAACTCCTGGCGTGCCTTGTTGACCACCATGCTGGCCGGCTACATTGGCGGACTTGCCATCTATCTCTGCACCACGCCAATCCTCGCCATCGCCGCCTTCATTCTCGGGCTGCTCCTCGCCGGCATCGATAGGGAATTGGGCACGCAGTTGAGCGTCGCGGCCGGCTCCGTCTCTTTCGATCATCGGGTCTTTACCATTTTGACCTGCCTCGGTCTGGCACTTTTGTTTTGGTTGCTGTCGCGCCTGTTCTTGAACTGGGCGGTGCGCTGGGTGGCCGACCGCGAGCGCACGCGGCACTGGTTTGAGGAGCCTATTTATCGCCGCTCGCGCCGCCGTTCCGTCGTCGAGGCAAGCCGCTGAGCAACATTTTCATACTTCGTCTCGCGGACAGCGTGTAAATTTTGCAACACCTTCCCGTGTGCGATAACCGTCGCAAAATCCATTTCCGAGCCTGAAGCGTAAGCGAAGACAGAACTTCCGTCGAGACGGCCTGTGTCCGAAACAAATCTGGCATGCGGCTTGCAATCTCCCTTTGGCGTGGTAAGGCAAAGGCCCGAATGAAGCGAAGTGGATAAGCCCATGAGTCAGCGCGATGCCAATCTCCTGTGTCTCCGCGACACGCTGGAACATCTGTCCGTCAACCAGCAGCGGCTGGAGTGGATCGAGGATGAAGAGGCGATTCATTTGTTGACGGATAATATGATTCGCGATCTCGCTCGCTGTCAGCGTCTCTGCGAAAGTTTGCGCAGGCGCTATAGCTTGGAGCGAGTCGCCTAAAGAGATCTTTTCCCCCCGCACTCCTTTTGGCCGCCGCCTGACCCAGGGCCATGCCGAAACCCCGCGTTTCGGCGGGCGGCCTCTCACCCCGACCCAATTCCCCGATCCATCCTCTGCCGGCGACGTGAAGCCACGTCGCCGGCGTCTTTTTGCGCGCTGCTCATCCCCTTCATTTCCGAGCCGCGCACGCAGCGCAGCGGAATAAGCGGTTTCTTGGGGCGGCCGCTTACTCCGCTGCGCTGCGTGCGCGGCTCGGAAGCTGCTTCGCGCCCGCGCATCCGTGCGCTCCGGTATTGCCCGCATTGCCGTTGCGGGTGGAAGAGGCGAAGGCCGGGTAAGGGCCGTAAACTGCCTCAACATCTTATTCCGGGTAGTTTGGCGAGCCGATAACTTTACCCGGAAAGCTGTCGTCGCTGACGTGCAGCACCAGTCCTGCTGAGCCGCGACCGTGAGGGAGCGGCAACCAAAACCGCTCGCTCCCGATCACGGCTCGGCAGGATGTTCCTTTACTCCCCTGGGATTCCACACAACATTGTGTCGATGAGGAGGCCTTAGTCATGAGGATGCGCTTGGGAGCGCCATTGCTGGCTGCTCTGGTCGGCCTGCTTGGGGCCGTCCAATATGCGGCGGCATCGCATTGTGGCTGCTCCAACTACAGCTGTTGCCCGCAGCCGTGTTGCGATGCCCAATGCTGCTTCCCGACCTGCCAGCAACAGTGTCAGACATGCTACAAACTGGTTTACGACACCGTCCTGGAGAAGCGCTGGCAAACCTGTTACAAGACGGTTCAGGAAACCGTCATGAAACAGGTCTGCAAGACCTGCTACCGCCAGGAGTGCAAGACCTGCTATCGGCCTTGCTACCAAACGTGCTACAAACAAGTCCCCTGCACCACTTGCAGGCCGTCCTACAAGACGTGCTACAGGGAAGTGTGCCAGACCTGCTGCAAGCCGTGCTATGAAACGTGCTACAAGCAGTGCTGCTACACCATCTGCAAGCGCGTTCCCACGTGCGTGATGCGCGAGTGCTGCTACACCGTCTGCAAGCCGGTATACGAAACGCACTGCCATCAGGCATGCCATCAGGCATGCCACCAGTGGTGCGAGACGGGCTGCCGCGAATGCTGCTACACCGTCTGCAAGCCGGTCTGCGTGCAGTGCGTGAAGGAAGTCTGCTGCACCACCTGCAAGCCGTGCTATCAGACCTGCTATAAGGAATGCTGCCAGACTTGCTACAAGGAATGTGTCGAGACGTGCTACAAGTGCTGCAAAAAGACGATTTGCGTGCCGGTCACGACCTGCAAGACGGTCACACGCAAGGTCAAGGAATGCTGCTGCGAGCAGTACTGTGTGCCCGGCAAGTGCAAGCACTACTGGCAGCGCACCTGCGATACGTGCTGCTTCGATCCTTGCACCTGCTGCTGCAAGCATCAGCGCGGCCACTGGCAGCGCTGCACGGTTCAGTGCCCGCCGCAGACGTGCACTCGCCAGGTCACTCACTGGCGTACCGTGTGCGAGCAAGTGCCCTGCACCACCTACTGCAAGAAGTGCGTGACCGAGATGGTCCCGTACACCGTTTGCAAGAAGGTGCCCTACACCGTCGTCAAGAAGGTGCCCTACACCGTCTGCACGATGGTGCCGGTGACGACCGTCCAGAAGGTGCCCTACACGGTCACCAAGTATGAGACGCAAGTGTGCAAGAAGCAGATCCCCTACACGGTTGTCCGCTGCTGCAAGGGCGCGTGGGTTGACGGCCAAGGCCACTCGTTCGGCTGCGCCGGTCCGGGCCGTACATTCCAGTGCGGCGCGACCTACACCACCTGCTACACGACGACCTCCTGCCGTATGGTCCAGGAGGTCTGCAAGAAGCAAGTGCCTTGCACGGTCTGGCAAACGGTCCAGCAACAGTGCGTCAAGACGATTCCTTACACCGTCTGCCGCATGGTGCCCTACACCGTCAAGAAGTGCGTGCCCTATACGGTCTGCGAGATGGTGCCTTGCACGGTCATGAAGTGCGTGCCCTATCAGGTCTGCACTCAGGTGCCCTACCAGGTTACGACCTGTGTGCCCTACACCGTGACCGAGTGCGTGCCCTGCACCGTGTGCAAGACGATCAAGACCTGCGTGCCGGTTGAGGTGTGCGTCACCCGTTGCCGTAAAGTCCCCGTGCCCGTGGAATGCCCGGCCCCGTGCTGCCCGCAGACGACCTGCTGCCCGCAGTCGACCTGCTGCCCGCAGACAACCTGCTGCCAGCCGAGCTGCAGCTGCACGACCTGCTGCACGCCCTGCTGCTGCTGCCCGTGCTGCTGCTGCAAGAAACCGGGCTTGTTTAGCCGGTTGATGTCACGCCGTTGCTGCTGCTGCAACTCCTGCTGCAACACCTGCAACACTTGCAACACCGGCTGCACCAGCTCCTGCGGGACCTGCTGCAACTAACACTCGCCGAATGCTCGCGGCGCCCCGTTGTCCGCCACGAGAGTCCCGGAGGGAGTGACGCCCAACGAACGGAGGCGAGCCAACAAGCTCGCCTCCGTTCGCTTTTTGGTTCTCAACCGTCCTCCGGCTTGTTAAACTAAACGGTATGAGAACATCCACGCGACCCACCCTGTTCGGTTTGTTGCTCCTGACGGCGGTCTCTGCCGGCTTGATGCTTGGCTGTGAGAGCGCCGCCGAGCGCGAGGAAGGCAAGCCCAAAAACAATCCCGTCGCCAAGGAAAAGAAAGAGCACGTCGAGTCCAAGAAAACCGCTCTTGGCAAGAACGTCTTTCTGGAGGTGTTGCCGAACCAGCAGCGGCGCGTGTTGATCTCCGGGGAAATCTGCCTGCGCGAGGGGCAGCTGGAGCTGTTCCTGTGCCGCAAGCAGACCAAGGAACACGAGGCCATTGTGAGCGCGGAAGTAGATGCACGCACGATTCACGCCGCCCTGATTGCCGCCGGCGCCAAGGAAGGTTCGCCGGTGAGCTTCGTGCCCAAATACCGTCCTGCCTCCGGTACCGCGATCAAGGTGAGCGTGGAATACAAGGACAAGGACAAGTTGGTGACGGTGCCCGCGCAATCGTGGATCAAAAATGCCAAGACCAATAAGCTGTTGGAGAGCGATTGGGTCTTCGCCGGCAGCCGGCTCGTCGATAATCCGCTCGATCCCGGCAAGAAGTATTATCTTGCCAATGACGGCGATGTTATTTGCATCTCGAATTTTGAAACTGCTCTGCTCGATCTACCGATCAAAAGCCCTAAAGACGATGCCGAACGCTTCTTCATCGCCAACACCGAGCGCATCCCACCCCTGGAAACGAAAGTCGTCGTTATCCTCGAACCCGTCCTCGAAGTGGGGAGAGACAAGAAGTAACGATCTTGCCAGCCCGCAGCGCAAGCAAGGGTAACTCCATCCCTTGCTTGCGCTGCGGGCTGGCAAAACCCCTTCATTTTGTCTCCCCTCTTGCCGAAATCTTTATTATTATGATAAAGATGGTTGTATCAGCGCTCGGCCGCCTCGCGTCGAGCGCCGGGTGAGACATGGAAAAGGGACTACGATGGTCGAAACCAAAATAACAGCCGAGGAAATCGCCGACGCCAACCAGCAGTTGGCCGATGCGCCGGCGGAAACGATTTTGCGCTGGTCGGTGCAAACGTTTGGTGACAAACTCACGATGGCGACCGCATTCGGAGCGGAGGGCTGCTGTCTCATCCACATGCTGGCCGACATCGATCCGAGCGTCCGCATTTTCAACCTGGACACCGGCTATCAGTTCGCCGAGACGTTGGAGCTGCGCGAGCGCATCAAGGAGCGTTACGGTATCGAGGTCGAGTACATCCGTCCGGAAACGACGGTGGCGGAATACGAGGCGGAGCATGGCGGGCCGCTGTATCATATTCGGCCGGACCAGTGTTGCCATGACCGTAAGCTGCAGCCGCTGCGTCAGGCGGTGGCCGGCTACGACGCCTGGATCAGCGCCATCCGCCGCGATCAAACGTCCCATCGCGCCGCCGCCGGCATCGTGCAGTGGGACGCCAAGTTCAACCTCGTAAAGGTCAATCCGCTCTTGTCCTGGACGCGCAAGGATGTCTGGAGTTTCATCCTCAAGCACGAGATTCCGTACAACCCGCTGCACGATCGCGGTTATCCCAGCATCGGTTGCTGGCCGTGTACCGAGGCGGTCAGTAATGGCCAGGACGAGCGTGCCGGTCGATGGGCGGGCACAATGAAAAAAGAGTGCGGTCTGCACGTCATTGAAGTGCAGGACGGAGGTGGAATTTAGAAATCCGAAGCTCGAAATCCGAAATCCGAAAGAGGTCCCAAAAGCGCAAAACCTCCTGAAAAAACTCTCGTTTGCCTTTCGGGATTTTAGGATTCAGTGTTGAATTTCTTTCGGATTTCGGATTTCGGGTTTCGGATTTTGGATTTTCCGGAGGAGTTATGCGTATCTCCGCCAAGGCAGAGTATGCTTGCGTGGCCATGTTGGAGTTGGCGGCCAATTATGGCGAGCCGCAGCCCTTGCCGATCAAGGCCATCGCCGAGGCGCAGTCGATCCCGCAAAACTTCCTCGTGCAAATTCTATTACAATTGAAGACAGCGCAATTGGTGGTGAGCGTGCGCGGTGCTTCCGGCGGCTACCAGCTGGCTCGGCCGCCCGAGGACATCACCTTGGCCGACATTATCAACGCCATCGACGATCGCGCCGCCACGTCGAGGTCGGCCCTGATCAAGGGACGCCTTTCCCCCGCGGTCGGCGTCGTGCTCGGCATCTGGCAGGAAGTGCAAGCGGAGGAACAACGCGCGTTGCAGCGCGTCACATTGGCGGAGCTGGTCCGCCGCATCCAGGAAGATCACGCCTTGTCGTATCAGATATAGGCGAACGGCCGGCGTTAGCCGGCTGGTGCGAGTTCTACCAGCCGGCTAACGCCGGCCGTTCGCCACGAAAGGAGAGTTTTGCGATGTCCGATTTGATTCCGCCGCACGGCGGACTGAAAGAACCCGTCACCCGCAACGTGCCCGCCGAGGAAGCGGCGGATTTCCAAGCCCGCGTGGCATCCTTGCCGCGCGTGGCCGTTAGCGACGCCGATCTTTCCACGCTCTATCGACTCGGCGACGGCGGTCTCAGCCCGCTGACCGGCCCGATGGACCGCGAAACGTACAACCGTGTTCTCGACGAGGAAGTGATCGTACACAACGGCAAGAAATACGCCTGGACCATCCCACTGTCGTTTCCCGTGGATGAGGCGCAAGCGAAGACGTTGAAGCCGGGTCAGACAGTGGCGTTGGTGCGTTCCCACGCGGAGCGTGGGAACGAGGGGGGAGAAGTGGTCGGCTCTCTGGACATTAGCGACATTTTTCCGTGGGATAAGGCTCATTATGTCCGCGGCGTCTACGGCACCGAGCGTTTCGACCATCCCGGCGGCCGCATGACCGAGCGCGATCCGCGCACGCACTTGCTGGGCGGCAGCGTGCGCGTGCTGCCGCAGCCGAAACATCCCGAATACGGCCAATTCATCCTCTCGCCGCGCGAAACGCGGGCGCTGTTCGCCAAAAAGGGCTGGAAGCGCATCGTCGCCTTCCAGACGCGCAATCCTCTGCACCGCGCCCATGAATACGCTCTCGTCGCCGGCTTGGAACGCCTGGTGCGCGAAGGCCATTTCGCCGGCGCCGTGCTCAATCCGCTGGTCGGAGAGACCAAGGGCGACGACGTGAACGCCGTGACGCGCATGCGCACCTACCGGGCGCTGATCGAGAGCAAGGCGCTGGGTGAGGGCGACAAGGACGAGGAGCTATGGAAGAAAGCCGGATGCGATATTACGGATCGCATAATTCTCCTTGGCCTGGACATCAAGATGTTTTACGGCGGGCCGAAAGAAGCGATCATGCACTCCATTTATCGGCAGAACTTCGGCTTCACGGACATTATCATCGGCCGCAAGCACGCCGACGCCCCGTATGAGGACGGCAAGGACATCTGGGACGGCCTCGCCGCTCAGCGCAAGTTCGACGAACTGAAAGGCGAGCTGCTCATCAAGCCGGTGAAGATCGGCTTCGCGGCCTACTACGAGGAATTGGGCCGCGTCGGTCTCGTTGAAGAGTGCGAGCCGAAGGGCTACAAGCAAGTGAATATAGCCGGCCGCATTCTCCGCGAGACGCTGCGCAAGGGCGAACTGCCCGACCCGCGCGTCATGCGGCCTTCGACGGCGCGCATTTTGATCGAGAGCATGAAGGGCCAGTAAGCCGAGCCGCGAACGTGAGGGAGCGGGGGTATGGCTACCTCCGCTCCCTTAAGTTACACTCCATGCAAATGGTTCTCTCTCGAAACAGGAACCTTCCATCTCGAACGCGACGGTTAAGGGAAAAAGCTCCCCGGCTCATCGAGCGCTTACCGGACGATGCGACCTGGGTAGATCTACAGTACGAAGTCTGCCGATTGGACTCTTGAGAATGCCGCTCCTTCATGCGAACCACCCATGCGCTCTTGCTGGGCAGGACGGACGCGGCATATCATACAGGGCAGATCCTCAATATCGTTCGTTTGCATCGACCGAAGTATAACGGGCTGAGGATGCTCCGCGGACAATGTCCCGAATCGTGCGACGGATTCTCTTGAGTCCACTTGAATGAATTTTTCTCAAGAAAAATCAGCCGGCGGCGAAATACTCAGCAAGTGAACCCCCAACGCATCGTGTCTGATGGAGGCAGCCATGTCCGAATCAACCGTTCTGGTGTTTGCCCTCATTGGTTTCGGTCTCTTAGTCATTCTCTTGTTCGGAATCGGTGCGGCCGTGCATGTGTGGTGGGCCTCGCGCCAGGAGAACCGCCGTGCCGAGCGGGAAGCGGCGCTCAAGAAAGAGATGCTGGATCGCGGTCTGTCCGTCGATGAAATCGAGCGCGTGATTCGTGCCACAGCGGAGCAACCGAAGCAACCTATCTCAGATGAGGACGAGAAAGAAGTCGCGGGCGAATTTGGGGCGCTTCTTGTAAGCTGCAAGCCGGGTACGATCGAGGAAGTTTTTGTCCTCTTCAAGGCTGCTGATTTGGCGACGCGGCGGGCCATGGTCAGCGCGATCTCGCAAATGCGGGATCAACTGGCATCGGAGGTCACCGATGAGCAGGTTCGCGCCGTGGTGCGTGGGCTGGCTCGTCCCGCAGAGACATCGCCGGAGTCGGCACCCTCTGCGAATGACCTGCCTCGATTTACAGGCACCGCTTCCCGCATCTCGGACGCTTTTCATCTTCCGGAGTGACAACCTGGCGCCGGATGTGATCGATCGTCTTATCCGAGCCGCGTACGCAGTGCAGCGGGTTAAGGGGGAACAACCGCTTACTCCGCTGCGCTGCGTGTGCGGCTCGGATAAGAACATCAGCGAGAAGAAACGGCGGAAGTCGTGGTGAGCGCGAAGGACAATGCACCTCAAACGTCTCTTGTGTGCTGTCCCTATAGCAAATTATAGTGCCGCTGTGAACGTGGCCCCTCACCGGAGAGGAGCGATGATTCTTCACCTCTTCCGCACCGACAAGGAGGTCTGTCATTCGTCACCTTTTCGCTCTCGCCGTCGTCGTCATCGTGTCATCCGCGGCACGTGCCGACATGATTACCTACAACATGACCGGAACCATCCGCCAAGTTCACGTCAACAACTTATTTCCGGGCTCTACGGTCATCCCTCCCGTTTCCATTGGCGATCACATCGCCTGGACCTTGCATTATGACACCAATACAGCGCCCAACTCCTTGGTCTCCAACCCCCACGAATACGATCTGAACTACCAGGCTGTCTCCAACCTCGTCGATAAGACCACCGCGTACCACTTCTACGCTCCCCCGAACGTGAACTCGACAAGACTGGTGCTCGAGAACCTTATACCGAAGGGAGGGGCTTTTTGGACCTCGTCAGGGCTTATGGACACGCGAACGTATCAAACCATCTACTGGCTCACCCTGGACCTGGGAAGCGCCGATGCACTGCCCACGTTGAACCTGGCCAATCTGTCGTTAACTGCTCCTCCCTTCACCCCAAACGACGGCATGGTCACCTATCAGTACAAGGCGTTTTCGTTTGTGGCCGTGACGGATTCGATCTCGCTCGCGACGGCTCCGGAACCCGGTTCGCTCACCCTGTTCGTCTTGGGCGCCGTTGGAGCGATCGCAAGCCGCCTCCGTCCTCGAATCGTGGGCGCGGGACGGCGAGGTTGAGCGCCTCTGCAGTGGAGTCGGCAACACAGCTGTGGTTCGGCAGACTCTCATCCTGACCCTCGCCTGGTTGCGGCAAGGTTATCAGAAGTGTTCTCACCTCGAATGGGACATGCTGGCCAAGGTAATTGAGAGAATTGACAGGGTTTGTTAGAACCGGAAACCTGTGAATAAGGAGAAGAGCGGCGTGACACGACCGACGCCGGTCGTGTCGCTGTCTCCAGCCACCCCCACCCCTAACCCAGCGTTCAGACCAAGCTGCCAGGCGCCCCGGTCGCCAATGGCTCGAACCCAGGCCACGTCTACCGTTGGGGCGACCATCCATAGCTCGTGATGAAAGTGACAGTAGGCCCCCACTCCCGGCCCGATGAGGACGGAATTGCAACCGGCCCTGTCAGTACGGCGAAAGTAGTAACGTCCTCCGGCGCCTGCTCCCTCGCTGGTGGCCAGTCGGTCCAGCAGCGCACCGTAAAAACCTTCGACGACGAAAGCCTGATAGGGATTGCGATAGACGGCCGCTTGACCACGGACGCCCAGCAGCATGCCGAGCATTACGTCGATGTCGAACATTGTTCCGCCGTCGCCGCTGTCGCACGGACAGCCCGCCGCCGGCAACGGATGGTCCGCGAGAGCAGACGCAGGCATCGGCGGCAATCCTCCGGACGATGGTGAGGTAGCCGCGGGCAGCGGGGCATTCTGAACGGGGGAACTCGGTTCTTCCGCCCGCGCGAGACCGCCCAGAAGCACTAGAAGTGCGGCGCCGGCTCGCACTCGGGTGGGTGTACCCATTCCTATCCGCTCCTTGGTAAGTAGAGTGTGGGAGTCAGCGAATAGCTCATATCTCCGCTGGGCAAGACTGTCAATCCAAACGTCGAACGTACAACAGCAATTTGATCTTTCCGTGTCTCTTTAGTTTGATTAGAATCCCCCCTTCCATGCCGCTCAACAGGAAGGCGGCCGCAAGTGTCGATGCCTCCCTCGCGGAAAAGGAGATCCCTCTTGCGTCTTATCGCTCTCGCCCTCGTCCTGGCCACAGGAGCCATCGAAGCACGCGCGGATCTCGTCACCTACAACATGGCCGGCACTATCGTCAGCGTTTCTTCCAACACAAGCAGCCTACCGATACACGTCGGCGATCGCTTCGCCTGGACCCTCCAGTACGATCGCTCTCTTCAAGCGCCCCGGAACCTACCAGGAGAGCCGTTCGAGTATACACCCAGGAGTGCGACGCTCTTCAACTTTGTCGATCAAACGGAGAAGATTTCTCTCCCTTCGCCGCCGAGCAACCCGAAGACCCTTACCGGGTTGGGGCTCGTTCTTAATCCCGGAACGAACCCGAAACTTGGAAACGGTGGATTTACCTCTTACACGCTATGGTCGGATAGCCGTGGTAATCCTCTCGGATCGGCAATGCTATCGTTAGCGAGTTCCGCACACCGCCTGGAATTTCCGACCAGCAATTTGGCGGACCTCCAACTGAACAGCGTTCCCTTCGACGACCGCCTCTTGAATTACGCCTACGGTATGCACCCTTTAACTCTCCCCGTCTTAGGTATCTACGTACAAGCCGATCCGCTGTCGTCCCCCACTTCTTCAACTCCCGAACCAGGTTCGCTCACCCTTTTTCTTTTGGGCGCCTTGGGGATGAGCGCACGCTATCTCCGTGCTCGATTCGGGCAATCGGTTCCAGCTCCATAGTGGATCGATAACAGAACGAGTGCCGGCTGTTCAGTAAGCGTGGATTCCCTTTAGGAGCAAAAGGGGCGTGACAAAGATGTCAATCGGCGGAACCAAACGTTCCTTGCAGTGTCTCATGGAGGATTCGATATGACCTACGGTGGTTTCTTTTCTCCTTGGTCTTCGGGAACGAGGCAGCGGATGGGGATCTGCCTGGCGGTCTCGGCGGTGCTCTTGTTATCGCCTCCGTCCTTGTTGGCCTCCCCCATTATCGTTTTCGGAGATAGCCTGTCGGATACAGGCAATGCCTACGCGGCCACTGGCAAGCAATTCCCCCCGACTCCATACAATTCCGGACGATTCTCCAATGGTCCCATTTGGGTGGAACAACTCGCTTCGAGGTTGTCGGCGCCGATACCCACCCCCTCGTCCACAGGGGGAACAGATTATGCGTATGCCGGTGCGGCGACGGGGCCGACCCCTTTAGGTACGCAACTGGGCACTCCCAGCGGCATGTCTCCGCTCACGACGCCGAGCGGTCAGTTTATCGCCAATGTCCCGTCTTTACCTACCCAGGTGGCTAATTACATAGCTAGTCTCAAGGGCGGCACGCCTGCTGCCGGCACGATCGCCACGATCTGGGCCGGCGCGAATGATTTCTTTGATGGGCAAAGAGATCCAACTGTGCCCGCCAAGAACATCGCCAACGCAATATCCACTTTGATTGCCGCTGGTGTGAAAAACTTCCTTGTCCCCAACCTGCCCAACCTGAGCAAGACGCCGTATGGCCTGTCCACCTCGGCCGCGACTCAGCAAGGGCTTTATGCTCTCACGGCCGGTTTCAACAACGCACTGTTCGCGGATCTGGGCACATTGGCAAACATGCCGGGCGTCCACATCCACACGATGGATGTGTTCGGCTTGTTCCAGCAAATTCAGGCGAATCCGGCGCAATTCAAACTGAGTAACGTGACCGATGAGGGCATCTTAACGGGGAATCCCTCCGCGCCCGGCTACCTGTTCTGGGATGACGTTCACCCGACGACAGCGGGACATCAACTGCTGGCGAATGAGGCAGCCGGGGCTTTGGCAGCTCCTGAGCCGGCCAGCCTTACGATGTTAGCCAGTGGTTTTCTCGGTTTGCTTGGCTACGGCTGGCGTCGACGAAGTGCGGCCTGAACGCAGTTCTGCCAGTTTAACTCGTTCCCCCGCTCCTGCGTGGGAACGCACGTCCGGACGCTCTGCGTTCCGTCCCGGGCTGGGACAAGACGCAATGCGGAGCGTCGCCACCGTGCGTTCCCACGCAGGAGCGGGGGAACGAGAGGGGCCTTATCCTTCGTCTTCCTCCTCACCCAGCTTGGCCTTGCTGACGATTTGCTGCTGCACGTTGGCGGGCACCACATCGTAGTGCTTGAACTCCATGCTGAATGAGCCTTGCCCTTGCGTGATGCTATCCAGCTGCGAGGCGTAGCGCGTCACCTCGGCCAGCGGAGCCAGCGCCGTGATGACAGCCAAGTCGCCGGGCAGGCTGTCCTGGTTCTCGATGCGCGCCCGTTTGGTGTTCAAATCGCCGAGAATCGCTCCGGTGAATCGGGTCGGCACCGTCACCTCCACTTCGACGATCGGCTCCAGCAGCACTGGACGCGCCGCCAGGAACGCATTCTTGAAGGCGATGCGGCCGGCTGTCTTGAACGCCGCTTCCGAGCTATCGACCGGATGGTCCTTGCCGAAATAAACTTCCACGGCCACGTCTTGCATGCGATAGCCGGCCAACGCGCCGCGCTCCAGCAGTTCTTTGCACCCTTTCTCGACGGCCGGGACAAACTGGTTGGGAATGGTGCCGCCGACAATGGTGTCGATGAAGCCGAAATTGTGCGTTTGGTCGTAATGACAGTGATCCACACGAATCTTCTCAAACTTGTCCTTGACGGCGAACTCGGCGAAGAATTTCTCTGGCGAATCGATCTCGCGCGGCAGAGGATATACGCGCAGATGCACCTCGCCGAATTGGCCGCGGCCGCCGGATTGTTTCTTGTGGCGGTGCTGGCCTTCGGAGTGCGTCGTCACTGTCTCGCGGTAGGGGATCTTCGGCTCCTTGGTGACGACCTCCAAATCGAACCGGCGTTTGAGCCGATTGATGAGAACATCCAGATGCAGTTGGCTGGTGCCGTTGATGACCAGTTCCTTCGTCTGCGTGTCGCGGGTGACGTGGAACGTCGGATCTTCGTTGGCGATCTTCTGCAAGCTGCCGGAAATCTTCTGCTCGTCGCCGCGTGCCTTGGGTTCGACGGCGAGGCCGAACATCGGCGTCGGAAACTGTGGTACCGACAGCTTCGGAGAGCCGGCGTGGTTGCTGACCGTGTCGCCGATGTGCAGGTCTTCGACCTTGGTGACAGCGAAAATGTCGCCGGGGATCGCTTCGGGAATGGTGCTGTGCTTGCTGCCCTGCATGAGCAACAGGCCGGCCGCTCGCGCTGATTTGCCCGTGCGGGCGTTGACCAGCGGCTGGTCCGGCTTGTAGCTGCCCGACAAAACGCGGATGAAGCTCAGGTTGCCGACGAACTTATCGGTAATGGCCTTGAAGACCTGGCCCACAAACTCGCCCGATGGCGACGGCTCCAGTGTCATCTCGCTGTCACCCTTCTTGGCCGCACGGCGTTTGCCCTGTTCGGGAGAAAGTGTATCGGCGGCCAGACCGTCGAGCAATTCGGCGATGCCGAGGTCCTTCTTGGCGGCGGTGCAGAAGACAGGGATGACCGTACCGGCCTGGATCGCCTTGGGCAGAGCGGTGGCCAATTCGTCGGCGCTAATCGCGCCTTCGAGGAGATATTTCTCCATCAGGGCGTCATCGGATTCGACGACGGCGTCGATGAGCTGCGAATAGGCGGCGGTCAAATCGACGGCGCAGCCGGCCGGGGCGGAAGCCGGCGGATTGAGCACGCTGACCACGCCGCTGAATTTCGGGCCGACGTTGATCGGGGCGTTGAACAGCACGCAGCCTTTGCCGAAGGTATCGCGGATGGCCTTGAACAACTCCTCGAATTTGACATTGTCCGCATCGAGTTTGTTAATCACCAACATGCGGGCCAGGCCGCGTTTGCCGGCCTCGTTGAACATGCGCCGTGTGTTGACTTCAACGCCGTTGGCCGCCGACACGACGACCGCCACATTCTCGACGGCCGTAAGCGCGCCCAGGGCGGCGCCGACGAACGCGGGATCGCCGGGCGTGTCGAGCAGATGAATCTGTTTACCTTTGTGTTCCAGATGGAGAACGCTGGTGTCGATGGAAAAGCGTCGTTTATGCTCCTCCTCGTCGTAATCGGAAATGCTGGTGCCGTCCTCGACGCTGCCGCGGCGATCGACGGCCTTGGCCTGGTAGAGCAGGGCGTCGGCAAGGGACGTCTTGCCCGACGCCCGATGTCCCGCCAGGGCGATGTTCCGAATGTCCGCTACTTGGTATTTTGCCATAAATCCATCTCCTGAATGATTTGCAGGTGTGCCTGGTTCTGGCGAACGGCCGGCGTAAGCCGGCTGGTAAACGTCCCACCAGCCGGCTTACGCCGGCCGTTCGCCAGAACCAGGCACACCGGAACTTCGAGCAATCGCTTCCCGTAGATCGATGCGGCCTTCATACAAAGCTCGGCCAATGATGCAGCCCGCCAGGCCGCGCTGCGCCAGGCGGACGACATCTTCGAGCGTAGTTACTCCCCCTGAGGCGATCACCGGCACATTCACGGCGGCGGCCAATTCGGCGGTCGCCTCGACGTTCGGCCCTTCGAGCATGCCGTCACGGCTGATATCGGTGTAGATGATGGCGGCCAACGGCCAAGCGCAACAGCGACGGGCCAGATCAAGGGCGGATTGGTCTGAGTCGCGTTCCCAGCCCTGGATGGCGACGCGGCCTTGTCGCGCGTCGATGCCCAGGCAGATCCGGCCGGGAAAGCGCCAGCACACTCCTTCGCACCAGGCCGGATCGAGCAAGGCGCGCGTGCCGAGAATCACGCGCTCGACGCCCCAGCCGAGCGCCTCGGTAATGTGTTCCTCGCTGCGCAGTCCGCCGCCGAGCTGGCAGGGCACGCCGGCCGCTTGCACGATGCGCCGCACGCTGTCGCCGTTGACCGGATGCCCCTGACGAGCGCCGTCGAGATCGACGAGATGAAGATACGCCGCCCCCTGCTCGACCCACCGCCGCGCCATGGCGGCGGGATCCGCGCCGAAGACGGTTTCCTGAGAATAATCGCCTTGCCGAAGCCGCACGCACTGGCCGCCTCGCAAATCGATGGCCGGCAGGATCAGCACGGGAGAGAGCCTCCGTTCGGAAAACGGACGTTTCGCGCCACTGTAGAGAGGCGCGAGGGAATTTGCAAGGGTCTGTGAAGATTTGTTGAATGCGATGCGTTTCCGAGCCGCGCACGCAGCGCAGCGGAGGAAGCGGTTGCTGGGGCGACCGCTTCCTCCGCTGCGCTGCGTGCGCGGCTCGGATTTAATGCGCCAAGCTCCCCGAGCCTTCCGGCGGTTCTCGGTGGCCGTAGAAACTGTAGAGCACCGGCATCAGATAGCGCGTCAAAAACAAGGTCGTTACCATACCGCCGACCACGACGATGGCCAACGGACGCTGCGTCTGCGAGCCGATTTTAGTCGAAAGAGCGGCCGGCAAGAGACCCAGGATAGCAGTCAGAGCTGTCATCATCACCGGACGCACTCGCTTGGAGGCGCCTTCCATGATGGCTTCGTGGAGCGGCAGGCCGTGAGCACGGTGAGCATTGAAGGACGAAATTAAGATCAAACCATCCATGATGGCCACGCCGAACAGCGACACGAAGCCGACCGCCGCGGAGATGCTGAAATTGGTTCCGGTCAGCAACAACGCCCATAGACCGCCGATCGTGAGGGCGATGACATTGGACAGAACAACCACCGTATCCAGCAAGGAGTGGAAGGCCATGTACAGGAGGACGAAGATCAGTCCCAGCGATAACGGCACCACGATCATCAGCCGGCGCTCGGCATCCTCCATCTCCTCGAACTCGCCGCTCCAGACCGCCCGATAGGGGGCTTTGAAAATGTCCTTGGTGCGCTTGCGGGCCTCGGCCACAGTGCTGCCGAGGTCGCGGCCGCGGACGCTGAACTTGATGGCGATCATGCGTTTGCCGTTCTCGCGGTAGATGTCCGATGCGCCGGCACGCTCGAATTGGCCGTAGGGTTGCGGTGCGCCGTCGTCGCTTACCGGCGTCACGAGGTCGCGCAGACGCAGCCGCGGCGCCTGTTGCGTGATTTGCGGGTCAGTTCGAGCCAACGTGCCTGCCGGGTTGGGCGCCGCATAGCCATGACCGCTTGCCGAGGGAACGAGGCCCGGATACTGAGGCAGCACCACCTGGTTGTTGACGATGTCTACCGGGATGTCGAGGATCGACGTCTCGTTGCTGCGCAGCGGCTTGGGCCAGCGGATGGCGATGTCGAATCGCTTCTCGCCTTCGATCATGCGAGTCTGCGGCTGAGCGCCAAGGGCGCTTTGGACTACGTTGTTGACATCGGCGGTCTGCACGCCATATTTCTCGCACTTCTGCGGATCGACGCGGAACTCGAGATGCGACTGCCCGCGGATGTGGAAGATGCCCTCATTCTCGATGCCGGGAATGTCTTGCAGCACGTTCCTGGCCCGCGTCGCCAGCTTCTCCAATTCGTCGAGGTCCGGCCCGAAGATCTTGACGGAGTTATCGCCCTTGACGCCGGACAGTGCCTCCATGACGTTGTCGCGGATGTTCTGCGAGAAGTTCCAGGTGATGCCGGGGATCTTTTGCTCCAGCTCGTCGTTCATGGCCTGGATGATTTCCCGCTTGGTTCGCGGCCGCATCGAACCCCAGAGCCAGCTGCGCCAGCCGCTTTGCGACACCAAGAGAGGCCAATCTTTCTCCGCTCTTAGCGGCACGAAGTATTCACTGTTGTAAAAGCCAGCCGGGTCGGTGCCGTCATCGGGCCGGCCCAATTGGGCGACGATCGAATCCACTTCGGGGTACGAGGCGATGATGGCACGCGCCTGCCGGGAGATCTCGACCTGGCGCTCCAACGTGTAATTGAGGGGGGCAGTGCCGCGAATCCACAAGTTGCCCTCCTCCAATTCGGGCATAAATTCCCGGCCCACATGCGGCAGCAGGAACCCGGTGCCCAGGATGAGCGAGCAGATGATGATGATGGTAGTCCAGCGATATTTCAGACAGATCTGAAGCTGGCGTAGATAGCTTCGCTTGAGAAAGCGCATCAGGATGTTTTCATGGACCGGCTTGAAGTTCTTGAACATATACAAGCACAACACGGGCGTCAGGGTCGTGGCCAGGATCAAGGCCCCGCCCAAGGCGAAGGCGTAGGTATCGGCCATCGGTCCGAAGAGCTGTCCTTCCGGCCCGGACATGGTGAAGAGCGGAATAAAGGCACAGACCATGATTAACGTCGAGAAAAGCAGGGCTCGTTCGATTTCATGCGAGGCCCGCAGGATTCGCTCGCGGAGCGGCAGCTCGATGTACTCGCCGCTGGCGAGATGGCGATAGATGTTCTCGACCATGATGACCGACGAATCGACGATAATGCCAAAATCGACGGCCCCAATCGACAGCAGGTTCGCCGACCGGCCGCGGACAAACAGCATCGCAAACGCGAATACCAACGCCAAGGGAATATTGAGGGCCACAATCAACGCCGTCCGCACGTTGTTCAAGAACATGAACAGGATCAGCACAACGAGGGTAATGCCGACGAACAGGTTTTCCGTCACCGTTTCGGTGGTGACGTGAAGTAGGTCGGCGCGGTCGTAGAACGGCTCGATTTGCGCGCCGGGGAGCATGCGTCCGGAGGCGGGATCGTTCAGCTCCTCGACCTTCGCCTTGACATCTTTAAGGGCGGGGAGCGTTTCCTCGTTTTTGCGCAGCAGGACAATGCACTCGACGACATCGTCTTCATCGTGGCCGATATCGGCGAGGCTGTAGCGCGAGCCGGACGGCCGGGGTTGATCGGCCTTCCAGTAACCAACCCGCCCCAGGCGCGTCACGTTGCCCACGACGACGCCGCGGTCGCCCGGCAGCGAACCCGTGTACATTCGGCCGCCTTCGACCACGTCCTCGACGCGGACCGGCTGATTGTTGACCGAAGCGATCACTAGGCTGCGGATGTCGCGGACGCGGCGCAGCTCCTCCATGCGAAGTACGGCGGCGGCCCGCGTGGCGGCCCGCAGATCGATGGTTTCAATCTGTTCGCGCTCTTCCTTGGTAAGCGGCGGGTTCGGCTCCCGCCGCGTCAGACCAATCCGCAGCCGCTCCTTCTCCACATCCGTGAAGTTGCCACGGCTCAGGTAGCCTTCTGCTTCCTGGTTCAGATAACCAAGCACCTTATGGACCGGGTCCATGCCGCCGCCAAACAGACCGACGCTGCGCACCATCATGGCAACCTGGCCCTGGTTGACATAATCGCCGCCCACCGTGGCATTACTGTTGGTCAATGCCGCCTGAAGTTGAGACAACGTGACGGCGTATCGACGAAGGCGGTCGGGATCGGGTTGCACTTCGTAGCGCCGCACCGTCCCGCCGAAACTCACGACGCCTACGATGCGCTGGACGGTGCGGAACTCGCGTTCGAGCACCCAATCCTGGAGCGCCTTGATGTCATTGAGCGTGTAAATCTCCCGGCCATCCGGACCCTTGGGGACTTTGAGGATATAGCGGTAGATTTCACCGGTGGGCGACTCGGGCGAGATGCCCGGGGTCACGCCGGCTGGAAGCGGCTCGCTGATGGTGGCCATGCGGTTGATGACTTCTTGGCGGCATACCTCGTAGGTGTACTGAGGTCCGTAATGCCAGCTCATCTTGATGTCGCAGAGGCCGGACAGCGATTGGCTGCGGATGGTTTTCAGGCCGGGCATGCCGGCGAACGTCACTTCCAGCGGGATGGTGACTTGCCGTTCCACTTCTTCGGCGGAAGCGCCGGGGAACTGCGCCACGACTTCGACGATGGCCGGCGCCGGATCGGGGTAGGCTTCGACGTTAACGTTGAGGAAGGAATAGACGCCGATCGCCGCCAGCGCCAGTGCCAGCAGAATTACGATCAGCGGGTTGTGTAGGGCGATCTCGATGAGCTTGCGAACCACTTACTTACTCCAAAGGTGCTAACCACGGAGTCACAGAGGAAAAAAGGACAGAAAAGACAAAAAGGAAGAGAAAAGACCAAAAGGCAAGAAGGAATGCTATTGTCTTTTTTTCTGTGATTCTCTTTGTGACTCTGTGATTAGCTTCTCTTCTCTTTGACCGCGCGCGATTCCAGGTCGATCAGGGCGGCTTTTAGTTCGCCCACGCCGGTGCGGAGGATACGCTCGCCGGGACGAAGCGGCTCCAAAGGCAGCATGCCCATCTCCTTCTCCTCCGCCGTGAGCTGCTCGTTTTTGGCGAACGGCTTACTGCGGACGAACGCGGTTTTCTCGAAGCGATGGATCGGCTGGACGCGCCGCATCGTGTATTGGGGCTTGGCCGGATCCGCCTGCACGAAGACCACGCAATACTTGCCGTCTTCCACCAAGGCATTGATCGGCACCTCGACCACGTCCTCCGGCGGCGGGATCGGGATGGTGCAGGTGACGAACTGGCCGGCGCGGATCTGCTCTTTCGGGTTGGGGATGTAACCTTTGATGATCGCCGTGTGCTGATTCGGATCGATCAAGTAGCCGATCTCATCGATGGGCGCCTTGATTCCGCCGATGGAGTTTGCACCGACGGTTTGAACGGTCCACACACGCTCGTCATGCTTGAGGGCGTTGAGGGTCGGCAGATCGTCCTCCGGAGCATAGGCAATGACCTGAAGCCGATCCACCTGGGCAATTTGAAATAGGTTGACCGTGTTGTCTACTACCATGTCTTTTACTGTGACATTCCGCTCGACGATGATGCCGTCAAACGGAGCTCGCAGCGTCACCCTAGCCCACGGATTCTCGTTCTCCTTATCGACATCGACCTGGCCGCTCTTGGCTTGCTTCTCTCCTTTTACCCAACGGCCTTCCGGCGTCTTGAACCAGGCGTCCTTGTCGGCGCTGATCCTCTCGGCTTCCGCGTGCAGAGCATCAATCTCGTCCTGAGGGATGTTCCACACTTTAAGGTTGTTCAAGGCTCGGTTGATGGCGTTGCGGTCGCTCTGGACATTTCGGAACTGCATTTCGAGCGCCAGCTCGGGGATCACCGGCGAACCCATTTGTTTGTCGTAAATCCGCTGATCCAATTTGTACTGGACCAGGGCGTCGAGGAGATCATTCTTCTTGCAGCCGACATCGACGCTGAAAAAGACGCCGAGAATGTCGCCCTTTTTCACGCGATCGCCGTTACGCAGCTCGCGGTACGCCGTCTCGCCGCTCTCGGTACGATGCTCGGGATCGACCGTCTTGCCGATCTGCACCACTTCGCACGGGGCAAAGCGAGCGCGAATGCGGGCCAAGCGCGTTTCGTCGAGTTTCGTGTTTCCGTACAGGCTAAACGGTCGTGTTTGCGTCGGGGCTTGGACGACCTCGATGCGATCGATTCCGCCTTTGCGGATACCCAGGGCAGAGCGGACCTCTTCGGGAACGAAGAGCGTATGCGGTTGGTCCTTAACGAGATCAACGCCCAGCCGGCGCGGCGGCTCGATCTTCATTTCTTCGGGGGCTGCTGCCATTCCGGGCACGCGCACACCGAGAGAGAAGCCCAGAAAGACCATCAACACGACCACGACGATCAAAAGCAAACCGGCCGAGCGCACCGCCGCGAAGAACCGATTCATCCGGCGCCGTACGGCCATCGTATTGTGGGCAGGGGGGATGGGAGAGGCGGCCGGAATAGCAGAGGTGTTTCCTGCCTCCACGGTTGGCGTCGAGTCGTTCATTGGTTCCTCAATTCCGTGGCTGCTGTCCGAACCGCGACCCGTTCACTGATCGGTCACGGTCGTGGTTCGGTTTGCTCCTGGTATGCTAACTGCACGGATGGTCTCTAGTTTCTCTATTGGCAAACGCAATGCCGAGCGAGCTGTCGAGCGCTGCGCCATTCGCATGATTATAATGGAAAAGAACTTGCGGAAAATGAGAAATGAATGAGCGAGCCGAGGACGCGAACGTTGTCGGCAGATTCTGTTCAGAACTGTACAAATTCTGGCCAGGCTGAACGGATCCTGGTCAATTCTCAACGGCAGAGATGCTACCCTCGTGGAGGGCACAGCATACGTCGAGGCGAATGACAACCATGAAAATGCTGTTCTTGGCACGGATGACCTGGCCCATCCTGTTGTTGAGCACTCTCACGCTTGCGGGCGGGGTCGTGGCGGCGTGGCAGTTCTATCGATCGCAAAAGGATTCCTCCCTCGCCTTGGCCCGCAACACGGAGAGCATGAGAGCGGCCGAGGAGTTGGTGATCGCCCTTCGTGACGTGCGGCACGAGTTGCATCTGTTTTTGATTACCGAGCGCCGCGGACATCTCGATGAGGTTCCGCACTTGCGGCGGAAGGCGGATCGTTGGTTGGAAGAGACGGAGCGGACGGCGGTGACGGCGGGGGAGCAGGAACTGACCCGCCTCGTTCGGGCCGGGTACGAGCGTTTCTTCACGGAGTTTCAGAGTCTCTTGGAGGATCCGCCGGACCAAAAGCATCTCCTCGCGCGGATCAGCAAGCTGGCCGATGTCATCCTCACCCGCGATATCTTGGATCCGGCCCAGGATTATCTGGACATCAACGAGGAGGAAATCCGGGAAAGCAACCGAGCCAACGAACTCGTTACGGACCGGATCGTGCTGGGGTTCGTGATGCTGGGGATTTGCGGCCCGGTATCCGGGCTGCTGGCGGGCTACGGCATCTCGCAGGCGGTCAGTCGATCCATTGTCCGTCTGAGCGTGCCCATCCGCGATGCCGCCGGAAAGCTGAACGAAATCGTCGGACCCATCACGCTGTCGGCGCGCTGGGGACTCGACGAACTGGAAGGCGTGTTGCACACGATCGCCGAGCGCATTGGCGCGGTGATCGAGCGTCTCCAGCAAAGCGAGCGCGAGGCGCGGCGGGCCGAGCACCTGGCGGCGGTTGGCCAGATGGCGGCCGGCATCGCCCACGAGCTGCGCAATCCACTGATGCCCATCAAAATCCTTGTGCAATCGGCGGCCGATCGCCGCCCCTCTCCCGGCCTGGATGGCCGTGATTTGGAAGTCCTCGAACAGGAGATCAGTCGACTCGAACGTTCCATTCAGATGTTTCTCGACTTTGCCCGCCCGCCGCGAATCGAGAAGCGGACCTTCGAGGCGCAGGATGTGCTAACCCAGATTGTTCAACTGCTGGAAGCGCGAGCCGACCGGCAAGGGGTGCGGATCGAGTGCCGCTTGCCCGACGAGCCGATGCGGGTCCACGCCGATGTTGGCCAGTTTCGCCAGGTCGTGCTCAATCTGCTCCTGAACGCGCTGGATGCCGTGCCGCGGGGCGGCACGATCCGGCTGGAGCTTGGCAAGGAGAACGGAAAATGGCTGACGCTTTCGGTGGCGGACACGGGCGTCGGTCTTCCTCCCGGCTTGGGAGCGCAGATTTTCGAGCCGTTCGTCAGCACCAAGGAAACCGGCCTGGGCCTGGGGCTGTCAATCTGCAAGCGCAT
Source organism: Gemmataceae bacterium (assembly GCA_035653735.1). GTDB lineage: Bacteria > Planctomycetota > Planctomycetia > Gemmatales > Gemmataceae > JAJPHU01. The sequence goes on from DASRBG010000224.1 coordinate 42,800, forward strand.
CGTCGAGGCCCACGAGGGAGAGATCGAGGCCGCTAACCGACCGGAGGGCGGCGCCGTGTTCACGGTTCGATTTCCCGTGCAGAAATGAATGAAACGCAAGAAGGCAAATAAAGGACAAAAAAGGACAAAAAGGACCTAAATGTCAGGGTGGTGTTTCTTTTTTCTTTGTGTTCTTTTTGTCTTTTGCGTCCTTTGCGGTTCATTAGTCGGAGAACCACATGCCACGTTTGCTCGTGATTGATGATGAACCCAATGTGCTCTATTCGCTGGAAAAAAGCCTGCGTTCCGATGCTCTGGAGGTGCTGACGGCATCCACGGCCAAGGAGGGCATCGAATTGGCCCAGCGGCGGCGGCCGGACGCCGTCCTGCTTGATGTACGTCTGCCCGATATGTCCGGCCTCGACGCCTTCGACCGTCTTCGCCAGATCGATCCACGCCTGCCCATCATCGTCATCACCGCCTATGCCACGACCGACACGGCCATCGAGGCGATGAAGCGCGGCGCGTTCGAGTATCTGCTGAAGCCCGGCGATTTTCATCGCCTCCGCGAAGTCGTGGACAAAGCCCTGGAACTGAGCCGCCTGCGCCATGTGCCGGCCGTCTTCGAGCAACAGGAGGCGATGGAGGACGAGACGGTCGATCGTATCGTCGGCAGTTCGCCGGCCATGCAGGAGGTGTACAAGGCGATTGGCCGCGTCGCTCCCCTGGACGTGACCGTGTTGATCGTCGGCGAGAGCGGCACTGGCAAGGAGCTGGTGGCCCGCGCGCTCTATCAGCACAGCCGCCGGACTGACAAGCCGTTCTTGGCCATGAACTGCGCCGCGGTGCCGGAATCGCTCTTGGAAAGCGAGTTGTTCGGCCACGAACGCGGCGCCTTCACGGGGGCCGAGCGACGCCGCATCGGCAAATTCGAGCAGGCGCATCAGGGGACTTTGTTCCTCGATGAAATCGGCGACATGGCCCTGTCCACGCAGGCCAAGATGCTGCGCGTGCTTCAAGAACAACGTTTCGAGCGGCTGGGCGGAAACGAAACGATCCAGACCGACGTGCGCGTGATCGCCGCCACCAACCAGGATTTGGATGAAGCCGTGTCGGCTGGCCGGTTCCGCCAAGATTTGTTGTATCGGCTCAACGGTTTCACCATCCACTTGCCGCCGCTGCGCGAACGGCGTGAGGATTTGCCGCTCCTGGTGGAACATTTCGTGAAGGTCTTCAACCGCGACCTGGGACGTCAGGTACGTTTGGTTTCGCCGGACGCGATGCGCATTTTGGAAGCGTATCCCTGGCCGGGCAACGTGCGCGAATTGCAGAGCAGCATCCGCTACGCCCTCGTCCATGCTCCCAGTGAGCTGCTCACGTCCGAATGCCTGCCCGAGAGCTTGCGCGACTGGACGCCTGCCGGGGCTGGTGGGACCGGGATCGCGCCGGTCTCTCCGGCCTCTGGGTTTGACCTGTCGGCCCACATCCAGCGACTGCTTCATTCGGGAGAGGAAGACATTTATCGCAAGGCGTGCGAGGCGGCGGACCGCGTGATTCTAGAGGCGATCCTGCGGCACACGCGCGGCAATCAGGTACAAGCCAGCGAGCTGCTGGGCATCTCGCGGACCACCTTGCGGGCCAAGATGAAAGCGCTGGGGATGATCGTGGAAAAACAAATCCTGCCGGAGTCGGACGCGGGATAAGCACTGATTCACAGAGCCGCGAACGTAAGGGAGCGGTTTTCTCACCCGCTCCCTTACGGTCGCGGCTCTGCATATCAATGCGCCAGGCTGCCTGACCCTTCCGGCGGCTCGCGGTGGCCGTAGAAACTGTAGAGCACTGGCATCAGGTAGCGCGTCAAAAACAAGGTCGTGACCATACCGCCGACCACTACGATGGCAAGCGGACGCTGCGTTTGTGAGCCGATCTTGGTCGAAAGAGCGGCCGGCAAGAGACCCAGGATAGCAGTCAGAGCCGTCATCATCACCGGACGCACCCGCTTGGAGGCGCCTTCCATGATGGACTCGTGGAGCGGCAGGCCGTGGGCGCGATGAGCGTTGAAGGAGGAAACCATCAGTAGACCATCCATGATGGCCACGCCGAACAGCGACACGAAGCCGACTGCCGCGGAGATGCTGAAGTTGGTTCCGGTCAGCAACAACGCCCAGATCCCCCCCATCGATAGATCGATTACGTTGGATAGCACGACCAACGTATCCAGCAAAGAGTGGAAGGCCATATACAACAGGACAAAGATCAGTCCTAGCGATAACGGCACGATAATCATCAACCGCGCCTCGGCGTCCTCCATCTCCTCGAACTCGCCGCTCCAGACCGCTCGATACGGCGCCTTGAAGATGTCCTTGGTGCGATTGCGGGCTTCGGCCACTGTGCTGCCCAGGTCGCGGCCGCGGACGCTGAACTTGATGGCGATCAT